>NZ_JBFBNR010000052.1:0-49322 GCF_040687675.1 Kitasatospora sp. NPDC056731
CGACTTGTCGGGGTCGACCGGTTCGTCGCACACCCAGCATCGCCAGCCGTCGCGCTTGGCCACATCATCGAGGAGACTCACCCGGACAAACTAGCTTGCCCGGCCGCCACCCCGCGCACCAGGGCCTCGGCAACCGGGTGAGCGGTGGTCCACGTTGTTCCTGAACAACGTGCGAATGATCGGGAATCTGCGGCCACCACCCGACTTTGCCGGCCTCTGGATGAAGATCACCGTAGTGACGTGCCCCGGAGGCCCACCTGTCCCATGCGTTCCAGGAGTTCCGTTCGCTGAACACTTCCGCGAACTTGTCGTTTCCGGGTCTATCGGGCAGTAGTGACGTCACTTGTCGACGGGTTTGGGAGGCACCCAAAACCACGGTCAGGTGATGTTGATGAGTTCGGGTTCTGGCGCGAGTTGTGTGGTCGGTGGCGGAGAGTAGCGGATTTGCCTTTCCTCGGCGACCGGGGGTGGGTCGCTGGTCGGGAGGATCGCTCAGGTTGGCCGAACGTGGAGCGCCATAGGATTAGTGGGTGAACGATGACTATCCGTTCGAGAACGGCCGCAACCTCTCGTGGGCACTGGAAGGATTTGGTCCCGCCGAGTGACCCTGCTCGCCCGTCGCCCTGACCCGACAGCAGTTCCTAAAGGTCAGGGGCCTGTTCGAGATCGGTGATGACGAGTGGATGAGGATCGGCGACTATCCGGTTCCTGTCGAGGTTCAGGGCTCACTACAGGCAGACGTCGAGACCGCTCTGTTCGAGGAAGGAGTGGACTACTTCCTCGGGGCTTATCAGGATCTCCCCTCCAGGCCCTGGCCTCCCACTGGATGATCGGGCCGTTCGCGGGGCGGACCCCTCCGCCGTAGCGTCTGCACAATCCGTGACGGCGTCACAACTTGTGATTTATCGTCCGGCTTCGAACGGGCGGACCTGGCGATCACTCGTCCGGGTGTTTACGGGACGGCAGTACAACCTTCACGTGATCCTGAACTCGACCAAGAGAGACAGGACTTGACGCGAAGGTTGCGATAGTGAGTCTGGTGGAACAGGGTGGGCGGTGCGAGCGGTTCGCGGAACTGTCACGCTTCCGGGGGTCTTCTGCGACTGCCTGACCGTTCGGCGCGACGGGCTGTTCGAGCTCGCGGACGCGGTGTTGTGCACCGATGGGCCGGTGAAGACTCTGGTGGACCTGGCGCTGGCGCCCGAGCATCGCCGACGGCTGCAGTGTCCTGGTGTTCTGTGGCAGCAAGCGCTCCGTGCGCACCACCACCCTCGCCCTGGCCCACTGCCGCGGCGTCGACACCACTGGTGCGGATCCGAACGGCAGCGACTTGGTGGAGCGTCTGTGTACCAAGGCCGGTGTCCGCCTCCACTGCCGTGACTGGCCCCACAAGCGTGACGCCGAACAGGCCTTCGGCACCCGCGAGGCGGACGTCCTCATCACCACCCTCGTCACCCGCCTGGAGGATTGGCAGCCGGCCGCGTCTGCGGGCTTTGACCGCCGTCCCCGGCCCCGTCCCGGACTCTTCCGGGACGGGTCCAGCCGATTTCGTGGGTCCGCACCATCTGGTAACACACTGTCCAGGCCGGGCGAGTTGGAACAAGTCAATTCCCTTCCCGTATGCGCCAGTACCTCATTCGTGGGGCGCCGGTCTACGGGAAGCGGGTCCTCACCAGACGATCTGTGCCGGTGTGGCGAGGGGATGGGCACAGGTCTGGCGGCGCGGACTCGAAAGGCTGCTGGGCCTGGTCGCGGCTGCGGGCCTGCCCGCCTGGGGGCGGCCCGCTGATGGGACGACAGCGGCTGTGGGAGGGTGGAGGCGTGGCGTGAGTGGTTCAGGTGGCTCGGTCCAGAACTCAACGCCATGCTGCCTCGCGAGGAGACGACCGCGGTGGAGAGGTTGAACGGGCAGCGAATCTCCGACTCGTAGAGGTCCAGGGTGGGGGCCGCCAGCATTGCTGACGAACCTTGGCGAACGGCATCACCTCAACCCGACTGGATTGGAAAACTCCCGAACCATGCCTCAGCTGCACCGCTTCGACAACGACAGCAAGATCGGCGACATCTCCAACGAACAGCTCCAGTTCCTCAACGACCACCTCGCGAATGACAGGGACACGGAGTTTTATGTCGACTACGACATCCTCAGATCCCTCGCCGCGTACGGGGCCGACCCGATGCTCATCGGCATGCTGGAGAATTCCCTTGGTCACCAGTACTGGATGAAGTTCACCTGGAGCACCGACGGCACCCACCAGCCGTGGATCCAGGTGGTGCCTGCCCGGCCCGGCCGCAGGGGCGGCCGGGCCTGACGCAGGTCCGTGACCAGCCAGCGGCGCGTGCTTCCAGGTAGGAGGTCCAGTCGCTGGCTGCGCGGCGCCGCCACATCTTGGTGGTGCCGACAAGAAGGCCGAGCAGCGGCGCGAGCTCACACCGCAGCCCGGACGGTAGCGGCAGGCTCACCCCGACCGGGCGCAGCCGGCCGTCGGCGTCGGGCCAGGAGAGGGCGATGGCCTGCCGACCGGGGTCGGCGGCCGCGGTGATGCCGGTGATCACGGCCTCGGTGGTGTGCCGGCGGCGCCACTTCGTCCAGCCGGAGCCGCACCGCGGAAGATTAACGCCCCCAACGGGCTCGGCGACGACGCTTTGTGCACAGTGGGTCACCGACCATATAGCTGCCGCCGTGATCGGGCCGGTTGCTCCTTTTCCGGTGCGTGGTCGGCCGGTCCTGTGCGGGCCGTGGCGTCGGGTGGGGGTGGGGTGTCAGTCGAGGGCGAGGCGCTTGTTGAGGGCTTTGCCCGAGGGCAGGGGGTCGATGAAGTTGTGCAGGAACGTGAGCATCGCGTCGGTGTCCAGGCCTTGGCAGGCGGTGTCCATCGCGGTGTAGAGGGACTCTTCGATCCCGGCTACGGCGGTGGCCAGGCGTTCGCCTTCGGGGGTGAGGCTGAGCTGGAGGTAGCGGCGGTCCGCGGTGTCGGTGCGGCGTTCGACCAGCCCGGCCGCGACGACGCGTTCGAGGAGCCGGCTGGGGTTGGTGCCGCTTTCGCACACCAGGAGCTGCCCGAGCCCGTTGAGGCTCAAGGTGCCGTGCTGCTGGAGCAGGCGCAGCACCTCGGCCTGCGACGGGGTGATGCCGTGCGGTTTGAGGGCCTGGATCAGCAGTCGGTTGCCTTCGCGCTGGGCCGCCAGGATCGCGAACCGCAGGTGTTCGGCCTTACGCATCGGCGTCCTGTCGGATGGTCGGCAGGGTGGCGAGGAAGTCGTTGACCGCGGCGGCGTAGGTGACCGGGTGGGAGAAGCGGAACATGTGGCCGGTGCGCGGCAGCACGACCTCCCGGGCGTCGGGGATGCCCGCGAGCATGACCTTGGAGGCGTTCTCGCCGATCAGTACGTCGTGGGAGGGGGTCAGGATCAGGGTCGGGACCTGGACCCGGTCTAGCGCGTCGGTGTAGTCGGCGGTGAGAACGGCCCGCAGGCGGGCGCCGAAGGAGGCGGCGGGGGTGTAGGCGAGGAACAGTTCGCGGCTGCGCGCCTGGCTCCAGGGCGTCTGGCCCTCGCCGTCGTACGGGGAGGTGAGGCGGTGGGCGTGGGCGCGCAGTGTCAGCTGCCGGTAGAGCGGCCCGCGGGCCCTGCCGATCGCCTGCATCAGGGCTTTCCACGGCTTCGAGTCGACCGGGTTGGCCGCGAAGCCGCCGGACATGACGAGGGCGCGCAGGCCCGGCGGGCGGCGGGTCGCCAGTGCGAGGGCGATGTTCGCGCCGAAGGAGTCGCCGACCAGCACGTAGTCGTCGAGGTCCGCGATCGCGCTCTCGAGGTGGTCGGCGTAGTGCTCGATGTCGTCGACGCCCTCGGGTAGGCGCAGCGTCCGTTTGGGTGCCTCGCTGTAGGGGGCCAGTTGCTCGGCGCTCCACGGGGCGCCGGAGAGGCAGGGGATGAAGACGAGGGTCGGATTCTTCGCTGAAGTGCTCATATCGGACACATTACACGACACATGTGTTGTGACATATGTGGTCCAGGTCATATTCCTGGTCTGTTCTCCCTGGACTCGCCCGGCCTCGGGCGCGGTGCGAGCCGCCCCAACGCGCAGAAGGCGGTCACCAGGCCGCGGGCCGCCTCGAAGGCATCCGTCCAGCGTCCTTCGGTGCCGCCGCCGTGATCCTCGCCACGGCCCCGGTCGGCTGCTCGCGCGGCACCACCCGCTCGACGGGGTCTCGGGCGTCCGGCACCGGGACCACCGCGCCCGACCCGCCGGCCGCATCGTCCGGTCGACCACCGGGGGGCAGGGGGGAGCCGGGAATGCTGTCGGAGACGTTGAGCGCGCTGGCCGCGGCCGGGGGCGCCGGGATCGTCCAGGCTGCCGGAACGGGCGTGTGGGCGGCCACCCGGGAACGGGTCGCCCGCCTGCTAGGCCGCGGGCGGACCGAGGACGAACGCCTCGCCCAGGCACGCCTCGACCGGACCAGGCAGGAACTGGAAGCCGCAGCCCCGTAGGAACGGGCAGCCCTTGCACAGCGACAGGAACACACCTGGCAGACCCGGCTGGCCGACTTCCTGGAAGGGCTGGAACCGGCCGAACAGGCCCAGGCCGCCGAGCAACTGCGCGCCCTGCTGGTCCCCGCCCCCGCCGACCCCGCTGCCCAGGTCCACGCCGACAACAGTGGAGCTGTTCCAGCGTCTTGGCTGCTGACCGGGTCGGTCTGGGCCGGTGTCGTCCCGTCCGCGTTCCGGCATGCCAGGGCGCGGTGGAAGTGGTCCGTGTGTCCGGATGGAGTTCCAGATGCTCGCCGGTCAGGCGTAGTGTGGCGCGCCCGGCTGCGACGTCCCGGCTGACCACCACCGTGTCGGGTTCCTCGCCGAAGCCGGTCACGGTCACCGTGACGCGCTGTCCGCGGACGAGGTGCAGCCGCCGGCCGTCGGCGTTGGGCCTCCGGTTCTCCGGATGATTCGTCGGGGTGGTCTCGCCGTCCACCAAGATCTGGCCGCCGCCACAGTCCGGCCCCTTCTACGCTGTCCTGGAACGCGTTGGCCTTTACCACCTCACCGACGGTGACTGTCAGAGCGTCCGCGGCCTCACCCGCCGCCTCGGGCCCGCCGCGTTGTGCCAGGTCATGGGCTGGTTGGAGCGCACCTGGCTTTGTCCACGAGTCGTCGAGTCGTGGCGCCGGTTGTTCACGGGGGTGGGGGGCGTCCCGGACCGCGGTCGGGCTGATCCGGGTTCCACGGTGGGGTGTTCCCGGTGGGTGCGTCCTGGGGTCGTGGCCGGCACACGGGTGGCTGGCCTGTCCTGCGGGCGGGGGTGGGTCGGCGGGTTGTCAGCGCAGTTGGCTGAACCAGCGCACGATGGCCGCGGTGCCGGCGATGTTGGAGCCGAGGTGTCTGGAGCCCGCGAAGTCGGGGGTGCCGAGGTCGACGACCGTCGTGTTCACGCCGTGCGATCGCAGTGTGGCCTCGCAGTGGTCGGTGTTGGTGTTGGCCGCCTGTTCGTCCGCGTCGGCCGCGTACAGGCGGACCGGGACGTGTGGTGCCCAGTCGCAGATGCTGTCGGCCACCTGAAGTGCTTTGGCCAGCGGGCCGGTTGGGCGGCGCAGCATGTCGAAGCCGTGTGGGGTGAGCAGTGCGTCGATGGTGTCGGGTGTGCCGGCGAAGAGTTGCGGGCCGGTGTGTGAACCGTCGAACAGTGTCTCGACCGTGCTGTCGTACGGGGCTTGGAAGACCTCGTCGGGGGAGTCGTAGAGGTGGTGCAGCCGGTTCCAGGCGACAAGGAGGTATGCCGTGTACAGCACGCTTGATTTCGGGTCGAGAGTGCCGTCGAGCAGTGCCGGCAGTTCGGCGTGCTGGAAGTCGTAGGCGCCGCTGACCGGTGCGACGGCTTGGAGCCGGAACCACGGGTCGTCGCCGGCCTGGAGTGCCCGTGCGAGTCCCATCGCCGCAGAGGCGCCCTGGGAGAACCCGGTGACCAGCACGTCGTGTCCCAGTGCCCGGCCCGTACGCGGGACAAAGGCGCGGGCTGCCCGGAGCATGTCCAGGGAGGCGGTGGTCTCCGACGGCACGTCCATCCAGGGGTGGAGTCCCGGGCCGGCGCCCAGGCCGATGTAGTCCGGTGCGACGGCGGCGAACCCGGCGGACGCGTACGTGATGGCGGGTGAGGACACGAATCCGGCCTTGACCATGGAGGACGGGGCATCGGAGCGGTGACTGGCCGTGCCGTGGGTGAATGACACCGTCCGCAGCTCGTGTTCGCCGCCGCGGGGCAGCACCAGCAGTCCGCTGGCGGTGATCGGCCAGCCGCCGGGGTCCACGGTGCGGTACACCAGCCGGTAGGCGTCCACTCCGAACCGGACCGTACCCGTGTCGTACCCGGCGGCGGCCAGTGCCGCGGCGGCATCCTCCTTCGCGGCCAGGGTGGTCGTCTGCTGGACGGAGACCAGCCGTCCGCGATCGCTTCGGTGCACCGTGTCCGCCGAGGCGGCTCCCGTCGTCGTCGCCGCAGTCGCAGTCGCAGTCGCAGTCGCGGTGGCCAGGACGGCCAGGACTGTCCCGATGTTCAGCCGGCGAAGCACGGGCCGTAGCGTGCCTGCTAAGTGGGTGGATTTCATGTCGCCGACGCTACGTACGGTCGCCCTCGTGCCGCAGTCCGGCCAGCGGGCGTATCCGTCCTGGGGCTAGCCCTACCGCGGCACCGTGCGCGAGCCGGGGGGAACCGGCGAGGGTCGGCTGACCACCAGGGCTCCAACTCGACGGCCCTGCGCCCTCCTTAGGTTCTGGGCCGTCGCTCGGGACGTCTGTCGGTGGCAGGGGTGATCGCTATGCGGCCGTAACCGACTCGAAGCCCTCGTCCGCAACCGACTCGAGCGACTCCGGTACCGAACCGACACCCTCGACGGATTCATAACCGGCACCGGCCTGACCCTCGACACCCCGACATCACCCCGACATCACCCTGACGGGCCGAAGTCGGTAGAGATCAAGCCAGGAGGGTGGTGGCCAAGGTCCGGGACCGCAGGCCGCCCCCGGCGTGGCCGGGGGCGGCGCCTCGCGTTCGAGGCGTGCGGCAGTGTCACCGATGGGGTGCTGCGTAGGCGCGCAGGAAGGCCCGGACGCCGGCGACGATGATCTCCTCGGTCTCCGCCCGGTCCAGCGGGTATGCGCCCCAGTACGAGCGCTGGGTGACCTCCGTCGCGGTCAGCAGCACGAAGTGTGCGGCCGCCCGCCCCGGGTCCGGTGTCTCCAGCCACCCGTCCTCGGCCAGTTCCCCGAACCGCTGCCCGAGGGCGGTGAACACCCGTCGCGGTCCGGCTTCCTGCCAGGCGTCCAGGGCGGCCTTCGGCAGGTGCCGGGCCTCGGCGTTGATCTGGCGCACCAGCCCGAAGTGGTCGGCGAACTCGGTCAGCGGTGTCACCCAGGCCAGGGCGAACGCGGTGAGGTCCGCCTCCAGGTCGGTGACCTTTCCGAGCCTGCGCTCGATGATGTCCAGCTGGGCGTCGGCGACCTGCGCCGCGCTCTCCCGGACGACGGTCTGGAAGAGCAGTTCCTTGCCGGTGAAGTGGTTGTAGATGGTGCGGGTGGACACCCCGGCCTCCGCCGCGATGGCGTCGATGCTGGCGCGGGTGTAGCCGTCCCGGCCGAAGATGGTGCGGGCGGCCCGGGTGATGGCCTGGCGCTTCTCGGCCAGCCCCCGGCGGGGCCGGTCCGGTGTTTCCTGCCGGCTGGTCATGGGGTCTCCTTCATTGCCGCTGCCTCGAAAAGTTGCAGTCATCGTTGTACTTATTGCCATACACGTTGTACTTTACCTGACGTGCCGTCCGAACGGGCGGTGACAGAACAGCAGCGCACCCCTGGAGACAGCCATGTCCGAGACCCCGTTCCGCCTCGCCGTCATCATCGCCAGCACCCGGCAGGGCCGCTTCGCGCCCACCGTCGCCGACTGGTTCGTCCGCACCGCCGGGCAGCGCGCGGACCTCGACATCGACGTCGTCGACCTGGCCGAGCACCCGCTGGCTCACGTGGGCGAGGAGCCCACCGCCGAGCAGGCCGAACGGCACGCGGCCCTCTCGCCCCGACTGGCCGCCGCCGACGCCTTCGTGGTGGTCACCCCGGAGTACAACCACAGCTTCCCGGCCGCCCTCAAGAACGCCATCGACCTGCACGGCGCCGAGTGGCGGGCCAAGCCGGTCGGATTCGTCTCCTACGGCGGGCTCGGCGGCGGGCTGCGCGCGGTCGAGCAGCTCCGGCTGGTCTTCGCCGAGCTGCACGCCGTCACTGTCCGGGACACCGTCAGCTTCCACAGCGTCTGGGGCCTCTTCGGCGAGGACGGCGAGCCGGTCGACCCGACCGTCCAGAGCGGCGCCGCCAAGGGCATGCTCGACCAGCTCACCTGGTGGGCGCACGCGCTTCGGGACGCCCGCACCGTCCGCCCGTACGGCGTCTGAACCGCGACCGGGGGGAACGAAGATGAGCACCGCCACCGAGCCGGTCACGGCCGGGACGACCACCGACACGGCCACTGCGGCCGCACCCGGCCCGCGCACCGCGGCCGTCGCCGCCGTTGTGGTCCTCGGCTCGCTGATGACCGTCCTCGACACCACGATCGTCAACGTCGCCCTCAACCGCCTCGCCGGGGACTTCGGTGCCCCGCTGGCCACCATCCAGTGGGTCACCACCGGCTATACCCTGGCGCTCGCCACCGTCACGCCGGTCACCGCCTGGGCGATCGGACGGTTCGGCACCCGCCGCCTGTACCTGACGGCGCTCACCCTGTTCGTGCTCGGCTCGGCGCTGGCCGGCGCCGCCTGGGACGCCCCCTCGCTGATCGCCTTCCGCGTCCTTCAGGGCCTGGGCGGAGGCATGGTGATGCCGGTCGGGATGACCGTCCTGGTCCGCGCCTGCGACCCGGCCCGCACCGGCCGCACCATGAGCGTGCTCGGCATCCCCGTCCTGATCGGCCCGCTGGCCGGGCCGGTGCTCGGCGGCTGGCTGGTCGACGAGGCCTCCTGGCGCTGGGTCTTCCTGGTCAACCTGCCGCTCGGTGCGCTCGCCCTCATCCTCGCCGCCAGGCTGCTGCCCCGCGACGGCGCCGGCACCCGCCGCAGGCTGGACCTGCCCGGCCTGCTGATGCTCTCCCCGGGCCTGGCCGCACTGATCTACGGGCTGGGCGCCGGGCACGGACACCTCGCCGCGGCCGGCAGCCTGCTGCCCATCCTGGCCGGCGCGACCCTGGTCGCCGGCTTCGTCGTCCGGGCGCTGACCGTCGGGGAGCCGCTGATCGACCTGCGGCTGCTGGCCCGGCGCGCCTTCGCCGGGCCCGCCGCCACCATCGCCCTGTTCGGCTGCGGCTACTTCGGTTCGATGCTGCTGCTCCCGCTCTACTACCAGCTGGTGCGCGGTCAAAGCGCCACCGACGTCGGCCTGCTCGGCATCCCGCAGGCGCTCGCCACCGGTATCACCATGCAGTTCTCCGGCCGGCTGTCCGACCGCTTCGCCCCCGGCCGGATCGTGGTCACCGGCACCGTCCTGGCCGCCACCGGCTTCCTCGGCTTCACCGTCCAGGTCGCCGCCGACACCCCGTACCCTCACCTGATCGCCGCCCTGGCGGTGATGGGGACCGGCATCGGCATGACGCTGATGCCGGCCATGGCGGCCGCCACCCGCAGCGTCGCGCCGACCGAGGTCCCGGCCGCCACCACCCTGGTCACCATCGTCCAGCAGGTCTCCGGCTCGGTCGGTACCGCCCTGATGTCCGTCCTGCTCACCGGGGCCATGGCCGACCGGCTGCCGACCACGGTCGCCGGCGGGGAAGCCGGCGGCGCACTGGCCACCGTGCAGGGCCTGGACGGCGCTGCGCGGGCCGCGCTCGCCCCCGGCCTCGCGGACGCCTTCCGGGACACCTACGGCTGGGCCGTCGCCCTGCTCGCGCTCGCCCTGCTGCCCGCACTGTCGCTCTCCCGCCAAGCCCCGGGCGGCGCCGCCGGGAGCGCCAAGTCACGCCGAGTGCACACCTCCTGACGAACTCCACCCAAACGCCCATCGAGCCTCCCCCACCCCGTACGCGGATTTCGCTACCGGTGGGGGCCGGCCCATTCGGTCAGCCCGGCCGGCAGCAGGTGCGCCTGGCCGGCAGCAGGTGCGCCTGGCCGCGGGCCAGCGCGCGCTGCGGGTTGAGGACCGCGACCGGCGCGCCCTCCCCGCCCAGCAGCGCCACCTTGCCCGCCCGGCGCGGATCGTCCAGGCTCCACCCGGCCTTCGCCGTGGTGTCGTGTGCCTGCGCGAGGTGGGCGATCGCCCGTGCCACCCGCGGACGGCCCACGGCCTCCTCCCGGGCCGCGGTCGCCGCCGCGGTGCCGCGTACCGCAGCCTCGGCCTTCATCGCCTGGAACCGCTGCCGCTCCCGGCTGACCTCGTCCAGCCCGCGGATCTGGGCCCGCCGGGCCTCCAGCCGGCGCTGACCCGCCTCCCCTCTTGCGTTGCCGGGCGGCGTTCCCCGCCTCTGTTCGGGCTGCGAGACTGTGATCATGACCCCTGACCGTCGCAACCTTGGCCTGCCTGCCTTCTCCGAGCCCGCCACCGACGCTCCCGTGCCCGCCCAGTCCGGTGGGCGCCGGCTGTTGCCGGTGGAGCAGGGCGCGAACTTCCGCCAGCCGCCCGGCGAGACCACGCCCGTCCCCTCCCCGGCCCGGCGCCTGCGCGCCGTCGGCGGTCTGACCTTCTCCGACCCGGACCGGCAGATCTGATCGGCTACGGCTGGATCGCCAGCAGCTTCAGTGCAGGAGCTGCGGCCAGCGCCTCACTGCCTGCTATCGCGGGATGGCTGCTCCGTGCCGGCCTGATGCTGGCCGGGACACTGTTCGTGGGCTGTGCGGGCGCGGCCACCATCGCGCGCTGGTGCCGGCCCTGTGGCTCGCCGCGGTGCTGGCTGCGGTCATCGGACTGTGTGAGGGCGTCTTCGGCAGTCTGAACAACGCCCTCATACAGACCGCGGCGGACCCGGCCTGTCCCGGCCGGGTCACCTCCGTCGTCATGCTCACCATGGTCGGTATCGCCCCCCTCGGCTACCCGCTGGTCGGTGCCGCCATCGGGGCCTGGGACGCCGCCCCGGCATTCGGAGCCTGCGGCATCTTCGCTGGCCGGGGCGTGGCCATCGCCCTGGCCTCCAACGCGGTGCGCCACGCCGAGCTGCCCCAGCCGCGGGTCAGGCGTGACCGCCTGAGCAACCCAACCGCAGCCCAGTGAACCCAGCCCCGTTGGATTCCTGACTGGCCAAACGCTGCCCGGAAGCTTGCAAACAGGCACTGACGGTGCCGGCAGTGGGTGGAGTCGATTCTCCTGCCCGCTGACTTTGCTCACCGGGAAGTACGCGACGGCTCACGCGAACTGGGCCGAAGCCCTGGCCGCCCGGAAGGCTGGCGACGACGGCCAGGCCGTCATCCTTGGCCGTCAATATGCTGGAAGGCGTCGTCAGGATCGCCTCCGGGTCGTCAGGATCGTCTCCGGGAGGAAGAGCATCGACGAGGGGCTGCGCCACTTGTTCCCGGAAGGCGAGCGCACCCCGTTGTGCCAGGCGATCAACCAACTCCACAACTACGGCTCCGCGATGCCCTGTCCTCCCGGTGGCGGGTGACGGCGACGGCGCTCTGCGAGGCCACCCGCCAGCACGCGAACATGTACCGGCGGGTGGAGTCCTGGGTGAGGTCCTCCGATCCCCCCTGACCACTTCCCTTCGTCCGGGACCCGCCTGAGGCTGCGGGTGAAGCCGGGCAGTTGACCGCTCACGTCGTCGGGAACATCCTGGCCGCCTCCGCGCTGACGGAGAACGACGCTCTGGTGCTCGCCGTCCGTCCGACTCTCCGCGGAGGCGGGGCCGATACTTCCTGACCGGAAAACCAGGGGGTTGGCCGGGCAGCACGAGGTAGCCCGTCGGCGGTCGGTGCCAGCGGGCTGTGGGGGCGGGTCAGACGGCCGCGGGGGTGAGGGTGACGTCGTGGCCGAGGGCCTTCAGTTGCCGGACGAGGTCGCGGGTCCTGCGGTGCGGATCTTGGTGGCGGTTGTGCCAGTCGGGCCCGAGGTCGCGGTAGCGGGCGTGGGGGTTGGTCATCAGGTGCCAGACCGCGACGAGGATCGAGCGGGCGACCGCGACCAGGGCTTTCATGTGGCCGCGGCGTTTGACCAGGCGTCGGTAGCGGGCGCCGAGGAAGGTGTCGGTGCGGGCGGCGGAGATCGCGGCCTCGCCGAGCGCGCCGCGCAGCCAGGGGTTGCCCTTGCCGGTGCGGCTGGAGGTGTTCTTGTTGCCGGACTGGATGGTGCGCGGGGACAGTTTTGCCCAGGAGACCAGGTGTCCGGGGGTGGGGAACACGGCGGCCAGGTCCAGGCCGGTCTCGGCGAGGATCACCTGCGCGGTCCCGGGTCCGACGCCGGGGATCTCGTCGAGGCGCTCGATGTCGGACATCGGCGTGAGCAGGCCCTGCCCGGTGCCGTCCGGATCGCCGGCGTCGGTGAACGAGGTCGGTGCGTGGTCGGCGAACAGGTGCGTGATCCGGGCGGTGAGCTTGTCGATCTGCACGGTGAGGTGGTCGATCATGTCGAGCAGGGTGCGCATCATGAAGGCGTGGTGCTCCTCGAAGCCACCGCGCAGCGCCTCGGCCAGCTGGGACGGGGACGCCTTCACGCCGCCGTGCGCCAGCGACGCGAGCGCGACCGGGGAGCGTTCGCCAGCGATGAGGGCCTCCAGCATCGCCCGGCCGGAGACGCCGTAGATGTCCGACAGGACCGTGGTGAGCTTGATCTGGGCGTCTTCCAGGAGCTTCTCGCCGCGCTGCTTGTGGCGGGTGCGCTCGTGGGTGAGGACGGCGCGGGTGCGGGTCAGGTCCCGCAGTTCGCGGACGGGCTTCGGGGGCACGAACGAGCGCCGGAGCATGCCGCGTTCGGCGAGCTTGGCCAGCCATACCGAGTCGAGCTTGTCGGTTTTCGGCGGCCGGGGACGTTCTTCACGTCGCGGGCGTTGACCAGCCAGCAGTCCAGGCCGCGGGCCTCCAGCAGGAAGAACCAGGGCTTCCAGTACGTCGAGGTCGCCTCCATCACCACCCGGGCCACGCCCTGGCAGACCAGGTGGTCGGCCAGGTCCAGGATCGCCCCCGACGTGGCCGCGGCATGGAAGACCCGCTGCACCCGCCGACCGGAGCCGTCGTCGTGCGGAACCCGGACGCGTACCATCCCGGACGCCTTCGCGATGTCGATCGCCGCGACCCGCTCGACCGCCTCCCCGGGTTCCTCGGTCACCTCGTCGGCGCCCGCCGCGTCGGTCTTGTCCGCCACCATCACACTCCCCACTCTCGAACCGGAACCGCCAAGGCGGTGCCCGCCCGCAGGGGCCGAGGGGAAAGCAGAATCTGACCGGCGTGCTCGAAGGCAACAGTGCGTGGCCCCTCAACAGCCCCCGCACCAGACCGACCTACGGGCTCAAGATCCCAAGAGACAAGCGGAGTCGACCGGCCGGGCACCAGCCCCACATGTTTTCACGCCGCACGGCATCCCCTCCCGAGGCTGGCAGCGCAGCCCGGGAGGTGCGGTGGCCTTGCTCACCTACGCGGCATGCCTTGTCCCTACGCCCGTGGCGCGCCATGCCACCGTGCGTCCGCGCCTGGTGCCTAGGGTGGCCCCAGGAGGTAGGGAATGCGGGTAGGACTGCACGCGCTCGGCATCGGTAACGGTGCCCGCCCTGAAGTGATCGCGGCCGTCGCCACCGCAGCGGAGGCGCATGGCTTCGCCAGGCTGTGGTGCGGTGAGCATGTGGTGCTCGTGGACACGCCCGCGTCCCGTTACCCCTACTCCGCGGACGGCCAGATCGCCGTGCCCGCGGACGCGGACTGGCTGGACCCGCTGCTCGCCCTGAGCTTCGCCGCGGCAGTCACCAGCCGGATCGAGCTCGCCACCGGCGTGCTCCTGCTGCCCGAGCACAACCCGGTGGTGGTCGCGAAGCAGGCCGCCACCCTCGACAGGCTTTCCGCCGGACGGTTCAGCCTCGGCATCGGAGCGGGCTGGTCAGCCGAGGAGTTCACCGCCCTCGGCGTCCCCTTCACCGGACGCGGACGCCGTACCGACGAGTACCTCACCGCGATGCGCACCCTCTGGGCCAAGGACCCCGCCTCCTTCACCGGGGAGTTCACCCGCTTCGACGCGATCCGGGTCAACCCAAAGCCGCTGCGCGGCGCCCAACTCCCGGTCGTGGTCGGCGGCAACAGCAACACCGCCCTGCGCCGCGCGGCCACACTCGGCGACGGCTGGTACGGCTTCAACATCCCCGTCGCCGACGTCCCCGAACGCATCGCCGTCCTCGTCGACGAGTGCGCCCGACGCGGCCGCACTCCCGGTGAACTCACCATTGCTGTCGCACTGAGTGACGGCCACCCGGAGCATCTTCCAGAACTCGCCGCAGTCGGCATCACCGAGGTCGTCGTCGTCGGAGCGCCCCCGCCGACCCCTGACGCGGCCGTCACCTGGGTCGCGGAACTCGCCCGGACGTGGATGCCCCCGGCCGAATGACCAGGGCACCACGCCAGGCGCCAGCGCCAGCCTATTGTTTTCACGCCGCACGGTGTCCCCGCCCGGGGCCAAGATGACTGACCTGCAGTTTTCCACCACAGAGCGCGCCAATTTATTCAGTTCGATTCCGGCAATGCCGACCTCGGGGCACCTCCACGGGCGGAGCGGACAGCTCAGTGGTGTTGACTCCGGCGGCGACCAGCGGGTCACCTCCGCGCGGGCGGAGCGAACTCTACGATCCGCCGGCGACGCGCCACCTCCGCACGGGCGGAGCGGACAGCACCGTGAAGGCCGGCGCCGAACTGCGGCCCGGGCATCGTGGCTGAGATGGCCGTGCTGCCGGAGTCCGCTCCGCCCGTGCGGAGGTGACCTGTGATGGCCGCTCCTACGGGTGGTCTTCTTGCCGTCCGCTCCGCTGTATAAGGGCGCCTCGTCGCACCGCCGCAGGCCTGTGGTCTCCTACTGTTCACACCGTCCGTCAGGCGGTTATCCGGAGGGTTTGATGTTCGATCCGCGAGTTGCCGGTAAGCGGCGTGGTCTGACGGGTCCGTATCTGCTGGTGTGTCATCTGGCTGATACTGCGGTGATCGCGGGGGCGCTGTAGGATTCGTACCTGCCGTCTTCTCAGCGGCGGTTGATCGCCGCCGGGTGGGACGTGGATCTCGTACGGGCCCGGCGGCTGGTGATGTTGGCGGCGGGCCTGCACGACATCGGGAAGATCACCTGTTGTTTCCAGCGGGGCATCGAGGGCACTGCCGGGCTGCTGGCCGATCAGCGGTATCCGGAGCCGCCGGGCTGGATGCACGACGAGTGGATCCCCCACCAGGTAGCCAGCCACTGGGCGTTGCCGCAGATCCTCACCGGGCTGGGATGGCCGTCGGTCGAGCGGCCGTGGAAGTCCGTGGCGCACCAGCTCGCGCAGATCCTCGGCGGTCACCACGGCGTGTTCGGTGAGGCGCTGTCGCCCGCCGCAATGGCCGATCCGCTGAAGGTGCTGCGCGGGCTGGGTGAGGACGGCTGGGCCGAGCAGCGGGAGGAACACGTCCGGTCGGTGTTCGGCATCTGCGGTTCGCCGGCGGCGCCGGAACGGCTGCTGCCCGCGGGCGCGGCGGTGGTCGTGACCGCAGTGGTGGTGCTGGCGGACTGGCTGGCCTCCAACACCCGGCAGGTGCAGGGCCGTCTCGATGCGTGGAACGGAGACCTGGCGGCGCACGTCTCGAGGATCCGGCAGCGAGCACCATGGGTGCTCGCCCACGCCCAGCTGGCGGCGCCGGTCTGGAAGCCGGCCGGATCGTTCACCGACCTGTTCCCCGACATCAAGGACCCCCTACCCGTTGCAGGCCGACGTCGCGAAGCGACTCAAGGACCTGGTGGACGGGCCGGGCCTGGTGCTCGTCACCGCGCCGACCGGCGACGGGAAGACCGAGACCGCCCTGTTCGCCGCCCGGGTCCTGGGCGCGGCGGCCGGGGCCGGCGGTCTGGCGGTGCTGCTGCCCACGATGGCGACCATCGATGCGATGTGGCGCCGGGTGAAGAAGTTCACCGCCCGCGCCGCCGAGGTCGGGACTCCGGTGACGCTGCTGCACTCGATGGCGTGGCTGAACGAGGACTACGACCCGGAACGCGACGAGGTGGTGGCGGACGGCTGCGCGTCGACGGAGGCCGCGCAGTGGCTGCGCGGGCCGCACCGGGGGCTGGCCGCCGGGGTCGCGGTCGGCACGTGGGACCAGGCGGCGCTCGCGGCTCTGCCGGTCCGGTTCAACGTCCTGCGGTGGCTGGGCCTGTCGGGGAAGACCCTGGTCATCGACGAGGCTCACAGCTACGACGCGTACGGACACCGGCTGACGCAGCGGCTGCTGGAGTGGTGCGGTCACCTGGGAATCCCGATGGTGCTGCTGTCGGCGACCCTGACCGGCCGCACCGCCACCGACCTCGTCGACGCCTACCGGTCCGGCGCCGGCCACAAGAACGCGGAGCCGATCGCCTCCCCCTACCCCGGCTGGGTCCACGTCTCCGCCTCGACCGGCAACGTCACCCCGCACGGGCCACTGCCCACCACCCGGGAACGCGACGTCGCCGTCGACCACCACACCACCCGCCACACCCACGACCCGGAAGTGCCCGGCGGCCGCGCCGCCCGGATCGTGTCAGAGCTCCAGCCCGCCGCCGCCGGCACGGGCTGCGCGCTGGTGGTGTGCAACGTCGTCGCCGATGCCCAGGCGACCAGGCGGATGCTCGCGGAGCGCTGGGGTGAGGACGGCCCGCAGATCGTTCTCCTGCACGCCCGGCTACCGATGTGGCAGCGGATCGAGCGCACCGACCTGATCGAGGGCATGGTCGGGTCGAAGGGCGTCCGCCCGGCCCGGCCGCTCGTGGTCGTCGCGACCCAAGTCGTCGAGCAGTCCCTCGACTGGGACTTCGACCTGGTCGTCTCCGACCTCGCCCCGATGAGCCTGCTCCTCCAGCGTGCCGGGCGCTGCCACCGTCACGACCACCCGCGGCCGGCCTGGGCGCCGGGCCCTCGACTGGTGGTCCTGTCCCCGCCGGGCGGCGCGCCCGCCCCGCACTGGGGCGACGTCTACGACCTTTCCCTGCTCCGCCGGACCTGCGACACGCTCCGTGGGCTGGACGGTCCGATCGCGATCCCGGGCGCGGTTCCCGGTCTGATCGCCGACGTGTACGACGCCGCCTGGGACCCTGCCCAGATGAACTCCGACGACGCGCAGCGCCTGGCCAGGGAACAGGCCCAAGCCGCGGCCGCCGACATGGCGATGATCCCGCCACCGGACCGGGTCAAGGACCTGTACCCGCTGACGTCCGTCCTGGACCCGGACCTCGCCGTGACCCGCCTGGGCGGTGAGTCGAAGCGCATCCTGCCCGTTTGGCCCGACGGTGACGGCTGGATCTTCGTCACCGCCGATGGCCCGGCCAAGCTGCCCCACCACCCGGACAAGGACGGCGTCCGTGTCGTCATCCTCTCCACCGTCCAGGTCCGGTCGACCTGGCTCACCGGCGCCGGAGCGGAAACCCATCCGCCGGCCCCGTGGCAGGACATCCCCGCACTACGCGACATCGCCCTGATCCCCCATCATCGGGAGACCGGCGGATGGCGTGCCCCCGACGGACGGACGATCCGTCTGGACCCCCTGGACGGCATCATCCGGGAATGACCTTCGAGAGGATCTCGTGCTGGAACGTTGTGGATCCGCAGCCCTCCCCAACGAGTGGATGCATGAAGACACCGGCTGGTGACCGCTACCACCCCGCTGGGCGTCGCCGCCGCCGACACATCGGTGCTGCCAGGGCTCGCCAGCTGCTGCGGCGCCGGAGTCTCGTGAACATCCATGAGCTTGCCGATCGCCGGCTGCCGCCGCACGCAGTGAACAAACGCTGCTGCTGAACATGAACAAAGCCATGCAGAGGAACCATATCGCTAGAACCAGACTAATTGCCCTATAGCGGTTGAGTATCTGCACGGATAGAGATCGGCTGATTACCGAAATAGGCTCCCTGCTGACTGAAGATCTGTCGGGAGGGGAAAGCAGTGGGGCATCTGAAAGTCGATCCGGGTGAGATCCGCATGTCCGCAGGCGTGGTGCGGGCCATCAGCGAGGACTTCGCGAAGCCTTGCCAAGCGGCCGTCACCACCAGCCAGACAGCTTCCGGTCAGCTGACGGGCTGGTCGGTGGCCGCCCGGCTCGGCCAGGTGGCGGGCAACTGGGCACCCGTGCTGACGGGCGTCGGCGACCGTCTCAAGAAGACGGCCGACAACCTCACCGCCACGGCGCAGGCCTACACGAGCAACGAGAACGCCAACGCCGACGTGTGGCAGAAGCAGAGGATCGGCGAGGCATGGGAGAAACCGGGCCAGTGAACCTGTACGAGCTGCTGCTCCGGTTCGATCCGACCGGGCTGCACGACGCTGCCAAGGCCTGGCGGGCCCTGTCCAACGGGGCCCAGGCCGCCGACAGCCGGCACCGCAACCAGGTGAACGGGCCGCTGAGAAACGGGAACTGGGAAGGGGAGGACGCGCAGAAGGCGTTCTACACCCTGGGCCGAACCGAGCAGATCCTGGAGATCGTCCGGGTCGAGTCCGCCGCTGTCGCGCTCACTCTGGACACCGTCGCCGACCGGATGTACCAGGCGCAGACCAATCTGAAGAACGCTGTGCACCGCGCGGAGGAGTGGGGTCTGACCGTCGGCGCCGACGGGATCGTAAACCTGCCGGCGCTGAGCAAGGGTGAGCAGAACGACCCCGAGGCCAGGTCCAACCCGGAGCGCAAGGCGCTGGCCGATTTGTGTACGCAGGCCCAGGGGCGGATCAACAAGGCGCTGGCCGACGCGAAAGAGGCGAGCGACAAGGGCGACCATGCCCTCGGGCGCCTCGACGCCGACATCCTGACCAGGCCGAGGACGTTCGGCTCCACCGCCGAGACCGCCACCGACGTGAAGAACGTGGCGAAGGACCTCGGCCTCGCCGATCCGTACGTTCCCGACAACAAGGACCCGCAGAAGTCCGCCGACTGGTGGAAGTCCCTGACCCCGGAGCAGCAGAGCAGTTATCTCGCGCTCTACCCGGACAAGGTGGGGCAGCTGGACGGTCTGCCTTCGGCGGTCCGGGACGAGGCGAACCGGCTGGCCCTGGACCAGGAACTGGACGGGCTGAGGTCCGGTACCGCGCGGGGAAGCGGAATCGACGAGGGGGAGTGGAACATCCGCGAGCAGAATCTGATGAAGCTCAAGGAGCAGCTCGACCAGCACGACAGCGCGGTCGGGGACAAGCAGTTGTTCCTGCTTTCCTTCGATTCCAAGTCCTACGGTGGTGACGGCAAGGCGGTCATCGCCATGGGCAATCCCGATACCGCCGACCACACCGCGGTCCTGGTGCCGGGGACGGGAACGACGATCGCCGGCACGGGGGGCCAGCTCGAGCGCGTCAACAGCATGCAGGAGGCCGCGAAGGAGGAGTCGAAGGGGACGAACCAGAAGGTGTCGGTGATCTCCTGGCTCGGGTACGACGCCCCTGAGATCCCGGTCGTGCAGGAGGCGAACTTCGGTGTCGTCGGGACGACCCGGGCCGAGGACGGGGCTGCGGCTTTGCGTCAGTTCACCCAGGGCACCCGGGTCGCCCAGGACGGCGTCGGCAACCACAGCCACCTCTCGGTCTTCAGCCACAGCTACGGGACGACGCTCGTCGGTGCGGCTGCCGCAGGAGGGCAGGGGCTGGGAGCCGACGACATCGTCGCCGTTGCGAGCCCCGGAATGACCGTCCAGCGTGCCGACCAGCTCCACATCGACCCCAACCACTTCTGGACCGGCAGAGCAGCAGACGACAACATCAAAATCGCCACAGGACTCACCCTCGGCGACGACCCGATGAACACCCCGTTCGGCGGGCAGAACTTCCAGGTCGACACCTCCGGGCACAGCGGGTATTGGGATGCCGGCAGCAAAAGCCTCGACAACCAGGGCCGCATCATCGTCGGGAAGCCCCCGGCCACGGTTCCCAAAAACCACGATTAGCCCGGCAGCCTCCCCCGTGACCACCGGAGCCGGGCCGGCCACGGTCCGGCTGCGCCCGGTCCTCACACCGCCCCGGCCACAAGGATTTCACCATGCCCTACTTGCCACGACCCGCCGCACGCCCCGCCGGAGCCCGGCGCCTGGGTGCTGCCGCGCTAGCACTCTGCCTGCCCCTGATTCTCGGAGGATGCATGTCCACACCCGGCCCGAACGACCCACTGCCCGTCAAAGCTCGCCGGGACGCCCAGGACTGGGCCCAGCACATGACCGAGTACATGGCGCAGACTGCCGGAGCCACCCTCGATGCCGGAAGCGTCGAACCGAAATTCAGCAACTGTGTCGGCAAGAACGACGAGGTCCGCGAGGACGGCCGGTACAAGCTGACGTACGTGGCCTACAGCTCCGCCCCGCTCGAACAGCACCCGCAGGCCGTCCGCAAGGTCCGCGCGATGCTCGAACAGCAGGGCTTCAAGATCGATGGCTACCGCGAGACCACCGACAGCAAGGTGGACACTGTCCTCGACGCATCGCAGGAATCGAGCCAGTACCTGGTCACGGTCGAGACCACGACTGGAGGACTTCTCCTCTTCCGGGTCAGGACACCCTGCCTGATGCCCCCCACTTCGTCGCCGACTTCTCACTGACCCGGGAACGAAAGGGCCCAGCCCGGTGCCTCCCGCGGCCGGGCTCCTGGGGCGCTCCGTCCCCGCGGTCCCGGCTGACCTCGGCGGTACGCGGCGCGCTGAATAAGGCCGCCCGCGAGCGCTCCGCCACCTCCTGGTCCCACCTGAGCCGCCACCTCGGCAGTGCCCTGCCCGACCTCCACCCCGACGACCTGCTTCAGGTCCTGCTCTGGGTAGAAGACACCACCGCCGCCGGCGAACCGCTGCTCTCCTCCCTGCTCGCCGCCGGCGACACCCAGCACCCGGCCCTCTACCGTGAACTGGCCGCCCGCCTCGGCCGACAGGTACCCACCAACACCAACGAGACCCGCGTGCACTGGCAGACCGAAGTCCTCCGCCTTCACCAGCAGTTCCGACACCGCTGACCGACCGCGGTGCCCGGTCAGCTGCTGTCGGGGAGGAACTGCCATCAAGCGGCCCAGCCCGGCCTGGGCGCCGGCACCGGTTGCCCCTCGGCACCGCTGCCCTGTACCGCCCGGCGAAGCCACCGTCGACCTGCAACCCCGCCTCTTGGATCGGAGCGAAGATGACCCCTCAGCCGCAACCGGCCCCGGAACCGCCGGCACAGCCGCCGATCACCGCGAGCGTCACCGTCTCCGGGGTGGAGGCGCAGATCCTGCGGGACCTGGCCGCCGTACTCGGCCGCACCCCGGAAGAGCTGGCGATCGAACACGCCGCTGGCGTCCTGCCGATCCCCGCCGAGCCGCTGGTGGGCTGGGCCCTGTTCGACGGCCCGCCCGACCTGGCCGCATTGGTGACCTGGCCGCCGTCGCCGAGGTCATCGCCACCTATCGCCACCGCCTGACCCTGCGCACCAGCCCCGAGGCCATGGACTCCCTCGCCACGTCGATCGGCGGCCAGCAGTGGACGATGCGGTCGCCGGTGTCGGAGGCCGGGTTAATGCGGGCGGTGTAGTCGTCGACCTCGGGGGCATGGGCGCCCATCGCCCTACCCGGCCCGGCCCGAGCGTCTCGTAGCGGGACCGCGTGCGAGACTGCCGCATCACCACAGGAGTGGCGTGTTAAGGAGATGACCATGACCACCAGCGGTACGACTGGCAACACCCAGCAGACGGCTCTCGACGGGCCGATCAGGGAATACATCTGCGAGCTCCTGCGCGCCAACCTGGCAGCCGAGGAGGCGCGCGAGGGAGAGATCCGGCGCCTCGAAGAGACCGGACACCGGATCGTGAACGGCGGTCAGACCGGAATGGACTCGTGGGAGATCACAGACTGGCGCTCAGGTGCGCTGATTGAGGCCGGTACAAACGGCCTCGATGGCTACGATGCTGCGACGGCCCGCCTAGACCCCACGGGCATGTGGTTCCACATCGACCACGTTGGCGAGGGCATTGACGAGCTCCCGGTGAGCTCCTTCGGCCTGCCCGACTCCTTGGCCGAAGCGCTGCGCGAATGGCTCTCGCTGCTTTCGACACCAGACAAGGACGTTGCGGCCGTCACGGGATGGAGTGCGGAAGAGATTCAGCGACACCGAGTCGATATCTGACACCCGCCGAGCCGCCGCTGCCGGTGCCAACCGCCAGCAAGGAGCATGGCAGAGAAGCCGACCGGCGTCGGCTTCCTGTCTGTCTGGCCGGTCTGGTCCGTGGCCCGGATTCGTTGGAAGCCTGGGCTATCGGCTGTTCTGGACGCGGGTGGCGGAGGCGCACGGCTACGACCCAACCACCCGCCGCCTGCGGATCACCGCCGACTCTCCAACCGGCCCACCACACAGCCGGTCCGGCCCCCGCTCGCCGACCACCGCGCCTACCAGGACCTGCGACGCCGGATGCGCGAGGACGGCCGCCGCCCGCCAGGCCGCAGTCGACGAGGCCGTCGCCGAACGGGAGGCCATCCTGCGCCAGCACTACAACCGGCTGCGCGAGCCCGAGGACGCCCACCGGCCCGCGATCGGGAACACCCCGACCCCGGACGCCGACCAGCACGCCCGCCATCAGCGCGAACGCCACCGCGCCGCTCTCGCCGTCGCCTGCGCCACCCGGGCCGGGGCGATCCCGCTGCGCACCACCCGCCCTGCCCTGGCCCGGTCCGGAGCGGCGTGAGCTGTAGCGAGCCTCGCTCGTTCGTGGAAAGCCGGGACAACCGCGCGGCGGTGACGGCAGGGTGGCCGCGACAACCCGTTCGCTGGCCCCGATCGGACCCACAGCAGATCAGCAGAGAGGTGGATGCGCGTGAGCGAGCAGGACTCCATGAAGACGTCTCCACCGTTAAAATGGACCGTTTGCGAGAGGCCCCGCCGATCAAGGGACTCGCCGATCCTCGATCATCCCTCGGCGGTCAACCCTTACGGTGAGCCGGAGGCCAGGACTCCGGTGACGAAGTTCGCGAACTGTGTCCGCATTTCCTCCCGCGAAATGCGCTCTTCTCCGGCCAGGTGCTCGACGAGGTCGGCTCGTGTGACGGCGAGCAGGGCGTGGGCGGTGAAGCCGCTGTCGGCCACGCTGGGGATCTGCTCCAGTACGGCTTGGAGCAGGCCGTGCCATCGCTCGTAGTGCTCCGCCCGGTACGGGCTGCTGCTCCCGCTTTCCTCCAGGGCCAGCGCGAGGCGCCGGTTGTCGAGTTTGAAGCACAGGACGGCATCGAGCAGGGCGGGTACGCGATCCCGCGGTGGGGTCGCGGGCCCCAGGGGTGGTGGGCCGGTCTCGACGGCCTGCCTGATCGGTTCGAGCCGTGCCTCGTACAGCGCGCGGAGCAGACCGGCGCGATCACCGAAGGCCCGGAAGAGCGTGCCCTTGCCGACGCCGGCCGCTGCCGCGACGTCGGCCATGGTGACGTCCTCGGGACTCTCGCGGCGAGTGAAGAGGGCGTCGGCGGCCGCGAGCACGGCCTCCCGGTTGCGGATGGCGTCCTTGCGAGACGACTGGCGTTCGGGCATGCCGCTCCTTCCATTTGTAAAACGGACCCGTGGTCCATATCGTTGAAGCGGACCCAAGGTCCGGATTCTATGTTCTGGAGGATACCCATGTCCGCACCAACCTCCCCGACGGATCTGTACCGCCACAGCCTGCGACTGCTGCTCGACAAGGACATACCCGCGTGGGTCGCCCTGTGGGCCGAGGACGGCCTCATGGAGTTCCCCTTCGCCCCCGACGGCTGGCCCCGGCGCCTGGAGGGCAAGGAGCCCATCGCCGCCTACATGCGCCACTACCCCGATCACGTTGACCTGCACGACTTCCCCGACCTGCGGATCCACCAGACCACCGATCCACAGACCATCGTGGTCGAGATGCGCGGCGTCGGCCGCCTGGTGGAGAGCGACGCTCCCTTCGACATGACCTACATCGCCGTCGTGACCGTTCGAGACGGACACATCGCCTCCTACCGCGACTACTGGAACCCCCTCGCCGTACAGGAGCCCGGCGCCGACTTCACCAGGAGCAGCCGATGACCACCGCCCGCACCACTCTGGTCATCGGTGCCACCGGCACCACCGGAAGCCGCACCGCCGCGCAGTTGACGGCCGCGGGCCACCGCGTCAAAGCTGCCAGCCGTCAGGCCACCCCGGTCGCCGGGGCTGAGCCAGTCCCCTTCGACTGGCACGACCCCACCACCCACGCGGCCGCTCTCGACGGCGTCGACCGCGTCTACCTCATACCGCCCCCGGGTGACTCCGACCCTGCGGCAATCATGCTGCCGTTCCTCCATCAGGCCCGCACCGTCGGTGTGCGCCGCGCGGTGCTGCTGAGCTCCTCGGCCATCCCCGAGGGCGGCCCGGCGGTGGGAACGGTGCACCAGGCCCTGCCCGATCTGTTCGAACAGTGGGCGGTACTGCGGCCCTCGTGGTTCATGCAGAACTTCACCGGCACACACGCGCATGCTCGCAGCATCCGCGACGAGGGCATCATCTGGACCGCCACCGAAACTGGCCGGGTCGGCTTCGTCGACGCCGAGGACATCGCGGCCGTCGCCGTGCGCGCTCTGACCGACGAGCAAGCCCCCAACACCGATCTCGTCCTCACCGGACCTGAGGCACTCAGCCACGACGACATTGCCGCAAGCATCTCCGAGGTCACCGGTCGGCCCGTCGTCCACCGCCGTCTGTCCTACAAGCAGATGCGCGATCGCCTCACGACGCAGGTACCGGTGGAGTTCGCTGCAATGCTGGCCGACATGGACCGTGCTATCGCCGGAGGGGCGGAGGACCGCACTACCGACGCCGTCCACCGGCTTACCGGTCGGCCCCCGCGCACCTTCCGGGCCCTCCTTGAGGGGGAGATGCGATGCAGCAGCTGATGTTCCAGGGCGATCTCGACCTCGACTTCGACCTCGACCCGGCGAGACTGCGCCGGCCGTCCCGCACGACACCGGGACGGCCGAACCCCCCGACCGCGGGTCCGGCCCTGCGGGCATTGTCTCCAGCGGTCGGTCACAGAGGAGTACGGGCACCGGTTTCCGGTCGAATACTCCTCAACCCCCGGACGAGCGCTCGGCCCGTTGGCCTGCTACTCGCCAGATCCTGCGTGCTCCCGATCTTCCACTTCGTCTCAACCCTTCTGGCAAAACGGGGGCGTTCCGTCGCGGGGACCACCGGTTGTCCTGCGGGTTCGTGGCCGGTCCCACTGGACCTGGTGGTATCTCACCCGTCTCAGGTGCAAGTCCGCCGATTCGCGGTGCGCGTGGCTGACAATCCCGTCGCGGGCGACGTTCTACCGCTTCGCATGGGGTTCCCCCTTCCTCATCCGGGTGTTGGCCTGCCAACCTGGGGCACGGGGACGGGCACGGTACCAGGACAGCTCGAAGACGCCTGCCCACAGCCTCTGGGCAACCGCTTCCGCCGGGTGCCCCATCGGGCACGGCCCATCGGAAGCAGGCGTCTTGCAGGTTCCGGTCTCCGATGACGAGACAGGTCCGGCCAACGGCCGGGCCACGACGGGCAATCCGGTGCGGCGGGTGCCGTCGTGCCGGCGAAGCGCACTACTCGCGCCAGACACCGAGGAGCAACGTATGAGGATCAAGGTGGGACGCCGCACCGGAACAGTCGCGGCGGCCTTGGCAATCAGCGCTGGTGTGGTGATTTCGGGGGCAGACAGCGCCGCTGCCTCCGCTTGGGTCCGAACAACCACCAGCAACTGGGTCGGTATCTACAACAACCCCAACACCTCGAGCAAGACCGGCGCGGCGGATCTGCCCCCGGGCTCCGAGATCTGGGCCGACTGCTGGCAGGTCGGCGAGAGCATCGGCAACTGGGGAGACACCTGGTACCGCGTCACCTACGTCTGGTACCCGGGCGCTTCGAACTACGTGTACTCACCGGGTTGGACGTTCGCCGGATACGTCGACAACAACGCGAACACCGTCGACCGGAACCCCAACATCCCTCGGTGTCAATGAACTTGATGCCGACCCGGGCCCCGACTCCGGCTACCGCATCAGCGTCGTGTACCGCCTGCATGAGGGCATATCGGCGATCTTGGTGACCTGGATCACCACCGTGACCTCACTCTGCATCAGCACAGGTCAAGCGACGGCCGGGCACTCCAGAGGAGGAGCCCGGCCGTCGTCATGTCAGCAACCGGCTCGGTCCGGACCCTCCCCTTCGCTCTCCCTCTCCCGGGACCCCCGCCTGCCCCGCCAACCAGGCCGGGACCGGGCGGCAACGGCAGAACCGCCGCGGACTGCAGCCGAGTGGATGGCCAGGCACGGCGTGCTCCGCCCCCGCACCCGTGGCCAGCGCCCGGCGGCGCTGGACCCGCCTACCAGCGGGGGGCTCCTCCCCCCGCACCCCCCACCAGCCCTGCGCGGGCTGGACATGCGCTGCCGCCTGCCCTGCGCCGCCGGTCCGCCGTCAGGGCCGAGGCCGGCCCCGCCGTCGGCCCGTCGCCGCACCGGCCGGACCGTGGACGGTCCGGCACTGGGCTTCCCTATCAAGTCACCATGTTGAAGTTCGGAAAAGTGGTACCGGGCCGCGAGGAGAACCTCATCGGGCTCTTCACAGACGGGCGGACGCCCGCTCGTCATCACCGACGACATGCTGCACACCGTGCTGCGACGCCGGACAGCGGGCGAGTCCGTCGAGAAGATCCGCTCAGACCTGATCACCCCCACCGGCAAGCGCAAGGGCCAGGACCCGGGCCTGGCCAGCATCTACCGGGCGCTGGCTGAGCACGAGAAGCGCCAGGCGTACCCGGAAGCCGTCGAGCAAGCCCACGCCGACTTCGTCACCCTCACCCAGCATCTTCACCAGAAGTGACAGTCAGTCACTCTCTGATACTTGTCAGGTGGCGGCAGCCATACGAGAACACGGCCGTCCGGGGCAGGGCCGTCGCCGAACGTCGGGCCCGCGCCGACCAGGCGACGCGCACTGCGGCGGTCCCGCTGCGCCCGGTCCGGCCGTCGATGGCCTGTACCGGTGCCGCGTGAGCGGGATCGGCCCGCGGCCCGCTCGCCGACCGCTACCGTCGACCTGCAGCCCCACCTCTTGGGCGGAGCAACCCTGATGAGCCCTCAGTCGGAACCGGCCCCGGAACCGCCGGCACAGCCGCCGATCACCGCGAGCGTCACCGTGTCCGGGGTGGAGGCGCAGATCCTGCGGGACCTGGCCGCCGTGCTCGGCCGTACCCCGGAGGAGCTGGCGATCGAGCACGCCGCCGGCCTTCTGCCGATCCCCACCAAGCCGCTGGTGGACTGGGCGTTGTTCGACGGGCCCCCGGACCTGGCCGCCAGCGCCGACGAGTGGATGCACGAAGGCACCGGCCGGTGACCGACACCGCACCGCTGGGCGTCGCGGTCGCCGACACCTGGAACTCCGGCGTCGTCGAAGGCCACGTCAACCGGATCAAGATGCTCAAGCGCCAGATGTTCGGCCGCGCAGGCTTCCAGCTCCTTCGCAAGCGCGTCCTATTGGCGTGACAGAGCGGCGCTGTACCGCGAGCGCCGAGGCCAGCAGCGATCACGGCTCATGGGGTGTCAGCACACAGCGTCAAGTGACGCAGCGTCGTATATGCGAGGTATCCGTGCCATGAGTCCACCGCCGGAACCTGGCGGGCGAACTGCACGTAGGAAGTGGTCCCGCCCAGCACGCCGGTCAGCACCTCGCCATCTTCGCCTCCGGCTCGCTGTGCGGCGCGGGTGCAGGCCATCAGGGCGGCGCCGACTGCCGGGTGGGACGGGCCGTGGGAGTCGGCAGGCCAGTCGATGGGCCGTACCACCTCCGGTCCCAGCCAGGCGGCCAGGACGTCCGCCACAGTGGTCCACAGTTTGAACGGGCGCAGTAGGTGCGGTGTCTGGGCTATTCCATCCGGCCTGGCACCGCTCGGTCCCAGGAGTTCAATGAGAGGGCGATCGAAGAGGGCCCGGGCGTCCCGGTCGAGGCTATCGGTGTCTTTGGTTGCGTGAACCAGGTTGAAGACGGGGTTCAGGGCCCCGAAATCGCCGCGCAGAGTTCCCGGTCGGGCCCGGTGGGGAAGGGCATCCCCTGTGAACTGGCCCGCGAGCTCGGCTGCAGCCGAGCTTTCGCCCGAGGACCGGCTGCCCTCCCGCTCCAGGAGCAAGGCGTGCGCCGGCCCCAAGCCGTAAAACACCTCGCTCAGCTGCCGATCGATTCGGCCTCCGGAGTGGGTGTCCGCGTCGAGGATGAGCTGGTGCTCCGGGCTCAGGACCAGCTCCCGGAACCCTCGTAGCTTGTAGCCCCGGTCGCCTGTCCAGAGGGAGATGAGCCGAGTGAGGTGCTGGGCCACGCCGTCTGGTTTGACTATGAGAAGGGCGAAGCGGCCCGGTTCGAGCAAGGAGGACTCCTGCGCGAGCACGGTCTCATGGGCGCTCCGACTGTACCTGGAGCCCAGGCCAAGCCAATTCGTGACTCTGCGCGGCCATTTCACGAAGTTGAGCCAGAACCCGTTCTCGTGAACAAAGCCACCCGGCTCAAATCGCGTCGCTCTATACCGGAGTGGGCGGCTACGCTCGCGCCATGGAGCTGGAGCAGGTACTGGAACCGCTGCGTCGGGTGCTGCTGGAGCGCGGGACCGCCGGCTATCCGGAGACGGTCTCCGCGGCGGTGGAGGCTGCCCGGACGGCACTGGCTGGCGGGGCGGACACCCCGAGCCTGTGGGAGCTCGGCGTGCTGCCCGAGGAGGAAGTTCTGGAGGCGCGCCGGCTGCTGGCCGAGCTGGAGCAGGAACTCTGGCCGGCGCTGCGGCTGCCTGCCACCCTCGAGGCCCGCGACCGGGCACTGGCCCAGTACTGCCTGCGGGACCTGCTGGACGGCCGCGTCGATCCGTTGGTGGCGGCCGAGCGGATCGGCTTCGAGCTGTGCCCCGCCGACGACCCCGACTCGCCGCTGCGGCCGGTCCGCCGATGGCTGTATCTCGCGGAGGACCAACAGGAGCACTGCGGCGGGCTGACGAAGGACCTGGTGGCCGAACTGCACGACCTGGCCGCCCAGCTGCTGGCCGGGCCGCTGTCCTGACTGCCGGGACGAACAGGATCTGCTGAGTCGCACCACACCACCGAAGGAGCGCCGCAACCGCGGCGGTGAGCTGCTACAGGTAGCAGCGTGCAGGCCTCATGGAGGGGGCTACGCTGCGGCCATGCCGAAGATCAGGTTGAACAACGACAACGAGAAGATCCTTGGGATCTGGGTCGAACCATGGGGCGAGGACTACTGGATGAACCCCAAGGAACAGTTCACTATCTCCACCGAGACCCCCCGAGGGAGTGCAGTCCGACGAAGCGCCTTTCGAGGTCGTCTTCCATGACGAAGGCGTCAGTCTCTATGTCAACATCGGCAATTGGGCCGTGGTCACGGATCAGTCGGGCTCTGAGCTGGAATGCGGCCACCAGCGCCCCCTCGAAGTCTTCCGCGCCTGGACTGAGTCGGCCGAAGCCGCTGCCCAGCGAACCGCCGAGTCACCCACTCTCCGCGATATGACCCGTGAGCACGCCGATCACATGCGCTGGGCACTGACACAAGCCGAAGTTGCCACCCGACAAGACCAGGCAGGTCTCTCTCAGAGCACACGCCGAGCCGATAGTTAAACGACAAGGTCAGATCCTGTTTCGGAACTTCCTGCTGGAGGGCGGCGACCTTGCGGGCTGGACGTCGTTGCCTGACAAGGTTCGGCCGGTGGTGCCCTGTGAAGCCGGTGGTAGCCGACCGGCGGTAGCGCCCGCAGGGCTACGTGCGGGGCGATGCCGACGACGACCACCGCCTGGTCGAGCACGACCGTGAGCGTGTGCCCGGGTTTCCCGCGCCGTTACGCCAGTGCGCGAAGCCCGGCGGTGGCTCGTCCCCGGGCGTCATGCTGGCCAGCCCATGACGGCGCGGGCCCTCCAGACGATCCTCAGAGACGCCGGCATCACGCCCGGCGCCGGCCGTGCCGAGGCGCTGCGCCGGTTCGTCGCGCACACTCCGCCGCCCGTGGCCGCGAAGGCGCTGGGCTACACCGACTTCACCACCGAGCAGGCCGCGGCAGACATGGGGATCACCTGGAGCCGGTACGTCGCCGGCGACCACACTCCCTGACATCTGCAACAGCCCTCGGGGACTTCGAGGCAGCCGAATTGGCGCCGGCCTCCCTCCTCGCGATGACGCGGGTGGTGCGTCAGCGTCAGCATGCTGACTTTCTGCGGGTGCGTCGCAGGATGTCACCGCTGTGCACCGCTGCCACGACGCTGACCACAGGAGTGGAGAGGAGCGTGAGCAGCATCGGCCCGTATCCGCCGTCGGAGGCCATTGCCACGACGACGGTCTCGCCGAGATATGTCGTCCCGGCGACAATCCCAGCGAGTAGTCCTCGCAGTGAAGTGCGCCCAGCCAGCCACTCAGGTGACAGTACAAGTGCCGCACCGGTGATCGCGCCGACCAGAACGCCGACACCCAGGCTTCCGCCGACCATGATCGCCAGTCGGGAGAAACCCGGCAGGGCATGCGGCTTCATGAGGAACTGCGCGACAGCGACGCCGAGCCATAGCGAGGCGGCCAGCCCGGCAGGCACGGCTCCTATGCGGACTCCCAGTCGAACACCTCGTCGGATCACAACGGCGATCACGGCACGAACCTCCATCACTCGGCCACGTCCACTCTATGGAAATATTGAACGCGTTCAAATGGATTGCGAAGATGATGCTCGGTCGGCCGCCAAGCAGGAGCTGGGAGACTCAGCCCCAGGGGTCGCGCCAGCCGATCAAGGCGAAGCCGAACATCGCCCCATGGAGGCTTTCCGGCTCATCTTGGCCGCACCAAGCGTCTTCCAAGATCACGTCATGGCTCTTTGACGTGCACCTTGCTTGGCCCCTCCGCCCTCCGTGCGGAGGGCAGTCACCGCCCTGGATTGAAGATCTTCGATGCGTCGTGAAGTGCGGCACCGCCTGGTGGCCTATTCGGCGACGAGGTATCAGGGCGCATCGCTCGCGAGGCGGGCGAGACCGCTGTCCTCGGCCTGGCGGTCGGAGACGTAGGCCGGCACGACCTCGAGGGCGAGCGCACCGATGCCGAGCTGGGCGGCGCGCTGCTGGGTGAGCGCGTCGCGGCCGACGCTCACGTGGTGGCGCCAGGCTTCGGCGGTGATGCCGTCCGGGGCGGGGCCGGTCTCCAGCTCGGTAGCCGGGACGTCGGGGCGGGCGCGGACCTCGGCGACCGCCGCGGCGACGATCCCGCCGACCGTCTCGGCCGGGAGCACGGCGCCGCTGGCGTCCTGGTGGGCGCCGGCGAGGCGGTCGGCGATCAGGTCGGTGAGCTCCGCGGTGCGGCCCTTGAGGCCGACGACCGCGCGCACCGGCAGGACCAGGTCGGTGCTGTCCCGCGCGTGGGACACCCCGAGCTCGGACTGCACGGTGTCCTCGATCGCCTCGGCGACGGCCGTCAGGTCGAGCAGCCGGTACGCGGTCGAGCGGGGCACACCGGCCGGCCAGCTGCCCGGGGACCTGGCCGTGGGAGGTGGGGTGTGCGATCTCAACGAGGAGGCGTTCGCCGCCGTCGCCGGGGCCGTTGAACGGGGCGAGCTGTTCGCCGCCGGGCGCTTCGCAGAACTGCTCCTCATGGCCGGGTGCCTGGACGGACCAGCCCTGCTCTTCGACGCTTCCCGGGTGTCGTACCGACCGGAGCTCCGGGGCCCGCTCCCGTTGGTACCACTTCCGGCCCCCGGGTTCCACCGCCCGGTCGCGCGGCTTCAACGCGCGGTGAGGGAAGCCACGTTGCCGGTGCTCTCCACCATGGTCGGCGTGCCGCTCTCCGCGTCGACCGCGTAGACCTTCGCGCCGGTGTCGGTGGTGACGGTGATTCGGTCCGGGGCTGTCCACCGGGCGGACTTGAACGCGCCGTCGCCCGGGAACCGCCCGCGCATGCCGACCAGCGTCCAGCGGCGGGCCGACCAGCCGTCCCCGCTCTCCAGCCGGACCTTCCAGTACTGCGCCTCGGTCTCCGAGCCGCCGGAACCGTCGTGTACCACGACCAGGACACGGTCGGGCCGCCCCGGCGTGCTTGCCCGGGCCTCCGTCGCCCGGCCGAAGGTGCCGAGGCCGGCGGCGTGCAGGCCAGCCGCCGCCAGCAGCGCGATCAGTGCGAAGCCGCCGACCAGCGCGGCGCCGAGCCCGATCGTGTCCCACCGCTTACGGACCAGCACCGCGACCAGCAGGATCCCGAGCGTCAGCCCCAGCATCAGCAGCGGCCGGTTCAGCGCGTCGGCCACCCGGCCGTGCCCGCCCCACCGGCTCTCCCACCGCCCCAACACGCAGGCCGCCAGCGGCAGCAGCGCGGCCCCCGCCAGCACCCCCGCGATCGCACCTCGTCGTCGCGTCATCCCGGCCCCCCTTCGTTCGCGAACACCCTATTCGGTGGTCCCGAAAGGTCAAGCAGCGGTCAACTCCGGTCCCCGGAAACGCCGGAGGAGTGGGAAGTCAGCCTGACCGAGAAGGCCGGCCCGGACCGGTTGGAGTGCCCGCAGCGCGTCAGCGACCGGGAGACGGAGGAGTTGGGCCCGTTGGTGCTGCCCGTCCCGATGAAGCGGGAGCTGGTGGCTGTGCTGGTCTCCGTGCCGGACGATCTGTGGTGGGAGGCGCGGGTGCTGCACGCCAGGCTTTACCCGGCGAAGGACTGCAGGGAGTGACCCTTGTGGTGCGCGGACGGCGTCTGGCCGCCGTTGGGTGGCCGGCGCCTCGTGTCGCCCGGTGATGGTTGCGTCACGGGTGGGCTCGTGATGAAACGTCCTGCGGTCCCATCACCGTGCCGCTCCCAGTGGTGTTCCAAGCGCTCTCGTAGGCGGCCAGGGCGGTGCGCAGGCGCCGGCCTTCGGGGGTGTCGGGCAGGCGGAGCCGGCTGCGGCGACCGGCGAGGTCGGCGATGGCGTGGCAGAGGTGGGGCAGCAGCATGTCCTCACCACGGGCCAGGGCTGCGGTTTGCCGGTACAACTGCCGGTCGACGGCTTTCGACAGGCCGGAAGCCAGGTCGCCGACGAGCGCCTGGGCGGCGGCGACGAGCTCGCCCTCGACAGCAGCCAGGCCGAGGCCCTCGCCCGCCTGCTGCGCCCCGGCGATCCCGTCGCCGATCGGGTCGGGCTTCGCACCGATCGTGGTGGCGTCGGTGGTCTGCCTGCCGGCCTCGCCCGGGGTGCTCTCCGGACCGTCGAGAGCCTTTGGTCGGGTGGTGCGGCGAGAGGGGAGGAGTTCGTCGTAGGCGGTGGTGGTGGGCAGGGGACGGGTGTCCGGGACTAGGGCGGCCAGGACCTGCACCGGCTCGGCGGCCGGTGTGCGGTCACGGCCGAAGTCTTCGCCGCAGCCGTGACCGCCGTCCGGGACCTGCCTGAGGCTGCGGGCGTTCGCGCGCAACGCGAGCTGCACCTGCCCGGTCTCGCGGGAGCGGTCGTTCAGTTCTTCAGCCGGGAGGTCGTCGAGTTCCTCCGGCCCCGGCTGGACGTCGAGCAGGACCCGTACGCCCTGCGCACCGTCATCGTGGCGTTCACCGGCTACTGCTCCCGCGAGGAGCTCCCGGCCGTCCTGGCCCACGCCGCTCACCCGGACCCGGGTATTCGCCACTGCGTCGCCCTGGCGCTCCCCGCCCGCCTGGGAAGGCAGAGCAGCGGTGAAAGGGGTGGCCCGCGTTCGGGCCGCCCCTGGGCGCATATGGGCAGGCGTCGGCTGAGCCGCGCGTCGACGTCAGCCCGCCCCCTGGGGTGGGCTGATGTTCGATCATCTGGAGATCAGGGTTGTTGTCGGCGGGACCTCGGTTCGCTGCCCAGTTGCGGCTCTGGGTCAACGGCGAGGGCGTGGTCGAAGAGGCGGTCCGCGAAGGCGGCCGCGGACCGTACGCGGCTGATGCGCTGCCGGCCGGCAGCCCCGGTCTTCTCCGGGCGACCGGCGAGGCGCGCCGTGTGGAGCTGGGGGAACCGGAGTGCACCGGTGGCTGCTGCGGCTTCCTGACCGTGGTCGTGCAGCGGTCCGGGGAGATCGTGCAGTGGTCGGACTGGGAGGTTCCGTGGGAGGCGAACACCCCTGTGCCCTACCCTCCGCCGGAGCTCCACTTCGACGCGAGGCAGTACGACGCCGAAGTGGCTCGTGCTGAGGCGGACCGCTGGTGGCGGGTACATCCATAGCCCAGCACGGCGCGCTCCCGCCCAGCTGATGGCTCTTACCGGCCCCGCGTCCTTGGTCAACGGGGAACGCCCAGCAAGCCCAGGTGCTCTTGGGGCTCGTGAGCATTCCGGCGAGGCTGTGACCGCCTACCGCCTCCGGAACCGACGTCGAAATGCTGCCCGTTCTCGTGAACAGAGCCGGCTGAGAAGGAGGCCTGCGAGCGGATGGTCCACTGGTGGCGCCGGGCCTACCCCGGGCACACCCGCGAGGGCTACCCGCCAGTGGCGCTGGTCCTCACCGGCGCCGGCGCGACGACGCTGAACAACCGGGCCGCCCAGGTCGGTGACCTGGCTGCCGAGTTCTGGTGCGGCCAGCGCCACAGCACCCAGTACCCGGACGGCTGGGCCTGTTCTTCGGCCTTGCGTAACCGGTCGGCGAGGACGGCGCTGGCGAGTCCGGGTTCGTCCCCCGGATCTCCTTCCAGGGCAACACCAGTCTCTTCCAGGGACGTCTGGGGTGTTGGGCACCCCCTCCTGCCGGCGGGTCGTCCGGGCCCGCCGGCGTCCCGTGTGGGTGCCGGGTCCGGTTCGCCGACGATGGCGGGACCGTGGCGGCTCGGGGATCACCGACGACCCCACCGCCTCCTCGGCGGCCCGCGCTCGGTGTCTGACGCGTCGTCGGTCGGGGATGCTCCGCCGTGCCCGCTCGCCGCTGCCTCGGGGGCGTGGTTGCTCAGGTCCGCCGTCACCGTCCGGGTTCGGAGCTCGTGCGAGGACCGGTGCGTGCTGGTGGAGTGTCGGGTGTGCGGGTTGATCGCGTCATGGTCACCCCCGTTCCCGGGTTGCCGGTAGCAGTGGGTATCAGGCCTCGTCAGTGCTGCCTGGCAGGAAATTCTTCGGCGTGCTCCCGTACGGACAACCCCTCAGAGCCGTCCGCGACAGGAGGATTTCCCGTTCCGCGCGCTGATGCCGCTACCTCAGGGGTGCCTGTGTCGCGTGGCCTGCCCGCCCCGCGCCCGTATCGTGTGCGGGGCGGCGATCGCCTCTCCCGCGGCTTTGCCCAGCCCTCCTCCGAATCGCCCGGCCCCCCGCGGCTTCGCTCAGCCTTCCTCCGGCTCCATCGGTTCCTCGGGTGTTGCTGCCTCGTTCGACCAGTGTCAGTGGCTTATGAGGCAGGCGGTCCGTGAGGGTCGGGGGGTGTGGCCTGTGGGTTTTCGGCGGTACCGGCCAGGGTGTCCGGCGGCCCGGTGCCTGTCGGTGTTCTCCTCTTGTCATATCTCGGTCCGTCGTTTCCACGAGGGAAGGTCACGTGGTGCGAGCGGGTCGTTGACTGTCCGGGCGAGGATGCGTTCGTCGAGAGGTCCGAGTTCTCTGCGCAGTTCTCGGCGGGCCCGGGTCCGCAGGGCCCGGACGGCCCGTTCCAGCAGGGTTCTGACGTGGTGGTACCCGCTTCGTGGGTCCGTGTCGTCGTATCCGTACCACGGCGCCAGGTCGCGGCGCGGGCGCCGACCGGTTCGGGCCCAGCTCCCGAATGCGTGGGCGACAGTGCCAGGGTGTAGTCCGTGGGCCTGCTCGAACCGGGCGATCTGGCGGTTGGCGCCGGCCGGCGGACGGCTGCGGGCCGGCTGCGGGTGAAGCGTTGCGGCAGGTGGGACCTGATCTCGTCCGGTGACCTGCGAGGCATGAGGACTTTTTTCGGAGATCCAGTTCGTGAGACGGCGCCTGGCGGCCCTAACGGCATGCCGGTCGCGGGCTCATGAGCGTGGTGGTGTTCCGTCTCTGCGGTGCCCCTGCGTGGCCGGTGTCGGTCGTCCCGTTCTGCTGCGCCTCGGGGGCTGGTGCCGTTCGCCGCCCCGTCGCCCGGCCCGTCTTGGCCCGCTTTGCCCCTGGGGTGGTGAGAGCCTGTTCGCCGCCCTGGTCTGCCGTCGGTGACCGCCTGCGCGGACCTGTCCCCGGCCAGGCCCGCTCCCGGCCCGGCTGCCGCACTGCCGTCCCCTGGCCCGGATGAGGCAAAGGGGGCCGCCCGGTGCCGTGTGGCCTGCCCGGTTTGTGCCCGGCCCGACCCGACCTCCCACATCCCTCCCATGGTTCCCTGCGGTGCCCCTGCGTGGCCGGTGTCGGCCGTCCCGTTCTGCTGCGCCTCGGGGGTGACGTCGTCCCGGCTGCTGCTTTCTTCGGCGCCGCCGTCGCCCGTGGCTCGTCGCCTGTTGTCGGGGTTCTCCTGTCGGCCGTCGTCGCCGCCGTCCCGTCGTCCTGTTGTGGCCGGTTGGCGGTCCGTCGGTGGCTGGTCGGGTTGTTGGTGTGGTCAGGGGCTTGGGGAAGCGGGGTCCCGTCGGGGTGGTGGGCTGGGGCGGCCTTGGGGTGCGGTGTCGGTGAGGTGGCGGTGGGCGGTGTGGAGGTGTCCGGCGGCGTGGCGCAGGTGGTGGCAGGCCATGGAGGGAGAGGCCGCGTTGTAGGGGCGGAGCCAGCGTTCGGCGGCGTGGACGCGGGCGAGTGCGGCGGTCAGGGCGTGGTGGGCCGGCCGCATCGAGGGGATGTCGGTGACTTCGTCCACGGTCCGGGCGAGGAGGACGGCGAGATCTTCGGTGTCGGGCCATGCTCCGTCGGTGAAGTCGTGGCCCCACAAGGAGAGTCGGGCGGCGCATATCCCGACCCAGGCTTCCAGCCGGTCTTCCCAGGAGGGGGGCCTGGCGGGTGGGGACGGGGGCGGGTTCGGGATGATCGGCACCCGAACATGATCCGCCCACGGGACACGGTCGCGTGGCCGTTTCACGGAAACCTGTTGACGACCTGTTGCACAACCCCGCCCGGCGGCTGCCCGCCCGGGCCGTGGGACGGTCGGGGACTGTTTCCCGGGTGTAGGGGGGCAGGGACGGCCAGGGGATGCTTCCCGGCGGCCGCCCGTCCGGGCCACAGAACGGTCGGCGTCAGGTGTTCTGTCCCGTGAGGTCGTGGATGCGGCTTACGGGTGGCGTAGTGCCTCTGCGCAGGTGCACCCGTCCTGAATCCGTACGGGGTTCTCCGGCACTCGCCGTGAACTGCCAGGACACGCAAGGGCATCCGGGGAGCCGCTGCGTAGGGTCTCCTGTCGGCTCGACCGCCCCTGCGGAGGCGCCGCGCCGCACTGCACCTCGCCTCGCCGATAGGCGCGCCGCACCCGCAATGCACTGCAACCGCGCCGCGGGATCGGCGAGGAACGGTCCGACGACGAGGCCTGGACCAGACCCGTAACGGAGACGCTGTGACGTCCGGGAGTCCGCAACAACACCGCCTGACGCAGGCACCCGAGTCCCTTCGGGCCTTCGGCCGCTGGCAGCACGAGGGCGAGGCGGGCCGCCGGTGGCTGATGGCGCTGCCGGACACCGTCGTCCAATGGTGCGAGCGCTGGGACCTGACGGCCGACGGGCCGCCCATGCACGGCTACAACAGCCTCGTCGTGCCGGTCCGCCGGGGCGGCGAGCCACTGGCACTGAAAGTCACGTGGCCCGACGGGCAGATGCAGGAACAGGTACTCGCCCTGCGCCTGTGGGACGGCCACGGCGCGGTCCGCCTGCTCGACGCCGACACCACGGCGGGCGTCATGCTGCTGCAACGCCTGGACCACACCCGCCCGCTCCGGGACGTACCACTGACACAGGCGGTCCCCGTGATCGGGACACTGCTACGGCGGTTGGCCGTCGAGCCACCCCACGGCCTGCGCACGACCGCAGACATCGCCGCGGGCCACCGACGGGAACTCCCCGCCCAGTGGGAAGAACTCGGCCGTCCGATGCCCCGACGCGCACTCGACCGCGCACTGGACCTGGCCGAGGAACTGTCCCACGACGACTACACCGTCCTGGTCAACAACGACCTCCACTACGACCAGGTCCTGCGTACCCCCGACGGGCACTGGTCCGTCGTCGACCCGCTGATCGTGCGCGGCGTCCTCGAATACCAGGTCGCACCCCTGCTGTGGGGCCGGTTCGACGAACTCGGCCCCTCCCGCGTCCAGTGGGGCATCGACGCCCTGGCCGACGCCGCGGACCTCGACCCCGACCGCGCCCGCAAATGGGCACTGCTGCGAGCCGCCGAGTACTGGATGTGGGGCCTGCGCGCCGGCTTCACCGAGGACCCGGCGCGCTGCGCCCACATCGTGGAGGCACTCACCTGACCCCCGCCCCCGCCCCGCCGCGCGGAACGGTAACGGTCAGCGTCAGTCGAGACCGGGCGCCGTGAACCGGCAAGCCTGGCGGACGGGCCCGCGGGAGCGCGGGTGCGGTGGTTTGCGCAGGCGGATCGGGGTGAGAAGAGGACCGGTGGGCGGCCGCCCGCGCCCTGTCCCCGCCCCGTCCGCGCCCTGTCCCCGCCCCGCCCGTGCCCCGGCCCGTCCCGACTGCTGTGAGGCGGTGGCGAGCCGGGTGGACTGGCATGGCGGCCGGCACGGCGGCCCCTTCGGCTGCCCGGACGCACTGATTCGGTTCGGTGCCGGGTTCCAGGAGTGTGGGTTGATCGTCCGTGACGGTGGCGCATCGGGCATCGCGGTCGGCTTCTGCCCTTGGTGCGGGCAGGGCCTTCCCGAGCCGCGGCGGGATCGCTGGTTACGCGAACTGGAGCGTCGCGGGATCGACCCGCGGGAGGAGGAGGCTCCTGCCGGGTTCCAGCACGGGGGCTGGCCCGCTTCGCTTCGCTACGCCAGGCGGGACGACAGCTGTTGATCCACTTCTGAAACAGGCCTGGCTGTTGCCGGCGAGCAGGTTCTCGACGCCTTGCTCCGGCCGCGACGGGGTTCGTCGGCGACGGCGAACATCCCGGCCGCGAACATGCCGACGGCGAACATCCCGGCCGCGACAGGGCCGCCTTCGCTCGACGATTCCGCCTTCGCGCGGGAACCGCGTACGTCGTCGCCGCAGGCCCGTTCGACCGTCCTAGGGAGCGTATTTGGTCGTGATCAAGGGTTGGCTCTGGTGAGGTCTTTGATCCAGATCATCGCGCCGCGGAGGTGGAGGCCAGCAAGGTAGCTCGCCGGGGTCTTGTCGTAGCGGGTGGCGATGCCTCGCCAGGCCTTCAGCTTGTTGATCAGGCGCTCGACGGTGTTGCGCTCCTTGTAGAGGTCGACGTCGTGGCTGACGGGCCGGCCACCCCGGCCGCCCTTCTTCTTCCGGTTCGCGGCCTGGTCCTTCTTCTCCGGGATGACCGCCTTGATCGCGCGCCCGCGCAGGTGGGCGCGGTTGCCGCGGGACGAGTAGGCCTTGTCCCCGGCGACCGCGTCGGGCCGGGTGCGGGGACGGCCGACCGGCCCGCGGACCCGGACCTTCTTGAGCACGGGGACGAACTGCGGGCTGTCGGCGGCCTGCCCCTCGGTCAGAATGAACGCCAGCGGGCGGCACCTGCGCTCGCCGGCGACGTGGACCTTGCTGGTCTGTCCACCCCTTGAGCGCCCAAGCAGGGCGGCCTTCAGGCGGAGCTTGCACCGGCGCCGGAGGCGTCGCCGCTCTTCCCGTTCTGGGTTGCCCGGCGTGTCCTGTCCGTCTTGTCCTTGCGGGTCACCCCTTTTTGCCGGGCCTTCTCCGCCTCGTCGGCCGCCTTCTCCAAAGCGGCCAGCGCGTCGGGACCCAGGTGCATCCCGGCGGCATCGTGGTGGGCCCGAACAGTGGTGGAGTCCACGCTGACCAGCGACAAATCCACCTCGCCCCGCCTCGCGGCCTCCGCGATCGCGCCCTCCAGCAGGGCTTCGAAGACGCCCGCGTCACGCCACTGCCGGAAGCGATTGGAGACGGTCGACCACGCGCCGAACTCCGCCGGCATCTCCCGCCACTGCCCACCGGTCCTGAAGCGCCAGATCACGCCCTCGAACTGCTGCCGCAACCGCTCCGGGTACGGGCCGTACTCGCCGATCGGCAAGTACGGCCCGATGAACTCCCACTCCACATCTGATAGTTGCGCTCGCGTCACGCAACATGGTCTACCTGATCGGGCCTCGCCATGAGGGCGAATCCCACATATTGATCACAACCGAATACGTGCCCTAGCCGTGTTCGGGTTCGTCGTGGATGGTCAGTGCTCCGGCGAGGTCGAGGTCGGCGACGGTGCCGTGTGCCCCGGCGCGGACGAGCAGCACTGCGCCGAGCGCGGTGCTCCAGAACGTCCTGGTCTCCACGTCGAGCGGTCGGCGGACCTTCCAGCCGCGACGGTCGATGAGCTGGCTCACGAAGCGCTCGGACTGCCGGAACAGCAGCTGGAGGTGCCGGTCGACGACGGGGGCGAGTTCGGGTTTGGAGATCCCGGCGGCGAGTGCCCGTGCGACCGGCGGGAGCGAGGGCATGGCCAGTACGGCGCGGGCGATGTTGCGCCGAAATGTCGCCGCATCGGGGGCTTGGCGGCCGATGCGCTCGATCCGTCGGGCGTCGTGCAGCAGGCCGAGAAAGGCGGCGTGCACGAGCAGCGAGTCCTTGGAGCCGAAGTGGTAGGTGACCTGGTTGGGGAAGGCGCCTGCCGCGTTCGCGATCTCCGCGACGCTCACCTCGGCGCCGGGCCGTTCCTTGCAGAGCCGTGCGGTCGCCTCGATCAGCTGGCGTCTGGTCGCGCGACCGCGGTCACGCGACCGGGCCGGCGTTGGTCGGGCTTCGGTTCGCTTCTTCTCCACACCCGAATTGTATGTGATACAACTAGGCCCGTTCGCTTGTATCGCATACAAGAAAGGTTGAATGGCATGCACAGGACCGAAGTCGTCGTCACCGGACTCGGCGCGATCACACCACTGGGCGCAGACGTGGAGTCCACCTGGCAAGCCCTGCTCGCCGGCCGGTCGGGCATCCGTGGCGGCGCCCTGCGCGGCCACGAGGACACCGGCCTTCCCGACACCGCCGCAGGAACGATGGCGATCGACCCCGCCCAGTCGCTGCCGCCGGCGCAGGCCAGGCGGCTCGACCGCTCACAGCAGGCGGCCTTCACCGCAGCGGCCGAAGCCTGGGCCGACGCCGGCGCCCCGCAGGTGGACCCGCACCGGCTCGCGTCAGCGATCGGCACGGGCATCGGGGGCGTAGGGACGCTGCTGAAGGAAGACGACGTACTGGAGACGGCCGGGACACGGCGCGTCTCGCCACGCACGGTACCGATGCTCATGCCCAACGCGGCAGCGGCGCTGATCAGCATCGAATACGGCGCACGGGCCGGGGCCTACACGCCTGTCTCGGCATGCTCCTCCGGCGCCGAGGCGATCGCCCTGGGGGCCAGACTCATCCGTGCCGGCGAGGCGGACGTGGTCATCGCGGGCGGGACCGAGGCCGCGATCACCCCGATCACCGTCGCCGGCTTCGCCCAGGCACAAGCACTGTCGCGCTACACCGCCGAACCCGCCTCAGCGTCCCGCCCCTTCGCCGCGGACCGCAGCGGATTCGTCCTCAGCGAAGGCGCCGCCGTCGTGGTGCTCGAAAGCGCCGAGCATGCCGGCCGCCGGCGCGCACACGTCCACGCCGTACTCGCGGGAGCCGGCATCGCCGCCGACGCCCACCACATCACGGCACCCGCCCCCGACGGCTCCGGCCAGGTCGCCGCCATGCGCAAGGCCCTCGCCCAAGCCGGTTTGACTCCCGAGCAGATCAGCCACATCAACGCCCACGCCACCGGAACCCCGGCAGGCGACACCGCCGAGGCGCACGCGATCAGACAGGTCTTCGGCCGCGCCACCGTCACAGCCCCCAAAGCGGCACTCGGCCACCTCTTCGGCGCGGCCGGCGCAATAGAGGCGCTCATCGCCGTCCTCAGCGTGGAACACGGCGTCATCCCGCCGACCCGCAACCTCACCGCAGCCGGCATCGCACCCGACATCGATCTCGATATCGCCACAGCACGACGAGACGCCCCCCAGAAAGCCGTACTCAGCAACTCATTCGGCTTCGGCGGACAGAACGTCTCACTCATCGTCACCCGCGCACAACACCACACCTCCCGCACCGCCCCGACGACACCGTGACCCACGCAAAACGCACCACTGTCCCCAGAGGACCGCCACCGATGGATCGAACATGGCAAGACCCGTCCGATCACGCACGTCACCGCGGAAATGGGGACTTCCCGAGCAACGGCGCCGAGGCGGGCGAACCGGCACCCGCCGCACAGCGAACTCGGGTTGACCGATCGAAGCTCGACGCCACACCCTCAGCCGGGCACGACACCGGCCGACGCGGTCACACACGTTGAGGAGATGCGCCGCGCCCACAAGTGGCCGGCCACCCGCAACGCCCACGAGCCCGCCGCCGACGGACACCGTGACCGCCGGGCCGCCCGCGCCAGGGCCCGTTGCGTCCGTTCGTCGTCGTCGAGGCCGGCCAGGAGGGTGCGGGCTTTCGGCACGCAGGGGCGGGCAGGTCCCTGTCGAAGCGGCGCTGGAGGTATCCGGCCTGGCGGCAGGCCGCGCTGCCGTGCACGGCCGGAGGGCCGGTCGCCGCCGTGGCCCGGCGCCGCCGGCCTGCCATCCACCACTGCCCCGGCCTGCTCGGCCGGGCGCCGAGTGGCCGACGTGCCGGGCGGGTCCGACCAGCCGGTGCTCCGGTGGTGGTGGTCGCGGGCGCCTGCCCGGCGCGCCGGGGAACTCGGTGTCGGCGGGGTGCCGGGGGCGCTGATCGGGGTGCTACGGGTAGACCGCGGCGAGCAGGCCGCGGACGAAGCGGTCCAGGTTGTCGAGGCCGGCGGCGGCCAGGGTGTCGGGGCCGGCGCCGAGCAGGTGTGGGATGGCGCCGTGCAGGGCGAGGGTGACGGCGGCGGATCGTTGCGGGGTGACGGGCAGGCCGGCCGCGCGCTGGGCGTGTTCGAAGGCGGTGAAGTCGGCGGCGGAGATCGGGTCCAGGATCGCTGACAGCCAGGTGCGGCGGGTGGCCTCGGTCTGGAGTTCGAGGTAGGCGAGCATTCTGGGGCGGCCCGGTCCGGCGACGTTCTCCAGCAGGCCTGCGAGCATGGCCACCAGGCCCTCGCGGTCGCTGGGCCCTGGAGCGGAGGCCGCGATGTGTTCGGCGACCATGCGGTACTGCTCGGCGCACCGTTCGGCGACCGCGCCCAGCAGGGCGTCCCGCGTGGGGAAGTAGTTCTTGGTGGTGCCCGACGGCACCCCGGCGGCCGTGTCGACGGCCCGGTGGGTCAGCCCGCGCCCGCCCGCCTCGGCCAGCACATCGATGGCTGTATCACGCAGCAGATCCCGTCGATCATGATTCACCGTCAATTTTCCTTTCCTGGCCGCGACTTGACTATATCACCACGGACGGGGTACCGCATCTGTGGTGGACTTCCCGGAGGGAAGCCGCACGGCGGATCAAGGTCGGTGACGACCGCAGAAAAACGCCCGCCGCGACGTGAGACGCAAGGAGTAAGGGGAAAAAACGATGGCCAAGTTCCGCGGACACTGTGGTGAGTGCGGATTCAAGACCGAATGGACCACCGAGGCCACGACGGAGCAGGACCTGCTCGATCACTACACCAGGCGGCACCCGCACCTCGAGCCGGGCGGCGCCTCGCAGATCGCGCCCGGCAACCCGGACGGGCTGGGGTGCCTCGGCTGGATCGCCATCGTGATCGTCGCATTCTTCGTCCTCGCCATGTGCTCGCGCAACGGCGGCTGAGCATCGGCGCGCCGCGCTCTCCAGACCGGGCGGCCGGTCCCGTCCCCGGCTGCCCATCGGGCGGGACAGGGATCGGGCGGTGGCGGACAAGCCGAACCACCTCAACCGACACGTCCGTACGCCTGGAGAGCGCACACCGAAGCGGCCAGCGCCCCGGGACCTCACAGCCGGGGTGCCGGCCTCCGTCATCTCAGGCGCTGCCGGCATCCCGAATTCCGAGCTCCGCGCGTCGTACAGGACGGCACCGATGCCGAGCGCGAGCGGGCCGCCGCCGAAGTCGCGGCCGCCGAGGAGAAGCGGCACGGCTCGTGGACCGGCTGGCCGAAGCGACCCTGGAGTCCTGCCGGCGGTGGCGCAGGCTGCCCGGAAAGGGCTGACAGGTACGGACACCGGAAGCAGCAACGCCGCCGCCCGGCTGACCGGCCGGGACGTCGACGCCGCGGACCGCGCCCTTGCCCACGGCGACCTCAAAGGTTCCCTCGCCCAGCTGAAGCGCGAGGTCCAGGCCACCGACGGCGACCTGACATCCCTACGCCTGACAGGCTCTCCCGGCGAGCTGCACACGAGAACGGACCTGGCCTGGCGGACCGTCAGCATGGCGGCTGCCTTGTACGCACAGCGCTCCCAGCCACCGCACTGAGCCGGGCGGCAGCGGGCAGGGACCGAGTTCCGCCAAGGCCGCCCGGGTCGCTGCTACGCCGCCGCTGCAGCGACCGGCTCGTCGTCGATGTGCTGAAGCCGGCTGCGGGCAGCGACCAGGTCCTCACCGGACAGCTCGGCCCAGTACCCGTCGGCCCAGACGGCGTGGGCGGCCTGCCGCTCGGCCTCCTCCAGGCGGGCGGACTCGGCCAGGTGCTCCTCACCCAGCCCCTGCCGGGCGGCCTCCACATCGCCTCGGTCTTCATCGCGTAGTGGGCGAGCAGGTGACATAGGACGGGAAGCCGCTCATCGTCCGGTCGGACCTGCGCCAACACCGGTTGCGACCTGTCGCATCCGGTGCTGCAGGCCGAAGATATCCGGCAGGTCGGCACCGCGCTCGTCCAGCTCGGACAGTGCGTGCAGGTAGATGCCGGTGAGCGGGTTGCCCGCCGGGACACGGCCGCGGCGCGGACGGCGGCGGGACGGCGGTCTTCTTTCGATGGAGCCATTGGAGTTGAATGTCGGTCAGTTCTGCACGGAGCACCACCGAGGGATAGGGGGTAGCCGGGAATGCTGTCGGAGACGTTGAGCGCACTGGCCGCGGCCGGGGGCACCGGGATTGTCCAGGCCGCCGGAACGGACGTGTGGGCGGCCACCCGGGAACGGGTCGCCCGCCTGCTAGGCCGCGGGCGGACCGAGGACGAACGCCTCGTCCAGGCACGCCTCGACCGGACCAGGCAGGAACTGGAAGCCGTGGCCCCGCAGGAACGGGCAGCCCTTGCACAGCGACAGGAACACACCTGGCAGACCCGGCTGGTCGACTTCCTGGAAGGGCTGGAACCGGCCGAACAGGACCAGGCCGCCGAACAACTGCGCGCCCTGCTGGTCCCCGCCCCCGCCGACCCCGCTGCCCAGGTCCACGCCGACAACAGTGGAGTCACCGCTGGCCGGGACATCGACAACCAGGGCGGTGCGATCGGCCGGGACTTCAGCGGCTCGGTCACGATCGGCGCACCCGACCGCCCTACCCCGCCGGGAGCGGACCCGCGCTGACCGTCCCCGGAGCCGAGCACGGCCCCGCCGGTCCGCGAACCGGCGTGCGCAGCCAGCACGACCTCGTGAACTCCGGCGGCGTGGTGGCCGGGAGCGTCCGCGGCGACATCCACGTCCACAGTCCCACCACCCCACCGGCCCTCACCTGGCCGACGCAGATCGGCACCGTCCCCACGGTCGCGGACTGCTACCACCACCGCCCCTCCGTCGACCGCGCCCTGCGCACGGGCACCGCCACGGTACTGAGCGGACCGCAAGGCACCGGCAAGACCCAGGCCGCCGCCCACCGCGCCCAGTCCGCCCTGCGGGAAGGCAGCGTGGACCTGCTCCTGTGGACCGACGCATCGAGCCGGACCGCCGTACGGGACAGTTACGCCCGGGCGGCCGCTCACCTCGGGCTGGCCCAAGGACCCGACGCCGCAACAGCCTTCCTCGCGTGGCTGCACACCACGAACCGCCGGTGGCTGCTGGTCCTCGACGCGTTGGCCGACCGCAGAGACATCCATGACCTGTGGCCGGACCCGGCCCCCAGGAGCGAACTCGTGGTGACCACCCGCAGCACGGACCGGCAACTGCGCACCCGACGGCGCGCGACGCTCCCCGTGCGCCACTTCACCACGTGGGAGTCCGTCGGCTACCTGGCCGACCGCCTCGCCGTCCACGACCTCGGAGCCCCGGAGTCCGAACTGACCGCAGCCGCCGACGCGGCAGGCGGCCGACCGGGCGAGCTGTGCGCCGCCGCCGACCAGCTGATCGAGGCCGGCTCCGGCCCGCCACCACACCCGTACGGCCTGCACCGCGGATCCGTACAGCTGCGCCGGTACGTGCCCTGCCCGCTGTGCGCCCCACCGGCCCCGGCCACCGGCATCGCCCTACGTCACGCCCCGGAGGACGAGGTCTGGGCCCGGTGGATCGAGGCCGTCCTGACCTCGGCAGGACTCGGCCCACTTTGCGAGGAAGCCGACGCGGACCGCACGATCGTGCTGCTGTCCACCGCCTACCTACGCTCGCCATGCTGTGCCGACCCCGTCGAGCATGCCCTGGTGACGGCACGTATCGACGCCGCGTCGCCGCCGGCCTCCCACCCCTCGGGCCCGACCGTCGAGCTGACCGGCCACCGCCCCGAACAGGCCGCCGCCGCCCTGTTCGCCGCACTCGGCGGCGCACCGCGACCACCCGACCTCACCGGCCTGCGTTACCCCGGTACAGGCCCGGCCCACTTCAAGGCCCCGCCCCGCCACCTGTCGTTCACCGGCCGCAGCACGGTCCTGGAACACCTACACCGGCAGCTCGGCGGCGCAATGGCGGCCGTCCTGCCCAGCTCCCAGACCCTCTACGGCCTCGGCGGGATCGGCAAGACACAGATCGCGTTGGAGTACGCGCACCGGTTCGCAGCCGAGTACGACCTGGTCTGGTGGATCGACGCCGAACAGCCCGAGCTGATCGGCCCCACGCTCGCCGACCTGGCACGCGAACTCGGCCTGCCGGTCGGCGACTCGGTCGCCGAGGCCGCCAACTCCGCCCTGACCGCCCTGCGGCGGGGCACCCCGGCCGCCCGCTGGCTGCTGATCTTCGACAACGCCGACGACCCCGCCGAGATCCTCCCGTTCCTACCGGGAGGCTCGGGCCACATCCTGGTCACCTCCCGCAACCCGGAGTGGAACCGGGTGGCCGAGGCCCTCGCCGTGGACGTCTTCACCCGCCGCGAGAGCATCGAGCACCTGCGCCGCCGCGTCGCAGGCCTGACCGAACCGAACGCCGACGCGGTGGCCCACGAACTCGGCGACCTCCCCCTGGCGATCGAGGTGGCCGCCGCCTGGCTGGACGCCACCGGCATGCCCGTCGACTCCTACCTGGCCCAACTACGCAGCGCGGCCGCCCAGGTACTCTCAATGGGCCGACCAGTGGACTACCCCGCCACGGTGGCAGCCGCCTGGAACGTCTCGATCACCCGGCTGCGCGCCGAGGCCCCCGCGGCCGCCCGCCTGCTGCAGCTGTGCGCGTTCTTCGCCCCCGAGCCCATCTCCACCCGGCTCGTCTACGACAACGAGCAGATACTCCACGCGCTCTACGGAGAGCGGGCCGACGGACCAGCCACCCAGATCAACCTCGGCGCAGCCATCAAGAAGATCGGACGCTACTCCCTCGCCCGGGTCGACAGCACCGGCATCCAACTGCACCGGCTCGTCCAGGCGGTCATCCGCAGCACAATGACCGCAGAGGAGCAGCGCGGGGCCGCCCACGACGTCCACCTCATCCTGGCCGCCGCGCGCCCCGCCGACCACGACATCGACAATCCGGCCAGCTGGCCCGCGCTGGAGGAGATCTGGCCGCACCTGACCGCCTGCGCCACCCACCAATGCGACGCCCCACAGCCCCGGCAACTGCTCATCGACCGCGTCCGCTACCTGTGGAAGCGCGCTGAACTGCACAGCGCCGACCGCCTGAGCGAAACCCTCATCCCGGTATGGACCGACAAACTCGGCCCGGACGACCCACAGAACCTGCGGCTGCGCTTCCACCACGCCAACATCCGTCGCTCACTGGGGCGTTACACCGAAGCGCTGACGCTGGACGAAGACGTCCTGGAACGACAGCGGACCACCCTCGGCGAACACCACCCGGACGCCCTGATGACCGCCGGGTCACTGGCCGCCGACCTACGGGGCCTGGGCCGCTTCCAACCCGCGCTCGCGCTCGACCTCGACACCTACGCCCGCCTCACCACACTCTTCGGCGCCGACAACCCGCGCACCCTGGCCATGGCCAACAACCTGGCGATCGACTACCGACTGGTCGGGGACAGCCAGGCCGCCCGCGACCTGGACCAGGAGACCCTGCAACGACGAGAGGCCGTGCTGGGCCTGCGACACCCGGCCACCCTCTCGACGAAGTACTGCCTCGCCCGCGACCTGCGCGACCTCGGCTACTTTCCGGCCTCGATCGCCCTGCTGAGCGAGGTCGCCGTCGGCTTCGCCGCAGTCCTCGACCCCGACCTGCCGGAGCGGCTGCGCAACGACACCTCGCTGGCCGTCTCGCTGCGCCGGGCAGGCCGGCTAGAGGAGGCCCGGACGAAGAACGCCACCGCCTACGAGCGCTACCGGGAACGCTACGACGGGGACACACCGGACGCTCTGATCTGCGCGGCCAACCTGGCCGCGGACCACAGCGCCGCCAGCGACCACGGCCTCGCCCGAGACCTGACCGTCCAGATCCACGCCACGTACGAGCGACTGCTCGGCGCAGACCACCCGTTCACCCTCGCCTGCGCCGCCAACCTCGCCCTCTACCTGAGGACCAGCGGTGACGCCGAGGCTGCCATCGTGCGGGGCGAGGCGGCGGCGGAGGCGCTGGGCCGATGCGTGGGCCCGACGCATCCGTTCACCCTCAAGGCGGTGATTAACCTCGCCAACGCCTACACCGACACCGGCCGCCATGACACGGCGCTGCCCCTCCTGCAACAGGCCCTGGCCGACCTGGGTGCCCGCTACGGCACGCAGCACCCGGACGCACTGGCCTGTGCCGCCAACCTCGCCCGCACCCTACGCCTCCTTGGCCGACCGGTCGAGGCCGCCGAACACCACGCCCACGCCCTCGACGGCCTCACCCGCCGTTTGGGCGTCGACCATCCCGACACCCGGGCGGCCCGCGACGGGTGCGCGATCGACCTCGACCTCGAACTCCAGTCGGTCTGAGTGCCGGCGCCCCGGGCCCGGGGCCTGGCCGCCGTTCTCTACCTCGCCCCACCACACCTGTGCGCCGGAGGCATCTCCTTCC
>NZ_JBFBNR010000053.1:0-47045 GCF_040687675.1 Kitasatospora sp. NPDC056731
AGGAGCGGCGGCAGTTCGGGAAGGCGATCGCGGAGTTCCAGGGTGTGCAGTTCATGCTGGCGGACATGGCGATGAAGCTGGAGGCGGCGCGGCAGCTGACGTATGCGGCGGCGGCGAAGTCGCAGCGTGGGGACGGGGATCTGACGTTCTTCGGGGCGGCGGCGAAGTGCTACGCGTCGGATGCGGCGATGGAGATCACGACGGATGCGGTGCAGTTGCTGGGTGGGTACGGGTACACGCGGGACTACCCGGTGGAGCGGATGATGCGGGACGCGAAGATCACCCAGATCTACGAGGGGACCAACCAGGTCCAGCGCATCGTCATGGCCCGCAACCTGCCGTAGCCGGACGGCGCTCCGGCCCCGACCGCACCTCGGCCCCGACCGCACCTCGGCCCGGACCGCACCTCGGCCCCGACCGCACCTCGGCCCGGACCGCACCTCGGCCCCGAAAAGCGGGCGACGGCGGGCGGCCCCGCTTCGTAGGCTGCCCGCCATGTCCTCCGCACTGAGCCTGGCCCGGATCACCCCCGACACCATCGACGCCGCCCTCGCCCTGAAGGTGCGCCCCGACCAGGAGGCCCTGGTCGCGCCGGTGGCGAAGTCGCTGGCCGAGGCGTACGCCCACGGGGACACCGCCTGGCCCCGGCTGATCATGGACGGGGAGCGGCCGGTCGGCTTCGTGATGGCGTTCTTCGACATCAGGTTCAACCCCGAGCAGCCGGACGACCGCCCCCGCTCCGGCCTCTGGCGCCTGCTCGTCGACGCTGAGCAGCAGCGCGGCGGCTACGGCCGCTTCGCCGTTGAGCAGGTCTGCGCCGAGATCCGCCGCCGCGGCGGCACCCGCGCCACCGTCACGTACGTCCCCGGCCCGGAGGGTCCCGCCGCCTTCTACACCGGCCTTGGCTTCCGCCCGACCGGCGAGACGAGCGGCGACCAGACGGTGGCGGAGCTGGAGCTGGAGCCGGCCATGCGCTGACCGCCCCAGGGCCTGGCGGTGACGAGTAGGGTGCCGGACCATGACCGAGCCGGACTTCCTCGCCACGACCAGGGCGTTCTACGACGCCATCGCCGTCGACTACGCCGACCGATTCCGCGACGAACTGGCCGGCGAACCGCTGTCCCGGGCGGTGCTCGCGGCCTTCGCCGAGCTGGTCCGCGCCGAGTCGGTCCGTACCGGGCACGCCGACGGCCCGGTGGCCGAACTGGGCTGCGGCCCAGGCCGGGTGACGCACCACCTGCACGGCCTCGGTCTCGACGTCCGCGGCATCGACCTGTCGCCGCGGATGGTCGAGCTGGCCCGCGCGACGTACCCCGGGCTGGACTTCGCCGAGGGTTCGCTGTTCGATCTCCCGCTGCGCGACGGCGAGTTGACCGGCGCGGTCGCCTGGTATTCGATCATCCACACCCCGGCGGAGCGCCTGCCGGAGGTGTTCGCCGAGTTCGCGCGGGTGCTCGCCCCGGGCGGCCACCTGCTGCTCGCCTTCCAGGTCGGCGACGAGCCGCTGCGGATCGACCAGCCCTTCGGGCACCCGGTGGCGTTGGACTTCCGCCGCCGGCAGCCCGACCGGATCGCGGAGTTGATCCGTACGGCCGGCCTGCGGCTCACCTCCCGCACGCTCCGCGAGCCGGAGGAGGGCGTGCAGCCGACCCCGCAGGCCTACCTGCTGGCCCGCAAGCCCGCCTGAGCCGCCTGAGTCGCGTGGGGCGGTGGTGACAGCGGCATGGCAGTGGTGCCGGTGGGGTGTGAGAGGTCTGACAGCGGGTGCCCCGAACCTTGGTGACTGCACGTCAGTCCACCGAAACGGGAGGCCCTGCCCCATGCCCCGACCCCGCCTCACCTCCGCCCTCGGAACCGGTGCCGCCGCGGCCGCCGGGCTGCTGCTGGCCGGTCTCGCCCCGGCCGCCTCGGCGGCGGCGCCCCCGCGGCGCCGGTGCCCCGGCTGGACTGGCGGTCCTGCGTACCGGACTTCGACTGTGCCCGCGCCACGGTGCCGATGGACTACCGCGACCCGGCCGGGCGCACCGTCGAGCCGGCCGTCATCCGGCACCCCGCGACCGACCCGGCGCACCGGATCGGCTCGCTGTTCTTCAACCCCGGCGACCCGGCCTGGCCCTACGCAGGCTCCCGCGCGCTGGCCGACACCCTCGCCCGCGGCCGCCTGCTGACCGTCCACGGCTACGGCCACACGGCGCTGGGCAACCCGAGCGCCTGCGCCTGGGACCGCGAGCGGCGGTACCTGGTCAGCGGCGAGCTCCCGCCGCCCGGCACGGTCTGCGAGCCGGACCACCAGGCGTTCTAGGCCTTGCCCGGCCGCCCTGCCCGGCCGCCCGGGTCGTGCGCGTGCACGGAATCCGTGCACGCGCACGCACCTCGGTACGATGAACGTCATGAACCGTGCCGACCTCTCCCTGGGCCCGCTGTCCGAGCGGGACCACGCCTTCTACGGCCTGGTCTGGGCCGGCACCACCCTCGCCGCCCAGGTGGACCGCGAGCTCACCCGGGTGCACGGGCTGTCGCTGTCCTGGTTCGAGGTGATGCTCTGGCTCAACGGGCAGCAGGAGCCGGTCGCCGCCTCCGACCTGGGCGCGAAGACGATGCTCAGCCGCAGCCAGGTCTCCCGGGTGGTCGACGCCCTGGCCGCACGCGGCCTGGTGGCCCGCACGCCCTCCGCCTCCGACGCCCGGTCGGTGCGGATCGAACTGACCGGGCAGGGCCGCGCCGCCTTTGCCGAGGCCGACGCCACCCGGCGGGCCGTCCTCGCGCCGGTCTTCACCGACCGGCTCGACGAGGGCGACATCGCGGCCCTGGAAGCGGTCTGGCGCAAGCTGAAGGCCTGAGCCCCGGGTCCGGGTCTACATCGCGTCGGCCTCCGCAGCCCCGGCCTCCGCCGTCTCGGCCCGCGGCCGGCCGGAGGCGGTCGCGATCACCTCGTCCAGCACCTCGCGGGAGCGGAGCAGGTCGGTGACCATCCGGTCGATCCGGTCCCGTTCGGAGGCCAGCTCCTCGACCAGCAGCGGGGTGGCGACCTCGTTCGGGCCGCCGTCGGAGTCGCGCATACAGGGGAGGATCTTGTAGATCGTGCGGCTGTGCAGCCCGGCCGCGAACAGTTCCTGGATCAGGACGACCCGGTCCACCGCCGGCTCCGGGTACTCCCGGTGCCCGCCGTCGGTCCGCCGGGCGGCCAGCAGGCCCTGCTGCTCGTAGTAGCGCAGCGAGCGCTCGCTCACGCCCGTCCGCCGGGCCAGTTCACCGATCCGCATGCCGTCCACCCCGTCGCCGTGACCGCTTGAACCTGACGCCGATGTTAGCTTCCACGGCCCTCGCACCGGCCGGATAACACGGGACCGCCACCCGGCGCCGGACCGGGGGTGACGCGCGTCGGCCGACGGGTCGTGCCATGATCCCTGCATGGCTTCCAACGTTTTCTTCGACATCGAGATCGACGGCGTTCCGTCGGGCCGCATCGTCTTCAAGCTGTACGACGACGTCGTCCCCAAGACCGCCCGCAACTTCCGCGAGCTCGCGACCGGCCAGAACGGCTTCGGCTACGAGGGCTCCGGCTTCCACCGCGTGATCCCGCAGTTCATGCTGCAGGGCGGTGACTTCACCAACCACAACGGCACCGGTGGCAAGAGCATCTACGGCGAGAAGTTCGCCGACGAGAACTTCCAGGCCAAGCACACCCGCCCGGGCCTGCTGTCGATGGCCAACGCCGGCCGCAACACCAACGGCTCGCAGTTCTTCATCACCACCATCGTCACCGACTGGCTGGACGGCAAGCACGTCGTCTTCGGCGAGGTCGTCGAGGGCATGGACGTCGTGACGGCGGTCGAGAAGCTCGGCTCGCAGAGCGGCCGCACCTCGGCGAAGGTCACCATCGCCAAGTCCGGCATCGTCGAGTAGTCACCGGTTCATCAGTTCGAAACCGCACACCGCCCCGGCCGTGGAAGTCTGATCAGTCGACTTCCCACCCCGGGGCGGTGGCAGTTTTCGGTACGGTTCCGGGCTTGAGGCGGGCGGGACGGCGGTCAGCCTCGGAGCGGTACCGGGTTCTCTGGGCCGTCGAGCCACACCGTGTGACTACTGGGTGTGACGGTGAGGCCGAAGCGGTCGAAGCCGGGTCGATCGTGGCGGCACCACCAGCGCCAGGCTGCCTCCACCTCGTTCCAGAGGCTCCGGGGGCCCGACTGCACCACCTCGTAGTCGTGCCGGCCAGGCTCCCAGTCGACGGTGGCCCACGACGTGATGGCCGTGTCGTGCAGCCACAACGTGTACGTGCCATCGGCGTACCGCTCAACCAGCGGGAACACCCCGGGCACCTGCACCCCAACGGCGAACATGGCCAGCCAGCTGCCAACGTCGTCCGGGGAGTGCCGCAAGGGCGATGAGCCCTGAACTGGTGGCGCTCTACGAACAGCGCGCCGACCTGCCGGTATCCGTCTTCGTGAGCCTGCTCGGGCAGGCCGCCGAACGCATTGACGTGCTTGTCTACGCTGCTGTCTTCCTCCACGAGGCGTACCCCCGGCTGAACGATCTGCTTCGGGAACGCGCTGCCGATGGTTGCGCGGTTCGGATCGCACTCGGCGACGCCGACAGCGAGAACGTCAGTCGGCGCGGAGAGGAGGAGAAGTTCGGTCACGGTATCGAGTCCCGATGTCGGCTTGCTCTCCTGCACTACCGCCCGCTGCTCGGCACACCGGGGATCGAGATCCGCACCCACGGAACCACGCTGTACAACAGCCTCTACCGGGCGGACGACCAGGTACTGGTGAACGCGCATGTGTGGGGAGTCAACGCCTTCGGGGCCCCGGTGTGGCACCTGCGCCGGACCGGGTTGGGGACGCTGTTCGACACCTATGCTGCGAGCTTCGACGCGGTGTGGAGCACCGCCCGACCGGTTGAGGAGAACTGATCACGTGGCACGGACCGAGTTCTACGACGATCCCGGCGCGCCCAAGCCGAATCGGCTGGTAGTGGCGGCGTCCGCCGTGGTGACGGACGACGAAGGGCGCATCCTCCTCCAACGACGCACCGACAACGGCCTGTATGCGCTGCCGGGTGGAACGATGGACCTTGGTGAGTCGCTCCCGGGCACGGCCGTTCGGGAGGTCCGCGAGGAGACCGGTTTTGACGTCGAGATCACTGGGCTGGTCGGCACGTACACCGACCCCCGGCACGTGATCGCCTACTCGGACGGCGAAGTCCGGCAGCAGTTCAACGTCTGCTTCACCGCGCGCATCACGGGCGGGGAACTGCGGATCTCGGATGAGTCCACAGACGTCCGGTTCGTGGCGCCGGGCGACATCGAAGGGCTGCCGACGCACCACACTCAGCGCCTCCGGCTTCAGCACTTCCTGGAGAACAGGGCGATTCCCTACCTCGGCTAGGTCTGCCGCGGCGCCGGACGGCGCCCGCACCGAGCGGTGGCTCACCGGCCCCGAGGCCCGACCGCCTGGCGGAGTGCGGGGGCAGGGTAGCCGGGTGGGCGGGTGGGCGGGCCGGAACCGCGCAATCACTGCGTGCGCCGGCGCGGTCGCTCTAGGCTCTCCGTGCGCGGTCGGAGCCGCGGCGAACTCGACACTCCGGCAAGGTGGTTCACCGATGGAACAGGACGCCGACGACGGCGCGGTGACGTACGAGCAGGTGACGGTGGTCTCGCTCGCCTCGTGCGAGCCGGTCAATCCGGCGCGGATCGCGGTGCGGGTCGCCTGCGAGGTCATGACGGTCAAGCGGGTGGCGGGCTACTGGGTGCGCTGGGACGAGCGCTGGGGGCCGGAGGAGATCCGCCACCACTCGCGCTGGGTGCCGGACGAGGAGTACGTGCGGCCGGGCACCGGCGGCGTGGACGGCGCGCTCACGGTGACGGTGGCCGCGTACTGGACGTACCGGGAGGGCGACAGCCCGCGCCGGCCGACCACGGAGACCGCGGTGGCCTTCCGGCCGGGCGAGGCCGAGCACGAACTGGTGCTGGAGCGGCCCGATCCGCACCGCCCGGCGGCCCTGACCGTGCACCTGACCGGCGCCCGCTGGCTGGCGGGCGGCGAGGGGCGGCTGATCCACTACGGCTACGCGGGCGCCACCGAGGCCGCCGGCGGCGAGGGGGAGTGGCTGGTCCGCTTCCCCGAGTGCGGCACCGGCCTGCTCCCGCAGGCGGGTTAGGCGACTGCGGTACGGGCCTGCTCCCGCCAGCTGGTCAGGCCGCCGCTGTCCGGGCCCCGTCCCGCAGGCCGACCTTGCGGGCGGGGGCGCCGGCCCAGATCTCGCCGGGCCCGGTGGAGCGGGTGAGCACGGCGTTGGCGCCGATGACGGTGCCGGCGCCGACGGTGAGCACGCCCTCCTTGCACACCACCTTGGCGCCCGCGCACAGCACCGCGCCGTCCTCGACCACCACCCGCCGCATGGCGCTCCGCTCCTGCGGCACCCACGGGTCGGCCCGGCCGATGGTGACCCCGTTGTAGAGCGTCACGCCGGCGCCGAGGGTGGTGTACGGGTGGAGCACCGTGCCGAAGCCGCGGTGGAACACGACGAGCCCGGGCCCGATCTCGCAGGCGGCGGGCACCTCCATGCCGTAGAGCGCGAGCGCCTCCTGGACCAGGCGGCCCAGGAGGCGGTGGCGGCGGCGGTAGACGAGCGCGGTGACGAGTGACATCCACCCATTGTGGCGGCGAGGCTACTTCACGTCACCATGGGTTACTTGATGTCCGGTACCGCGGTGTCGTTCTTGAAGGCGTCGAAGACCTGCTTGGACTTGGCGGCGTCCCACAGCACCGCCGACTCCCCGGTCTTGGTCCGGTAGTCCGGGTTGCCGATCGGGACGGTCAGGGTCTTGCCGCCGCCGCCGTTGACGTCCTTCATGGCGAGGAAGAGCGAGCCGAGGTCGGTGAGGCCGGCGTCGTCGTCGACGATGAGGGTGCCGAGGGCGGAGTCGACCAGCGGGTAGAAGGTGAACGGGTTCAGCACGGTGCCGGGGGAGGCGGCCTGGTGGGCGAGGGCGCCGAGGAACTTCTGCTGGTTGCGCATCCGGCCGAGGTCCTGGTCGGCCATCTGGTGGCGCTGGCGGACGAAGGCGAGGGCCTGCTTGCCGTTGAGGGTCTGGTCGCCGGCCTTGAGGTCGAGGCCGGAGTCCTTGTCCTTGAGGTCCTGGTCGATGTGCATCTCGACGCCGCCGATGGAGTCGACGATGCCGACGAAGCCGGCGAAGCCGATCTCGGCGTAGTGGTCGATGCGGATGCCGGTGTTCAGTTCGACGGTCTGGACGAGGAGGCGGCCGCCGCCGTTGCCGAAGGCCGAGTTGATCTTCGAGGTGGTGCCCTTGAGGGTCTTGCCGCTGCTGTTCTTGTACTCGGGGATCGGTACCCAGGAGTCGCGCGGGATGCTCATCAGGGTGTTCCCGTTGTCCCCGACGTGCAGGACCATCATCGAGTCGCTGCGCTTGCCCTCGGTGTCGTGACCGGTGTGCAGGTCGTCCTGTTCCGAGTCGGTGAGGCCCTGGCGGCTGTCGGAGCCGACGATCAGCCAGTTGGTGCCCTTGCCGGCCGGCGGGCGGCCGGGGTAGTCGGCGAGCACGTTCTCGTGGTTGAGCTTGGAGTCGGCCCAGAACCAGGTCGAGACGGCGGTGACCATGACGGCGATCAGGAGGCCGAAGACCGACCACTTGACGATCCGGCGCCGCGGCCACCGCTTGGTCTGTATACCGCCCGGCTGGGCGCCGCCCGGGCCTCCGGGCCCACCCGGCCGTCCGGGACCACCAGGACCGTTAGGACCACCCGGACCACCCGGGCCCCCAGGCCCCCCGGGGCGGCCGCCGGGCTGCCCGCCCGGACCCTGCGGCGGGACGCCGCCGAGCCGGGACGGCTCCGGCTGTCGTGGCGCGGGCGCACCCGGCCCGCGCGGGTTCATCGACGACGGCAGCGGCGGCTCGGCCGCCCCGCCGCCCCCGCCGCGCCCGTACGCGCCGCCGTTGCCGCCGCCCCCATACGGGTTCCCGTCTCGGTACGGGTTCCCGCCGCCTCCCGGGCGGCCCTCCTGCCACGTGTTCATGTCGTCGAGGATGCCCGACCCCGCTCGTGCTGACTCCCCCCGGGGTACTCACCAGGTCGCTTGTAGCAGTTTTGATGCACGGGTCGGATCGTTCCGCCGCAACTTCCGCGCGGCCGTACGACGGTGGGGTGGGACGGGACTGGGCAGGACGGGGCGGGGCGGCGCGGGCGCCGGGTCGACGTGAGCCCGGTCACCACGCGTCACGTCACCCGCCGTTCAACTGGCGAAACGATTCTTGACCGGTTCGAACGCAGCGTGTTTGCATTTCGGGTATGGATCAGCGTTGGGCACTCACGCGTCGGCGGCACGTCGACCTGCGGCGTGGTGTGGCCTGTTCGCTCTGTCGCGGCTGAAGCGCGCCCACCGGATCACCTCGGCGTCACCCCACCCGCGCCGAGCACCTCACCCCGAACGCGTCGAACGCGTCGAGCACGTCGAGTAAGTCGAACGCGTCGAGCACGTCGAAACACCTTCCCGGGCTCCGACCCGCAGCGGTCCTCCTGCGCCGCGTCGCGCCGCCCCCGCCTCCAGCCAAAGGTGAACCCCATGGCCACCGTCCTGTCCGTTTCCGGCTCCCCGTCCGCGACCTCCCGCACCACCCGCCTGCTGCGCCACGTCGACGCCGGGCTGGAGGCCCGCGGCCACCACGTCGTCCCGTTCGAGGCGCGCAGCCTGCCCGCGCACGCGCTGCTGTCGGGCGACTTCGACCACCCGGAGATCGTCGCCGTGACCGAGCTGTTCGCCCGGGCGGACGGCGTCGTGATCGGCACCCCCGTCTACAAGGCCGCCTACTCGGGCCTGTTGAAGGCCCTGCTGGACGTGCTCCCGCAGTACGCGCTGGCCGGCAAGGCCGTCCTGCCGCTGGCCACCGGCGGCTCGCCCGCGCACGTGCTGGCGGTGGACTACGCGCTGCGCCCGGTGCTCAGCTCGATGGGCGCCGGCCACATCACCCAGGGCTGGTTCGTGCTCGACCGCCACATCACCACCAGGGAGGACGGGACGACCCTGGTCGAGCGCGAGACCGACACTGCTGGCCCCGGTCGTGGAGGGTTTCGCGCAGGCCCTGGAGCGGTTGGCCGCACCGGCGCTGACCGGCTGAGGAACCGGGGCCCGGACCCCGTACGGGGCGTCCCCGAGACGGGCCGCGGCACCCCCTAGGGGGAGGGGCGCCGCGCCCCGTAGATCCTTGGTCGGGCGGCTTCATTCCGGCGGATGACGAGCGTGCCCGCCGTTGCTCATAACGTTGTGGACGTCCCCGCTCGTGCCGACGAGGGGCGAGGTTCTCCCGGGAGCCGGCGCCCGCCGGGCCCGGTGGGTGGGGTCAACTCCCGGTCGACGACCCTTCCTGCGCCATGCCCGCGTCCTGCGCCATGCCCGCGTACGGAGGGCCGGCCGGGGTCGACGGTCGGGCCCACTTCTTAGGAGACTCCAGTGACGACGGCAGCCACAGCCGTGTACGACCCCCAGCTTCCCGACGGCGCGCCCGCCGTCGCCGCCGCGGCCCGCCAGGTCAGCAAGGCGTACGGCGCGGGCGAGACCAGGGTCACCGCGCTCGACGCGGTGGACGTCGACATCCAGCGCGGCCGCTTCACCGCGATCATGGGCCCGTCGGGCTCCGGGAAGTCGACCCTGATGCACTGCCTGGCCGGCCTGGACACGGTCAGCGCCGGGCGGATCTGGATCGGCGACACCGAGATCACCGGCCTCAAGGACAAGCAGCTGACCAGGCTGCGCCGGGACAAGATCGGCTTCATCTTCCAGGCGTTCAACCTGCTCCCGACGCTGTCCGCGCTGGAGAACATCACGCTGCCGATGGACATCGCCGGCCGCCGGCCGGACCAGGCCTGGCTGGACCAGGTGGTGGAGACCGTCGGCCTGGCCGGCCGGCTCAAGCACCGCCCGGCGCAGCTCTCCGGCGGTCAGCAGCAGCGCGTCGCGGTGGCCCGGGCGCTGGCCGCCCGGCCCGAGATCATCTTCGGCGACGAGCCCACCGGCAACCTGGACTCCCGGGCCGGCGCCGAGGTGCTCACCTTCCTGCGCCGCTCGGTCGACGAACTGGGCCAGACCATCGTGATGGTGACCCACGACCCGGTCGCCGCGGGCTACGCGGACCGCGCGCTCTTCCTCGCCGACGGCGTGATCGTCGACGAGATGCACGCGCCCACCGCCGACTCCGTCCTCGAACGCATGCGCCGTTTCGACGGCAAGCGGACCAGCTGAGCGGGCGGGACGGGACAGATGCTGCTCAAAACCGCTCTGCGGAGCTTCTTCGCCCACAAGGGCCGCATGGTGCTCTCCCTGATCGCCGTGATGCTGTCGGTCGCGTTCGTCTCCGGCACCCTGGTCTTCTCCGACACCGCGACCAGCACCTTCGACAAGCTGTTCGCCGCGACCGCCTCCGACGTCTCCGTCCAGCCGCCCAAGCCGGCCGAGGACGACGACCAGCAGGCCTCCGACAAGCCGCGGACCGTCCCGGTGGCGGCCGCGCAGCAGGTCGCCGCGGTGCCGGGGGTGAAGTCGGCGGTCGGCCAGGTCATGGTCGAGAACGCGACCCTGGTCGACCCGGCCACCAACAAGCTGGTCGGCCCGACCTCCGGTGCACCGACCCTGGTCGGCAACTGGACCGAGACCCCGCGCAGCGCGGTGCGCCTCACCCAGGGCCACGTCCCGCGGAACGCGGGCGAGTTGGTGCTGGACGCGGACACCGCGAAGAAGGCCGGGCTCGGTCTCGGCGCCAAGCTCCGGGTCGACAACGCCGACGGCCGGCACGAGTTCACGATCTCCGGCATCGCCTCCTTCACCACCACCAACCCCGGTGCGGCGCTGGCCTTCCTGGACACCCCGACCGCCCAGCAGGTGCTGCTCGGCGGGCAGGCGTACACCTCGGTCGAGGCGTTCGGCGACGGCAGCCGCGGCAACGACCGGCTGAAGGCCGACGCCCTGGCCGCGCTGGGCTCCGGCTACCAGGTCAAGACCGCGGCCGAGCAGAAGGACGAGAACACCAAGAGCATCGGCAGCGGCCTCGGCTTCATGAAGAACGCGATGCTCGGCTTCTCGCTCATCTCGGCGTTCGTCGGCTGCTTCCTGATCATCAACACCTTCTCGATGCTGGTCGCCCAGCGCACCCGGGAGATCGGCCTGCTGCGCGCCATCGGCGGTAGCCGCCGGCAGGTGAACCGCTCGGTCCTGGTCGAGGCGCTGATCCTCGGCGTGCTCGGCTCGACCCTCGGGGTCGCGGCCGGTCTGGGCATCGCGGTCGGCCTGATCAAGCTGATGAACGCGATCGGCATGAAGCTCGACGCGGGCGACCTGAAGATCGGTCCGACGGTGTTCCTCGCCGGGTACGCCCTGGGCATCGTGGTGACGCTGGTGGCGGCCTGGGTCCCGGCCCGCCGGGCGAGCCGGATCGCGCCGATGGCCGCCCTGCGCGACCACGGCACGCCGGCCGAGGGCCGCGCGAACCTGGTCCGCACGGTGGCCGGTCTCGTCCTGACGGCGGGCGGCGGCGGTCTGCTGGTGCTGGCCGCGCAGGCGCAGAAGGCGGCCACCGGCGGCCAGTACCTGGGTCTCGGCGTGCTGCTCACCCTGATCGGCTTCGTGGTGCTCGGCCCGCTGCTGGCCACCGCCGTGGTGCGGGTGCTGGGCGCGCTGCTGCCGGCGCTGTTCGGCCCGTCCGGCCGGCTCGCCCAGCGCAACGCGATGCGCAACCCGCGTCGCACCGGGGCCACCGCCGCCGCGCTGATGATCGGACTGGCGCTGGTGATCGGCTCCTCGGTGTTCAGTGCCTCGACGGTCACCTCGGCCAACGCGCAGATCGACCGGTCGGTGGGCGCGGACTACATCGTCCAGGGCGGCCGCACCTCGATCACCCCCGAGATGCTGGACGCCGTCCGCCGGACCCCGGGCATCGACCACGTCACCACCCAGAAGTTCTTCAACCCCAAGCTCCAACTGCCGGACGGCCGGAGCGCGAAGACCAACCTCACCGCCGCGCCGCCCGCCTTCTTCGGCACCGACTTCCACCTCCCGGTCACCGCCGGTTCGGTGGACGCGATCGGGCGGGGCGAGCTGGGGATCGGCGAGGCCTTCGCGAAGGACCACGGCCTGAAGGTCGGCGACCAGGTGACCGTCGCCTACGGCAAGGGCCGCACCCAGGTGCTGCCGGTGGGCGCCGTGTTCGCGAAGGGCTCGCTGTTCGGCGACGGCTCCTTCGTCGACTTCGACACCATGGCCAGGGCCGTGCCCGCCGACGAGCAGCCGCCGGTCTGGACGTTCTTCGCCAAGGCCTCCTCCGGAGCCGACGTCGCGAAGACGCTGACCGCCCTGGAAGGCGCGCTCAAGGAGTACCCGCAGCTGACCATCAAGGACCAGGCCGGCTACAAGGAGGTCGTGCAGTCCCAGGTCAACACCCTGCTCTACCTGATCTACGGCCTGGTCGGCCTCTCCATCACGGTCGCCGTGCTCGGGGTGGTCAACACCCTGGCGCTGTCGGTGGTCGAGCGGACCAGGGAGATCGGCCTGCTGCGGGCGATCGGGCTCTCCCGCCGCCAGCTGCGCCGGATGATCCGGCTGGAGGCCGTGGTGATCTCGGTGTTCGGCGCGGTCCTGGGCACCGGGCTCGGGCTGGCCTGGGGCGTCACCGCCCAGCGGGTGCTGCGCGACCAGGGCCTGGCCACGCTCTCCGTCCCGACCACCACGCTCGCGGTGACGCTGGTCGCCTCGGTGGTGATCGGACTGGTCGCCGCCCTCGTCCCGGCCTTCCGGGCCGGGCGGATGAACGTCCTCGCGGCCATCGCGACGGACTGACCGGGGCCGTCGGGACGGATCGACCGCAGCCGTCGCGACGGACCGACCGGGCGGCGCGGGCCGCAGGACCCGGCGGTGGGGGGCCGCCGAGGGGGGAACGGGGGGCAGGGGCCGGGTGCGGACAGCACCCGGCCCCTGCGGCACGGGCCGCCCCAGGCCGACTGAGATGATCGTCCGATGTTCGCCCCGGATACCCCGGACGCCCCGCCGCTGCCCAGCGCCGCGCCCCTCACCGCCGCCGCTGCCGCCCGCTGGCGCGCCGCCCGCACCGCCTGGCGCCTGGACGGCCGCTGGCCGGCGCTGCTGCCGGCCGCCTTCGTGATCCTGGCCACCGCGGTGGAGCCGACCCCCGGCGACTGCAACGTCCAGGGCGTCTGCCGGGACACCTGGGGCTCCTCGCTGGCCGCCTGGTCGGTGCTCGCCGAAGTGGTCCTGCTGGCCGGCCGGTTCCGCGGCCGGGCGCTGGTCCCGCCGGCCGTCCTCGCGGTGCTCTGGTACGCCCCGCACGGCCTGGTCACCCCGCTCTGCCGCTGGACGGCCGTCCTGCTCCACCTGCTGCTCTCCGCCGTGCTGATCGGCGCCGAGCTCGGCCGCCGCCGCGCCCGCCAGCAGCTCGACGAACTGATGGCCCCGCCCGTCCCCTTCCCCTGGACCGCCGCCGGAGCGCCCTCGCCCGTCCACCCCGACGGCCCGCCGGTGCTGCGCCGCGCGCTCGGCGCCCTGCTGCTCGCCGCCGCCCTGGCGTTCCCGCTGTACGGGCTGTGGGGGCAGGCCCGGCAGCAGGCGAGCGCCGAACGGGCCGACCAGGTCACCGGCACCGCGGGCGACACCGACCAGGACGGCGTCCTGACCGTCCGCTTCCACCCGCCCGGCGGCGGCCCGGAACGCACCGCCCGGCTGGACGTCTGGTGGGCCCGGCCGCCGCAGCCCGGCGAGCCCGTCCCGCTGCTGGTGGACGGCGCCGCCGTCCGCGCCGCCGGCGACGACTACGACCTCACCGGCGCGCTGACCGCCGGCGGCCTGCTCGCCCTGCCCGGCCTGCTGCTGCTCGGCTCGGCCGCCACCGCGAACGCCCGCCGCTCCCGGCCCTCCTTCGCGGGCTCCGCGCCCGCCCTCGCCGTCCGGGTCCGCGCCGACGCCCAGGGCGACCTGCTGGTGCAGCCGCTGGACGGCCCGCCGGACGGCCCCGCGCTCTGGCGGCTGGTCGAGCGCGACCGCTACCGCTGGGCCCGCTACGGCGCCCCGGACGGCGAGGGCCCGGCCTGGGTGCCCGAACACCTGGAGACCGAGGACGACGACGCCGACCACCTCGATCTCGAAGTCTCCTACGACGAGGAAGAGGAGGAGCTCGGGGACGTCTTCGACCGGCTGACCCCGGAGCAGGCCGCCGCCTGGCTCGCCCGCGCCGGCCGGAGCGTGCCGGCCGTGCTGTACCGGGGGCCCGACGGGCCGGAGCAGCAGCTCCTGGTCCGCCCCGGACTGCTGGACCACGACCCGCGCTGGGTGGCGGCCGTGGTCGCCCCCGCCGCCCGGGCCCCGCGGCCGGGCCGGCGCACCGAGGGCTACCGGGAGCGGGAACTGGCCGTCGCCGCCCTGACCGCCGAGACGGTGGCCGCCGCCCCCGCGGCCGGGCCGGACGCCGAACCGGTGCCCGCCCGCCGCTGGGAGATGCCGCTGCCGCTGCGGGCGGTGGCCGGTCCGGTGCCCGCCCTGCTGCTCGCGGGCCTGGTCGTGCTGCTCGGCCGGAGCGGCTGGTGGGGCGGCCTGGTGCACCCGCTCCTGACCGGCACGGTGGCGATCCTCGCCTGCGGCCGCACCCTCTCCTGGCAGATGGTCGCCGACCGGGACGGCCTGCGGATCGCCACCGCGCTGCGTACCCGGACCTTCCGGTGGCAGGAGATCAACGCGGCCGCGGTCCACCGCAACCTGCTCACCGTCCAGCTGCGCTCGGGCGAGGAGGTCACCGTCGGCAGCCGCCCGGCCGCCTGGCTGGCCGGACACTTCGGGGACCGCTACGACCCGGTGGAGCTGGCCCGGGCCGTCGCGACCGCCGCCCACCGGCCGGACCTGCGCCCGCACCGGTCGCTGCCGGACCGGCTGGGCGGCCCGCAGCACCTGCTGAACCGGTTGTCGCTGGGCGGCTACGCGCTCTTCACCATCGTTCACCACCTGCTCTGAACCTGCGCCGAACCTGCACCGAACCCGCGCGGCCGCCACCGAACCCCGCCGGGGCGCTCTCCCGGGCTCCGTCCCGCCCTCCGGAAACCGCCCGTTCCGACCCGGCTGCGGGCCCGTACGCGGAGCGGAGTACGGTGGGCGTGATCAAGGAGTCCAACCGGGCGTCGCGGGCTGCGAGCAGCGGCCCGGACCGGGACAAGACGGAGACGTGTCCGCACCGGTACGGTTGGCCCCGATGAACACCAAGGCTGCTGAGGAGCTGCCGGCTGTCTCCGTGATCATGCCGGTGCTCAACGAGGAACGACACCTGCGGACGGCGGTCCGGCGCATCCTGGACCAGGAGTACCCCGGGCCGATGGAGGTGGTGATCGCCCTCGGTCCGTCCACCGACCGGACCGCGGAGATCGCGGCCGAACTGGTGGCGGAGGACCCGCGGGTACGGACCGTGCCGAATCCCACCGGCCGCACCCCCGCAGGGCTGAACGCCGCGATCCGCGGCTCGCGCCATCCGATAGTGGTCCGCGTGGACGGCCACGGCCTGCTCACCCCCGGCTACATCACCACCGCGGTCCGGCTGCTCGACGAGATGGACGCCGCCAACGTCGGCGGCATCATGCACGCCGAGGGCGAGACCGAGTGGGAGAACGCGGTCGCCGCCGCGATGACCTCCAAGATCGGTGTCGGCAACGCCGCCTTCCACACCGGCGGCCTGGCCGGCCCGGCGGACACCGTCTACCTCGGGGTGTTCCGGCGCGAGGTGCTGGAGAAGCTCGGCGGCTACAACGAGGAGTTCGTCCGCGCCCAGGACTGGGAGCTCAACTACCGGATCCGCCAGGACGGCGGGCTGGTCTGGTTCACCCCGCAGCTCAAGGTGACCTACCGGCCCCGGCCGTCGGTGAAGGCGCTGGCCAAGCAGTACAAGGACTACGGCCGTTGGCGCCGGGTGGTCACCCGCTACCACCGCGGCTCGGTCAACCTCCGCTACCTGGCCCCGCCGACCGCCCTGCTGGCCGTCACCCTCGGGCTGGTGCTGGGCGTCGCCGTCCACCCGGCCCTCCTCGCGGTGCCCGGCGCGTACCTGCTGGGCATCCTCGGCGGCGGGCTGGTCGGCGGCCGCGGCCTGTCCTTCAAGGCCAGGGCGATGCTGCCGGTGGCGCTCGCCACCATGCACCTCAGCTGGGGCTTCGGCTTCCTCACCTCGCCCCGCTCACTGGCCCGCCGGGTGATAGGCAGCGTCGGCCCGGCCGCCAAGGACGTGCTCTCCAGGGCGAGTTGACGCCGACCCGGCAGGGTTTGTCCGACAATTCCCGCCGGGCGCGCGAATTGTCGGACAAGCCCTGACGGTCGAGCCCGCGCCGCTATCGTCGGTGCGCATGGCGACAGTTGAGGGCGGGCCCGGCGCGGCCCGGATCGAGCCGAGCGCGGACGTCGACGAACGGGCCGTCATCGGCGCGGGGACGACGGTCTGGCACCTCGCCCAGGTCCGCGAGGGCGCGGTGGTCGGCGCCGAGTGCGTGATCGGCCGCGGCGCCTACGTCGGCCCCGGTGTCCGGATCGGGGACCGGGTCAAACTGCAGAACCACGCGCTGGTGTACGAGCCCGCGCTGGTCGAGGACGGGGTGTTCATCGGCCCCGCCGCCGTCCTCACCAACGACCGCCACCCCCGCGCGGTGACCCCCGACGGTCGGCCCAAGGGTCAACAGGACTGGCACGCCGAAGGGGTGACGCTCCGTCAGGGATGTTCGATCGGCGGCCGGGTGGTCCTGGTCGCCGGGGTGACGGTCGGCCGCTGGGCGCTGGTCGCGGCCGGCGCGGTGGTCCACCGGGACGTCCCGGACTTCGCCCTGGCCGCCGGCGTCCCGGCCCGCCGGATCGGCTGGGTCGGCCGCGCCGGCGAGCCGCTGCAACCCGTCGGCGACGGCCGCTGGCACTGCCCCCGCACCGGCGAGCACTACCGGGAGACGGACGGCACCCTCGCGCCGGCGTAGGGCCTAGCTACTTGGCGCACGCATCGGTGTCGTCCGCCTGCACCCGCTGGAGGTCCTTCGGTGCCTCGGTCGGGGCCGCCGCCGGAGCGGCGAGGACGTCCTTGCCGAGCACCAGCGCCAGCGGGCCCTTCGGATCCGCCTTCGGGTCCGGCCGGACGGCGTCGCCCGGCAGGCCGAGCGCGGCGGCCAGGGCGGCGGCCGCGGCGTCCTGCCCGGCCGGGAAGGACACCGTGGTGGTCGCGGTGACGGGCGCGTCGGGGGCGGTCATGGCCTTGGCGAAGCCCTTGGCGCGGAGCTTTTCCACGGTGGGCCCCGACTGCCCGCGCGTCCCGCTGCCGTTGCGCACCGTCACCCGGACGTCCTTGGGGTCCACCGTCGGGGCGGCGGCGGTCGGGGCCGCCGGTGCGGTCTCCGGTGCGGCCGTGGCGGCGTCGGCGGGGGCGGCGGTCTCGGTCAGCGAGCGGTCGCCCGCGACCATCGAGAACAGCTGCCCGGCGTCCGGCTGCTTGAGCACCAGCCGGTCCTTGTCCTTGGGGTCGTCCAGGACCGGCACGGTGGCGAAGGTGATGTTCTTGGTGTCCACCTTGCTGAGGTCCAGCGCGAGGTCCTTGAGCTTGTCGACGCTGCCGATCCCGGAGTCCACGGTGAGCGCCTTGGTGGCGGCGTCGGCGAGCTTGTAGAGCTTGCTCGGGCTGGTCAGGGTGTCGTCGCTCTTGATCTTGCGGATCATCGAGCTGATGAACTGCTGCTGGAGCGGGATGCGGGTGAGGTCGCCGCCGAAGCCGACGGCGTGCCGGGTGCGGACGAAGGCCAGCGCCTCGTCGCCCTGGACCACGTGCCGGCCCTTGCTCATCTTCAGGTGCGAGTCCGTGTCGTTGATGTCCTTGGCCGCGCAGACCTCGACCCCGCCGACGGCGCTGGACAGCGTCTTCACCGCCTCGAAGTTGACCTGCACGAAGTGGTCGACCCGGATCCCGGTCATCTTCTCGACGGTCTTCCAGGTGCAGCCCGGGTCGCGCCCCTCCTGGCCGAGGCTGTTGTTGAACATGTCCCGCGCGGAGCCGGGGATCTTCTTGCCGCTGCCGTTCTGGCACTCCGGGATCGGCACCATCAGGTCGCGCGGGATGCTGATCGCGGTCGCGTTGGAGCGGTCCTTGGAGATGTGGAACAGCAGCGTGGTGTCGGCGTGCCCGGCGCTGCCCTCGTCGCCGTACTCGCGGCCGAGGCCCTGCCGGCTGTCGGTGCCCAGTACCAGGATGTTGAGCGCGTCCCCGGCGGCCTTGGGCCGCTCCTCCTCGTTGCCCAGCTGGACCTTGACGGAGGTCAGGTTGCTGTTGAAGTGCTGGTACAGGTAGTACGCCCCGCCGCAGCCCGCGACCATCACCAGGGCGCCGGCCCCGGCGGTCCACTTGAGCGCCCGGCGGCGCCGGGTCCGCTTGGCGGCGGCGGCCGCCCGGCGACGGGAGTCGCGGCGGCCCGGCCCGGGGACGTCGGCGGTCCCGGCCGACTCGGTGGCCGGCGTCTCCCCGGGGGCTCTCCGGTCGGCCGTCCGGCGGCGCTGCCCGGGGATGCCGGCGGCCGGGTCGAGGCGGTACTGGCCGGTTTCCGGGTCGCGCGTCCACTGGTCGGCGGGATCGACCTCCGGTTTGTCCTGCTGCACGGGGGTTCCCTACCTCCGACCGGTCACGGCTCCGGCTCGCCCGTTCGGCGGGCCGATCCGGACACACTAGACGAGCCGAACGGCTGAATCGTTCCGGTGTGATCTGCGCCATGTCCAGGTAATGGCCGGGTAAAGTCCCCTGGGTGTGCGGGATTTCCGGAAAACCCGTGTCGACCTGCGGCGCAGCGGCGGTCAGTGCTGCGCGCAGGCGTCCACGTCGGCCGTGCGTCCCTCGAAGGTGGGCGAGGCGTTCGCCGAAGGTGACGCCTTCGCCGGAGCCCCCGGAGCCCCCGGAGCCCCCGCAGCTCCCACGGCCCCGGCCGCCCCGTCCGACCCCGCGCCCGCACCCGCCGCCACCGGACTTGGACTCGGGCTCGGGCTCGCGCCCGCCCCGACACCGACGCCCGCCCCGACACCGACGCCCGCCCCGGCGACGGCACCCGGCGACGGCGCCGAACCGGGCGGCCGGACGGCGACCGACCGGTCGTCCCGCAGCGCGGTGAACAGCTGGGTGGTCTGCGGCTGCACGAACTCATCCCGGTCCGAGTCGTACCGGTACGGGCGGCGCGGTGCGGTCAGGAGCACCACGTCCGCCGAGGGGATGTCCCGCAGGTCCTGGGTGAGGTCGTACAGCGCCCCGAGCGAGGACAGCCCGCCGTCCGCCTTGACCGAGGAGGTGGCCGCGTCCAGCACCGGCCACAGCCGCGCCGGGTTCAGCAGCACGCCCTGCGACTGCACCTTGCGGATCAGCGCGGCCAGGAACTGCTGCTGACGGCCCATCCGCTGGGTGTCGCTGCCGTCGCCCAGGCTCTCCCGGGCCCGGACGTAGCCGAGTGCCTGCTCGCCGTGCAGGGTCTGCCGCCCGGCGGGCAGGTCGAGTCTGGCGTCCTTGTCGTGGATCGCCTGCGGGACGCACACCTCGACCCCGCCGATGGCGTTCACCATCGTCTTGAAGCCGTTGAAGTCGAGGATCACGTAGTGGTCGATCCGGATGCCGCTGAGCTGCTCGACGGCGCGGATCGAGCAGGCCGCGCCGCCCGTCTCGAACGCCCAGTTGAACTGCATCAGCCCGGCCTTGCTGCGGGTGCCGTCGGGCTTCTCGCAGGCGGGGACGGTGACCATGACGTCGCGCGGGATGGAGACCGCCGTCGCGTGCTTCCGGTCGGCGGCCAGGTGCAGCAGGATCGTGGTGTCCGAGCGCTGGGTGCCCGGCTCGCCGCCGTACGAGGAGTTGGTGCCGGAGCGGTCGTCGCTGCCGATCAGCAGGATGTTCTCGGAGCCCTGGGCCCCGGCGGTCCGGCTCGGCCGCTCGGCCTCCAGCCGGGCGAGCAGCCGGTCGGTGGCCGAGTCGGTGCGGATGTTGCCGTCCAGTGTGCGGTAGGCGATCCAGAGCAGTGCCCCGGTGGCGACCAGCAGGAACGCGACGACGCCGGCGGTGATCATCGGCCACCGCCGGCGCCGACGCGGGCGTCCGGGTTCGGGTTCGGAAGGGTGCGCATCCGTCGGGGGCGGGTCGGTCGGGGGGTGCGCGGTGTCGTCCTCGGCCATGGCAGGGATCCCTACCCGCCCGGCCCGACCCGGGGGTTACCCGAGGCGCAGTGTCACCCGTTCGGATTCGGTCCGCTTCTCCCACTGCTCGGGGTCGAGCCCCTGCGAGTTGCGGCACAGCACCACCGAGGCGCCGGCCGCCAGCGGCGCCAGCAGACCGGCCTCCAGGCCGGTCCAGTCGTCGAACGAGAAGGTGGACAGCACCCGGTCGCCGGGCTTCAGTCCGAGCCGGGCGGCCCCCTCCCGGGCCAGCGCGACGGTCTGCTCGCCGGTCAGCTTCAGCGGCAGCCCGTCCACGGCGGTCTCCAGCGCGTGGCCGTCCGGGGCGACGGGCGAGTACGGCGCGAAGCGGTCGCCCTGGCCGGGCACCTCGGCGGCGTAGTCGAGGAAGCCGTCGGGGCGCTGCGGGAAGCGTCCGCCGAGCGGGCGCAGGGCCAGGGCCACCCGCTCGCCCTCGCAGGCGTGGGCGGCCGCCAGTCCGTCCGGGCCGCTGACCACCAGGTCGGCGGCGGCCGGGTCGCCGCCGGGCACCACCGCCACCCCGACCGACCAGCAGGCCAGCAGCCAGACGGCGCTCTGCCAGTGGGCGGGGAGCAGCAGTACGGCCCGGTCGCCCGGGCCGGCGTTCAACTCGTCCTGGAGGAGGTTGGCCGTCTTGGCCACCCAGTTGTCGAAGGTCCGGGCGGACAGTTCCACCCGTTCGCCGGTGGCGTCGTCGTAGAAGGTGACCAGCGGGGCCGCGGGATCGACCGTGGGCGTGCCGCCTCGCAGATATGCGTGCAGCAGTTCGACGGGGGTGCGGGCATCGGCAGCGAAATGCGCAGTCATGGTGCGCCCCAGCCTACGGCCTTCGAGTGGGCCGTCGGGAGGGGTGGCGGACCGGGCGCGAGGCGACGTGGCGAGTGGCCCGATTTGCCGCCACCATCCGGTTTATGCGCCTTTCCCTCCCGGCCGCCGTGCTCGCCGGCTGCACCGTCGCCCTGCTCCTCCAGCCCGCCGCCACCGCCGGTCCGGCCGATCCCGACGGTGCCCGGCGCCGCGGCTCCGCCGGCGGCGGGTCGGTCACCTCACTGCCGCTCGGCCCCGGCCCGGCCCTGGCGCCGCGCACCACCCGGCCGTTCGAACTCCTCGGCGTCGGCTGGGACGGCCCGGCGGACGCGCTGGCCGGCGGCGCCGTCCGGGTCCGCACCCGGGACGCGGCCACCGGCCGCTGGGGCGACTGGCACGACCTGGAGGCCGACACCGAGGACGGCCCCGACCTCGCCCCGCGCGGCGCCACCGCGCCCCTGTGGACCGGCCGCAGCGACGGCGTCGCCGTCGAGGTGCGCCCCGGCCCCGCCGGGCCCCCGCCCGGCCTGCGGCTCGACCTGGTCGACCCCGGCCAGGGCGCGCCCGCGCCCGCCGCCCGGGTCCTGCCCCGACGCCCCGCCGACGGCCACCAGGCCCCGCGCCCCGCCATCGTCACCCGGGCCGGCTGGGGCGCGGACGAGTCCCTGCGCGACCAGGCCTTCGAGTACACCGGCCCGGTCCACGAGGTGTTCGTCCACCACACCGCCACCGCCACCGACTACGCCTGCTCCGACGCCCCCCGGGTGATCAGGTCGATCTACCAGTACCACGTTCAGAGCAGCGGCTGGCGGGACATCGGCTACAACTTCCTGGTCGACCGCTGCGGCACCGTCTACGAGGGCCGGGCCGGCGGTGTCGACCAGCCCGTCCACGGCGCCCACACCCTCGGCTTCAACACCGACTCGGCCGGCGTCGCCGCCATCGGCACCTACGTCGGCGACGCCCCGACCCAGCCCCTCCTGGACGGCCTCGCCGCCATCGCCGGCTGGAAGCTCGGCCTCACCGGCCACCCCGCCGACGGCCGCACCAAGCTCACCTCCTCCTCCGACGCCAGCCGCTACCCCAAGGGCACCGTCGTCGACTTCGACGCGGTCTCCGGCCACCGCGACGCCTTCAACACCGAGTGCCCCGGCAACGCCCTCTACGCCCGGCTCCCCGCCCTCCGCACGGCCGCGGCGCGCTTCCAGACCCCCTGACGCACCTCACCGCACCGCACCGCCCTACGCCGGCCCCGGCCCCCGCCCGACCAGCCCCCGCAGCTCCGCCGTCAACGCCGCCGCCAGATCCGGCCGGAGGTCGTAGCGCGCCGGCGTGTTCTGCAGCAGCCCGATCCGCCAGCCCGCCCCGGCGTTCACCGCGATCACCGTCTGCACCGCGTTGAGCGCCGGGTCCAGGTCCTCCGCGGCGTCCGGCACCAGCCCCGCGACGGCGTCCAGCTGCGCCACCCCGGGCCCCAGCGCGCGGACCCGGCGCACCCTGGCCACGTACTCCGGCGTCGCGTGGTCGGCGAAGAGCCGCCCCAGTTCGGCGGCGATCACCGACCGCCCGCAGTGCCGGGTGCCGTCGAAGCCGATCACCTCCCCGTCCTCGGCGAACGGCCCGGCGAAGGCCGAACCGTCCCGCTGGTTCCACCCCTCCAGCGCCCGGTGGTACAGCGCCCGCACCGCGCTCTCGTCCCCGGAGGACAGCTCCGGCAGCCGCGTATCGTTCATATCCCCATGGTCGACGAAGGCGGTGGAGCCGGACAGCGGAGGAGGTGCGCGGCGGTGACGGGCGAGTCGGTACGGCGCTGGCGGCCGGGTTTCCCGCTGGACGTCGCCCGGACGCTGCTGCCGCTGCGCCGGGGCCCCGCCGACCCGGCGTACCGCACCACCGGCGACGGCGCGCTCTGGCGGGCGTCCCGGACCCCGGCCGGGATCGGCACGCTGCGGGTGCTGGCACGCCCGGCGGCCGGCGAGGTGGAGGCGACGGCCTGGGGCCCGGGTGCGCCGTGGCTGCTGGAGCGGCTGCCGGCGCTGCTGGGCGCGCAGGACGACCCGGAGGCCCTGGTGCTGCCGCCCGGCCCGCTGCGGGACGCCCAGCGCCGCACCGCCGCGGTCCGCCTCACCCGCACCGGGCTGGTCCTGGAGTCCCTCGTCCCGGCGATCCTGGAACAGAAGGTGACCACCGACGAGGCCTACCGCGCCTGGCGCACCCTGCTACGGGACTTCGGCACCACGGCGCCGGGCCCGGCCGAGGGCATGCGGGTGGCGCCGTCGGCCCGGGAGTGGGCGCTGGTGCCGAGCTGGGAGTGGCACCGCGCGGGGGTGGACCCGAAGCGCTCGGCGACGGTCATGCGCGCCGTCCGGCTGGCGCCCCGGCTGGAGGAGGCCGCCGCGATGGACCACGCCGAGGCCTTCGCCCGGCTCACCGCCGTCCCGGGGGTCGGCCCCTGGACGGCCGCCGAGACCCTGCAGCGCAGCAACGGCGACCCGGACGCTGTCTCGGTCGGCGACTTCCACCTGCCCAACCTGGTCGGCTGGGCCCTGGCCGGCCGCCCCCGCAGCGACGACGCCCAGATGCTCGCCCTGCTGGAGCCCTACCGCCCGCACCGCCACCGCCTCTGCCGCCTCCTGCTGGCCACCACCCCCCACGCCCCCCGCTACGGCCCCCGCCTCACCCCCAACGACCACCGGCGGCGCTGAACTACGCCGTAGTACACTGCCTCGCATGGAAGCAACCATGCGGGAGCTGAACCAGCAGACGGCCAGGGTGATAGGAGCCGTCGAGCGGGGCGAGACCGTCACCGTCACCAAGGACGGCAGGCATGTGGCCACCATCCTGCCGCCGAGCCTGGCCGCACCCGTCTACCCCTTCCGGACCGATCCGATGGGGGACGAGCTCGACGACATGCCGGTCATCCCCGGCGGCGGCGGGCGCATTCTGGCCGACCTCGACCAGCACATGGAAGGATTCGGCAGGTGACCGACGTCGCGGTGGTCGGTGACACCGGCGCCCTGCTCGCCGCATACGCCGGTGAGGAACCCGACCACGACGCCTGCCTGAAGGCCTTGCGTACGGTCGGCCATCTGGTCATCTCGCCCCTGGTGCTGGCCGAGCTGGACTACCTCGCGCACCGGACACTCGGAGCCGCGATGGCGATGCGCGTTCTGGACGACATCATCGACCGATGTGCGATCGGCCGCTTCGAGGTGCCCGAGGTGGGTGCGCACCTTGCCACCGCGCGGGCGGTCATGCGGCAGTACCCGGACCTGGACATCGGCCTGACGGACGCCATCAACGTCGCGCTGGCCGCGGAGTTCAGGACCGACGCCGTGCTGACCGTCGACCGTCGCCACTTCCGTGCGATCAGGCCACTGACCAACCGCAAGGCCTTCCGGCTGCTGCCGGACGACCTCGACGGCTGATCCTCACCGCACCTCGACCACCGGCGGCGGTGAATCGAAAGTGCCGTGCGGTGTACACGCCGATGTGTACGCTGGATGCATGACTGACGCACTGAGCATCCGGGAACTGCGTGCGAACCTCGCCGAGGTGGTCACCCAGGCCGAGGCCGGCGAGATCACCGTGATCACTCGGAAGGGCGAGCGGGTCGGAGCGGTCGTGCCGATCGAGATCCTCGATGCCATCGAGGATGCCGCCGACGAACTGCTCGCCCGTGAGGCCGAGCAGCACCGGAACGATCCCACCGTGACCATGGCCGAGCTCCTGGCCGACCTGTTCGACTCGCCCAAGGACTCCTCCGGGAGCGCTGCGTGAAGTACGCGTTCCGCTTCACCTCGCATGCCAAGCGCCAGCTGCGTGACATCAGCCAGGTCGATGCGATGCGGATCCTCACCGCACTCACCGTTCTCGGTGAGGACCCTTACGTCGATGGCCCGGATGTCAAGAAGCTGGCGGGTCACGACGGCCTCTACCGCCTCCGCGTCGGCGTCTACCGTGTGGCCTACGAGATCCACGACGGCGTGCTGGTGATCCTCGTGGTGGCCGTTGGCAATCGCCGCGAGATCTATCGCGGTCTCTGAACCGCTACCGCACCTCGATGAAGGTGTCGGCGCTGCGGTCCGGGCGTTCGCGCGGGGGTTCGGCGGGGCGGCCGACGGCGATGGCGCCCATCGGGTCCCAGTCGTCCGGGAGGTCGAGGGCCGCGCGGACGGTGTCGCGGCAGAACATGGTGGACGACACCCAGGCGGAGCCGTAGCCCTCGCCGGTGAGGGCGACCAGGAGGTTCTGCACGGCGGCGCCGGCGGCGACGGTGAACATCTCCCGTTCGGCGGCGGCGCGCCGCTGGTCGGGGTAGTGGTGCGAGCCGTCCATGACGAGGCAGGGCACCACCAGGTAGGGCGCCTCGCGCAGGACGTCGCCGCGGGCGGTGCGGCGGGCGATCCGGGCGTCGTCCCAGCCGTCGAGTTCGCGCAGGTCGCGCTGCCAGGCGGCGAGCATCGCGTCGAGCAGCCGGGTGCGGGTCTGCGCCGTCTCCAGCAGGACGAACCGCCACGGCGTGGTGTGGTGCGGGGCGGGCGCGGTGACGGCGGCGGCGACGGCGCGGCGCACGGCGCCGGGGTCGACCGGGGTGTCGGTGAAGGAGCGGACGGTGCGCCGCAGGGTGACGGCCTGGCGCAGCGCCTCGGAGGTGCCGAGCCGGAACATGTCGTCGACGGCGGAGCGGACCAGCGGCCGGGTGCCGTCGCCGTCCTCGGCGGTGACGAGGTGGCCGAGCCCGCGGACGACGGCGACCGGCACGCCGCTGGTCTTGCCCTTCACCAGGTCGGCGGCGGCGGCGAGTTCGTCGGCGGTGGCGGTGACGGTGAGCGCCAGCTCGTTGCCGTGGCTGTCGGTGCGCCCGCGGTGGTCCTCCAGCACGGACAGCCCGGCGGCGCCGATGGCGACGTCGGTGAGCCCGGTGCGCCAGGGCCGGCCGAAGGTGTCGGTGACGACGACGGCGAGCCGGCGGCCGGTGAGCTGCTGGAGCCGCCCGCGCAGGGCGCGGGCGGAGGCGTCCGGGTCCTCGGGCAGCAGCAGGACGGTGCCGGGGGCCGTGTTGGAGGCGTCGACGCCGGCGGCGGCCATGACGAAGCCGTTGCGGTTCTCGACGATCCGGGCGTGGCCGCGCCGGGCGACCACCCGGACGGTCTCGGCCTCGATCGCGGCCTCGCGGTCGGCGGCGTGCAGCAGCCGGCCCTCGGCCTTGCTGACAATCTTCGAGGTGACGATCAGGATGTCGCCGTCCTGGTACTCGCCGGCCTTGGCGAGCAGCTCGGCGAGGTCGGTCCCGGCGTCGATCTCCGGCAGCCCCTCGACCGGCAGGATCCGCAGGCTCATGCGCCCGCCCCGCTGCGCCCGCGCCCGCTCACTTGCGCACCTGCTCGGCGAGGGCGAGGGCGGCCCGGGCCATCTCGGCGGTGGCCTCGACGTCGGTCATCAGCAGCGGGACGGCCCGGCAGGCGATCCCGGCGGCTTCGACGGCGGCGACCGAGGCCTGGTCGGCGGTGTCGACGAGCCAGCCGTCGATGAGTGCGGAGCCGTAGTTCAGTGCGACCGCCTCCGCGGTGGCCTCGACGCCGACGGCGGCGAGCACCTTGTCGGCCATGCCGCGCACCGGGGCGCCGCCGATGATCGGGGAGAGCCCGACGACGGGGGCGGGGGCGGCGGCGACGGCCTCCCGGATGCCGGGGACGGCGAGGATGGTGCCGATGGAGACGACCGGGTTGGACGGCGGGAAGAGGATGACGTCAGCGGCGGCGAGGGCCTCCAGGACGCCGGGCGCGGGCTTCGCGGTGTCGGCGCCGACCGGGATGATCGCCTCGGCGTCGACGGCGGCGTGCAGCCTGACCCAGTACTCCTGGAAGTGGATCGCCCGGGTGCCCTGCTCGTCGGTGATCCGCACGTGGGTCTCGACCCGGTCGTCGCTCATCGGCAGCAGCCGTACGCCGGGCTTCCAGCGCACGCACAGCGCCTCGGTGACCTGGCTGAGGCTGTAGCCGGCGGTGAGCATCTGGCTGCGGACGAGGTGGGTGGCGAAGTCGCGGTCGCCGAGCCCGAACCACTCGGGGCCGACGCCGTACTCCTTCATCTCGGCCTTGATCGACCAGGTCTCGTCGGTGCGGCCCCAGCCCTGCTCCTCGTGGATGCCGCCGCCGAGGGTGTACATCACGGTGTCGAGGTCGGGACAGACCTTGAGGCCGTAGAGGTGGATGTCGTCGCCGGTGTTGCCGATGACGGTGATCTCGTCCTGCGGTCCGACTGCCGCGAGGAGTCCGCGCAGGAAGCGCGCTCCGCCGATTCCGCCTGCCAGTGCCACGATGCGCATGGGTTCATCCTGCCACGGTCCGACTGCCCGTCAGCCCGGTCGCCGGCCCGGTCGCCGGCGGGTGCGACGGCCGGGCTGACGCGGGCGGGTGCTCAGTGCGCCTCGGCCTGGGCCTGCGGGTGCTGCTCGGGGACGGCGGTGCCGCCGTACTGGTTCATCTCGGTGAGGCCCGGGGTGTAGAGGTGGATGGAGACGGCGGGTTCGAGCGTGCCGTTGACCACCTCGTGGAGGTAGCCGGAGGAGAAGACCCGCTGCCCGCCGGGGCGCAGGGTGCGGGCTCCCTCGCCGGCGCGGGTGAGCGAGCGCTCGATCAGCTCGCCCTGGACGACGGTCATCACGCCGGAGGACTCGCCGTGGTCGTGGAAGCCGCTGCTCTGGCCGGGCAGCCAGCTGAGCAGCCAGACCTCGTAGCCGGGGCCGGTCTCCAGCCGGGCGTACCAGCGGGTGAGCGCGTCGTAGCGGACCAGGGGTTCCCAGCGGGCGCGGTCGGCGGCGATCTCGCGGATCAGCCGGGCGTGGCCGGCCACGGTGGTGGGGTGGCGGGGCAGGTCGGTGCGGGCCAGGTGCGGGAAGGCGAGCGGGTCACCGGCGATGGAGACGTCGCTGAGGCCGTCGGTCCAGCCCCGGGCGGGCGCGGCGGGCGCGGTGGGGGAGGGGCTTCGGTGGGCGAGTTTGTTGCGGTCGCGGTTCCGCTTGCGGATGCGGGTCATACGCACGGGAGTCGTCCTCGGAGTGGCGGCTGGTTCGTCGGGGATCAGCCGGATCCGGGATGTCCTGGGACGGGAATCGCGGGCGGCCTCTGTGCTTCCTGGGGGCGGCGCGCGGTGGGACGCGGGCGCCTAGATACAGCAGGAGCAGAGGCGACAACAAGAGTTCACGGCACGGCGGAGCGTGGAACCGCTCCGGGGGCTGGCGAACTCTGACATAGAGGAAAGCAGACCGCATCCGTGGGCCGGTGTCAAACACAGGGATGCGGCATTCGAGGGGGTTACGCCAAGAAGTTGCCCGGATGGGGTGATAAATCACGCTCTATGTTTCGATGGGAAGATCGCCGGGAAGGCAGGGCGATGACCGGCCTGTGATGGTGACCGAGCGTCACTCGCCGAAGGGTTGTGGCTGGTTCGACGCCGTTCAGGGCTTTCGGATCGAAGGTCCAATGTGTCCGAATATGTACACTATTCGTAACGGCTTGGTGCCGGGGAGTGAATCCTCGCCCCAATACCAGAGCTCGGCTTGACTGAGCCAGAGTGACGCAACTGTAATTTCACTCGTGTCGTCGGCCGCACGAGGCAACGGCAACCACGGGGACGCCAAGTAGGGGCAGAGGAGGCGCGCCACATGAGCGAGCTCTTTGAGCTGTTGATCGGTGACGGCATCGCGGAGGAGGAAGAGGAACTCGGTTGGCAGGAGCGCGCGTTGTGCGCCCAGACCGACCCCGAGTCCTTCTTCCCCGAGAAGGGCGGCTCCACGCGCGAGGCCAAGAAGGTCTGCCTCGCCTGCGAGGTCCGTTCGGAATGCCTGGAGTACGCCCTCGCCAATGACGAGCGGTTCGGCATCTGGGGCGGCCTCTCCGAGCGCGAGCGCCGTCGGCTCAAGAAGAGCGCGGTCTGACCGGGGCGGCCGCCGACCCCCGCTGACCCTTCGACAACCACACGGCAGTACGGGCGCCTCACCGCGGCGGTGGGGCGCTTTCGTGTTCCCTGCCGGCTCTTCACCGGTCCCGCACCGGCACCGCGGACGAAGCCGCCATCCGGAGCCGTTAGTGTGGTGCGCCATCCGGTTGCCGTTCACCGGCTGTGTCCACCGAGAACTGAGGCCCGCGCACTCGATGACCGTCTACAGCCACCAGAGCGGCTTCACCGCTGCCAGGCCGCCCGCCTACCCGCGCCACCTGGTCACCGCGGTGATCGTCTCGCACGACGGGGCCCGCTGGCTGCCGCAGGCCCTCGCCGGCCTGCTCGGCCAGGACCGCCAGGTCCAGCGGGTGCTCGCGGTCGACACCGGTTCCACCGACAACTCTCCGCAACTGCTGGCGGACACCCTCGCCGACTGGCTGCCCGAGAGCGGCCCGCTGCTCCTCGGCCGCCGGGCCGGCTTCGGCACCGCCGTCGCCGAGGCCGTCTTCGGCAGCCCGCCGCTGCGCCCGGAGGACCTGCCGTACCGGCTCGACCCCTCCGGCTACGACCCGGTCACCGGCGGCTGGGACGACTTCGGCGACCCGCTCGCCCAGGAGGACGACCTCGGCCGCGGCGGCCCGCGCGAGACCCAGCCCGTCGAATGGCTCTGGCTGCTGCACGACGACTGCGAGCCGCAGACCGACGCGCTGCGCCGGCTGCTCCAGGTCGCCGACTCCACCCCCAGCGCCGCCGTGGTCGGCCCCAAGCTGCGCAGCTGGTACGACCGCCGCCAGCTGCTGGAGGTCGGCGTCACCATCGCCCGCTCCGGCCGCCGCTGGACCGGCCTCGACCGCCGCGAGCAGGACCAGGGCCAGCACGACCAGGTCCGCCCGGTGCTCGCCGTCTCCAGCGCCGGCATGCTGGTGCGCCGCGACGTCTTCGAGGAACTCGGCGGCTTCGACAAGGCGCTGCCGCTGATGCGCGACGACGCCGACTTCTGCTGGCGGGTCAACGCCGCCGGCCACCGCGTGGTGGTCGCCCCCGACGCCGTGCTGCGGCACGCCGAGGCGGCCAGCCGCGAGCGCCGCGCCATCGACTGCGGCCCCGCCCACCCGCACCGGCTGGACAAGGCCGGCGCCGTCTACACCCTGCTCGCCAACTGCAAGGGCGCGCTCTTCCCCTACGTCCTGCTGCGGCTGGTGCTCGGCACCCTGCTGCGGGCCGTCACCAACCTGCTCGGCAAGGACCCGCGCCAGGCCTTCGACGAGCTCACCGGCCTCGGCCACGAACTCGTCCGCTTCCCCCGGCTGCTGGCCGCGCGCAAGCAGCGCGCCCGCACCCGGGCCGCCGACGCCCTGGACGACCGCACGCTCTTCCCGCCGCCCGGCGCCACCGCCCGGCTCGCCGTCGAGGGCGTGATCGGCTCCCTCGGCATAGGGGGAGAGGACGACACCGGCCGGCACGGCTCGGTCGAGGCCGGGCCGGGCGGCGAGGACGACGAGGACCTGGTCGTCGAGCAGTTCACGCTGATCAAGAAGCTGGCCCGGCGTCCGGCGCCGGTGCTGTTCGCGGCCCTGCTGGTGTTCGCCCTGATCGCCTGCCGCGGCCTGTTCGGCAGCGGCGAGCTGTTCGGCGGCGCCCTGCTGCCAGCCACCGACGGCGCCGGCGGCCTCTGGTCGATGTACGCGGACGCCTGGCATCCGATCGGCACCGGCTCCGCCGCCGCCGCGCCGCCGTACCTCGGCGTGCTCGCGGTGCTGTCCTGGGTGCTGTTCGACCACGCCGACCTCGCGCTCACCCTGCTGGTCGTGCTCACCGTGCCGCTGTCCGCGGTCAGCGCCTACCTGGTGTCCCGGCCGCTGCTGGACTCCAAGCTCGTCCGGGCCTGGGCCAGCGCCGCCTACGCGCTGCTGCCCGCCGCGACCGGCGCGCTCGCCCAGGGCCGGATCGGCACCGCCGTCCTCGCCGTGCTGCTGCCGCCGCTGGCCCGCGCCGCCGCGATCGCGGCCGGTCTCGGCATCCGCGACGAGAGCGCCGCCAAGGGCGCCCGCCCGGGGTGGCGGCCGGTCTGGATGACCGTCCTGCTGCTCACCCTGGCCACCTCCTTCGTGCCGTTGACCTGGGCGCTCGCCCTGCCGCTGTGCCTGGCGACGCTGGTCGTCGCGGTGGTCCGCGGCGGTGCCTTCGGCTCGGGCGGCGCCGCGCTGCGCCTGCTCGGCCTGCGCGTCCTGGTGATCCTCGCGCTGCCCGTCCTGGTGCTGGCGCCGTGGTCGCTGTCGGTGCTGGCGCACCCGCAGTGGCTGCTGCTGGAGGCCGGCCTGCCCGGCCTGCACGGCACCGGTGCGAGCGCGGCCGGCCTGCTGCTGGTCAACCCGGGCGGCGCCGGGGTGCCGCCGGTCTGGCTGTCGGCCGGCGTGGTGCTCGCCGCGCTCGCCGCACTGCTGCGCGCCGACCGTCGCCGTGCGGTGCTGTCCGCCTGGGGTGCGGCCGGTGCGGGTCTGGTCTTCGCGGTCGCGGTGGCGGGCACCTCCGTCACCCCGGCCTCCGGCGGTCCGGCGGTGCCCGCCTGGGCCGGCCCGGCCTCGCTGATCGCCGGGATCGCCCTGCTGGCGGCCGCCGCGATCGGTGCCGACGGCGCCAACGCCCGCGTGGCCGGGATCGCGTTCGGCTGGCGCCAGCCGGTGGCCGCGCTGGTGGTGGCCGCCGCGGTGCTGGCCCCGCTGGGCACCGGACTGTGGTGGGCGCTCACCGGCGCCGGCAAGCCGCTGCACCGGGCCCAGGCCGGCCAGGTGCCCGCGTTCATCGCGGAGGAGGCCGGCACCACCGACCGCTCCCGCACCCTGGTCGTCACCGGCGACCCGGGCGGCGGCGCGGTCCGCTACACCGTGGTCCGCGGCGCGGGCCTGACGCTCGGCCAGGCCGAGTCCACCGTCGACCCGGCGACCGGCACCCAGGACGGCCTGAACAAGATGGTCGGCAGCCTGCTGGCCGGTTCCGGCGCCGACCAGGCCGGTGCGCTCTCCGGCTACGGCATCGCCTACGTGCTGGTCCAGCAGTCGGTGATCGGCACCTACAAGGACGTCCTGGACACCACCCCCGGCCTGGTGAAGGCCAACCAGGACGGCGACTCCGCGCTCTGGCAGGTCACCGGCGCCCCCGCCGTCCGTGCGGTGATCACCGCCCCGGGCGCCGCCCCGGTGGTCGTCCCGGCCGGGGCCCGCGACCTCACCGCCACCGTCCCGGCCGGCCCGGACGGCCGGGTGCTGCGGCTCGCCGAGTCCGCCGCACCCGAGTGGAAGGCCACCGTGGGCGGCACCGCGCTGGAGTCCGTCACGGTCGACGGCTGGGCGCAGGGCTTCAAGCTCCCGGCCGGCGGCGGCAAGCTGACCGTCACCCGGGAGGACGGCTTCGCGCACACCGGCTGGATCTGGGCCCAGGTGCTGCTCGGCCTGACCATCCTGGTGCTGGCCCTGCCCGGACGCCGCAGCCACAAGGACGACGACCTGCCCGAGGAGGTGGTGGCCGCCGCCGCGCTGGCCGCCGCGGCCCAGGCGCAGGCGCCCGCCCCCGGCAGCCGCCGGGCCCGCCGGATGGCCGAGCGCGGCGAGGGCGGCGAGGACGGCGGGGTGTACGAGGGCCCGCCGGGCGCGATCCCGGCGCAGCCGGCCGGCGAGCCGATGGCCGAGGCGGTCCAGGCGGCCGCCGCCGTCCAGGAGACCGAGCCGTACGCCGACCCGTACCAGACGTACCAGCAGGCCGACCCGTACAGCTACGACCAGTACGCGGCCCAGCAGCCGGTGGCCGCGCCGTACGGCGGCCAGGGGTACGACGGCCAGGGCTACGAGGGCTACCAGCCGCAGGCGTACCCGCAGCAGGGCTACGAGCAGCAGCCGTACCCGCAGGAGCAGCAGTACGGCTACGAGCAGCAGCCCTACCAGCAGGCGGAGCACCAGCAGCCGTGGGTGCCGGGGCAGCCGCAGGCCGAGCCCTACTACGACCCCAACGACCCGAACGACCCCAACGGCACGGGCCGGTACCCGCACCAGCACGGATCGGGGAGCTGACCCGCGATGAAGAAGCCCGCATTCAGGAAGAAGTCCGCGCCCGAGGCCGTCGAGCCGACGGAGGCCGCCGAAGCCGCCGAGACCGGGCAGGCCGGGCAGTCCGGGCCCGCCCCGGCCCAGGCGCCGGAGCCCGCGGCCTCCGCCCGGCCGGCCGGGCGGTCCGGGGGCACCAGGACCACGCAGTCCCTGCTGGCCGCGGCCGTCGTGCTCGCGGCGGTGTTCGGGATCGCCGAGACGCGCCCGCCGGCCGCCCCCGCCAAGGCGGACGGCGGCGTCGCCCCGACCACCGCGCAGGTCGAGCGGACGGCGGCGGTCTGCCCGCAGCCGCTCCAGGGCCTGACCGGCTCGACCACGCTCACCGCCTACACCCCGCCCGGGGCGGGCGGCGCCACCGGCGGGGCCGGCTGGCTCTCCGACGCCGCCGCGCCCGCGACCCCGCCGACCACCGCGCCCTCCGCCCCGGCGTCCGGCGCCCCCGCCGCGCCGTCCGGCTCGGCCGCCCCGGCCGCTCCGGACAAGGGCGCCGCGCCCGCCGACGCCCGGCTGACCCTGGCCAAGCCCGGCGCCCCGGCCACCGGCCCGGCCGCCAACGGCGACACCGCGCCCGGCACCGGGGCCGTCGCCACCGGTGCCCTCGCCCCCGGCTTCACCGTCACCCAGACCACCGTGGTCACCGAGCAGCGCGGCCTCGGCCTGTCCGGCCTCACCTGCACCCCCGCCGGGACCAGCTTCTGGTTCGCCGGGGCCAGCACGGCCGGCGACCGGGTCGACTACGTCAGCCTGGTGAACACCGAGTCCTCCGCCGCCGTGGTCGACATCAAGCTGTACGGCGACAAGGGCCTGATCGAGAACGACGCCGCCAACGGCATCACCGTCGCCCCCGGCAGCTCCCAGTCCGTGCTGCTGCCGACGATCAGCAAGGGCGCGGTCAACGACCTCGCCGTGCACGTGGTCGCCCGCAGCGGGCGGGTCGGTGCCGCGCTGCACGCCGCCGACGGCGGCAAGGGCGCCGACTGGATCCCGGCCTCGGCCGAGCCGGCGGCCACCCAGGTGCTGCCCGGCCTGCCCGCCGACACCTCCGCCGCCCACCTGGTGGTCTGGGCGCCGCCGGAGGACGACGCCGACCTGAAGATCCAGCTCTCCGGCAAGAACGGCTGGTTCACCCCGGCCGGCAACGAGTCCATCCACATCAAGGCGGGCATGGTGGCCGCCGTCGACCTCGGCAAGGTCACCCGCGACGAGGTCGCCGGGCTGCGGCTGTCGCCCACCGACGACAAGCACCCGACCCGGGTCGTGGCCGGCCTGCGGGTCGACCGGGCCGGGGGCGGCGGCAAGAGCGACGCCGCCTGGCTCACCGGCACCGGCCCGGTCGGCGCCCGCGCCACGGTCGCCGACAACCGGGCCGGCGCGTCCACGCTGTTCCTGACCTCCGCCGGCGACGCCGCCACCGTCCGGGTCACCGCCTCGGCCGGCAGCGGCGGCGGCACCCCGGTGAGCAAGGACGTCCAGCTGCCGGCCGGCGGCACGGTCGCCCTCCCGGCGCCCGAGCCCGGCGGGCTGAACGGCAGCTTCGCGCTCACCGTCGAGACCGTCTCCGGCGGCCCGGTGATGGCCGCCCGGATGCTCTCGCTGCCCGCCAAGGACGTGCCGATGTTCACCATCCAGGCGCTGCGCGACGACCACAGCACCGTCAGGGTCCCGCGGGCCGGCCAGGATCCGGGCGTCGTCCTGCGCTGACCAACCGGACGGGGCGGTACCCGGCAGGCCCGGGTACCGCCCCGTCCGCGTGCTCAGTCCTCGTCGTAGCGCGGGTCGATGGCGTCCGGGGACAGTCCCAGCAGCTCCGCCACCTGCTCGATCAGGATCTCGTGCACCAGCGCCGCGCGGTCCTCCCGGGTCTTCGCCCGGATCTCCACCGGCCGCCGGTACACCACGATCTGGCTCTTGCGCCCCTGCTTGCCCGGCAACACCCGCCCCAGCGGCACGCCGTCCTCGCCGTCGGCCGCGTCGGGCTCGTGCAGCGGCACCTCCTGGACGGCGAACTCCACTTCGATCAACTGCGGCCAGCGCCGTTCAAGACGCTCCACCGATTCGCGCACGTAGTCGTCGAACAGTTCGGAGCGGGTGAGCGAGATCGGCACCTGGGGCGGCGCCAGCGGGCCGCGCAGCCCCCTGCCGTGCCGGTCGCGATGCCGGGGACGGCGCGAGGGTCCCGTCGATGACTGCGGTGCAGAGCTGTCCATATCACTGCCGAGGGTAGTCCTTGGACGGTCGGAAGTGGACTACTCCGACGGGGAAACGCCCGAGGCGGCGGAGGCGTGGACCGGCGTGCGGACCGCGACACGGCACACCCGCCGGACAGGCGGTCTTCGCTCCCCGGCGAGGAGTGCGGTACCGTCCACCCTCGTGAGCTCTGTACGTCGTTGTTCGCGGACCGCGTGCGGCCGGCCGGCCGTCGCGACGCTGACGTACGTCTACGCGGACTCCACCGCCGTCCTGGGCCCGCTCGCCACCTACGCCGAGCCGCACTGCTACGACCTGTGCGCCGAGCACGCCGAGCGCCTCACCGCCCCGCGCGGCTGGGAGGTCGTCCGGCTGGCCGCCGAGGCCGGGCCGCTGCGCCGCAGCAGCGACGACCTGGAAGCCCTCGCCAACGCCGTCCGCGAGGCCGCCCGGCCGCAGACCCCCCGTCAGGGCCGCGGGTCCGAGGGCGAGTCCACCGAGGGCGGCCGCCGCGGCCACCTGCGCGTCCTGCGCTTGCCGGACAACTGACGCCGCACAGCCGACGCCGTACCCCGCCCGGGCCTGCACCGGGCGTTCGTCCGACTTGGGTACGCTGCCCGTCTACCGTCACCGCGGACCGTCGACCGAACGGGCGGTGACCCCGACGTATCGTGACCGTGGGCGGCCAGCCGCCGATCACACGCACACCGACCAGTACAGAGACCAGGGTGGAGCCGCAGTGCGCGACCTCAAGCAGCTCGTGAAGGCCTACGACGTCCGAGGCGTCGTCCCGGACCAGTGGGACGAGCACCTGTCCCGGGCCTTCGGCGCCGCGTTCGTGCAGGTCACCGGCGCGTCCGCGATCGTCGTCGGCCACGACATGCGCCCCTCCTCCCCGTCGCTCACCCGGGCGTTCGCCGAGGGTGCCGCCGCCTACGGCGCGGACGTGGTCCAGATCGGCCTCTGCTCGACCGACCAGCTCTACTACGCCAGCGGCAAGCTCGACCTGCCCGGCGCGATGTTCACCGCCAGCCACAACCCGGCCCAGTACAACGGCATCAAGCTGTGCCGGGCCGGCGCCGCCCCGGTCGGCCAGGACACCGGCCTCGCCGAGATCCGCGAGCTGGTCGAGTCCTGGACGGGCGAGGACGACACCGTCACCGTCCCGGCCAAGGACGTCGAGCCCGGCGCGCTGTCCGAGCAGGACACCCTGCGCGGCTACGCCGACCACCTGCTGGGCCTGGTCGACCTCACCGCGATCCGCCCGCTCAAGGTCGTCGTGGACGCGGGCAACGGCATGGGCGGCCACACCGTGCCGACCGTCTTCGACGGCCTGCCGATCGAGCTCGTCCCGATGTACTTCGAGCTGGACGGCACGTTCCCCAACCACGAGGCCAACCCGCTCGACCCGAAGAACATCGTCGACCTCCAGGCCAAGGTCCGCGAGGTCGGCGCCGACCTCGGCCTGGCCTTCGACGGCGACGCCGACCGCTGCTTCGTCGTCGACGAGCGCGGCGAGCCGGTCTCCCCGTCCGCCATCACCGCCCTGGTCGCCGCCCGCGAGATCGCCCGCGCCCAGGCCGCCGGCGAGGCCGAGCCGACCGTCATCCACAACCTGATCACCTCCTGGACCGTCCCCGAGGTGGTCCGCGAGCTCGGCGCCAACCCGGTGCGCACCCGGGTCGGCCACTCCTTCATCAAGCAGGAGATGGCCGTCACCGACGCCGTCTTCGGCGGCGAGCACTCCGCGCACTACTACTTCCGCGACTTCTGGCGCGCCGACACCGGCATGCTGGCCGCGCTGCACGTGCTGGCCGCGCTCGGCGGGCAGCCCGGCACGCTGTCCGCGCTCACCGCCGAGTACGACCGCTACGCCGCCTCCGGCGAGATCAACAGCACCGTCGCCGACCAGGCCGCCAGCACCGCCGCCGTCCGCGCCGCCTACGCCGGCCTGGAGGGCACCACCGTCGACGAGCTGGACGGCCTCACCGTGGCCGGCCCGGACTGGTGGTTCAACCTGCGCGCCTCCAACACCGAGCCGCTGCTGCGCCTGAACGCCGAGGCCAAGGACCCGGCGAAGATGGCCGAGCTGCGCGACGGCGTGCTCGCCATCGTCCGCGCCTGACCGAGGCCTCCTGTGCCCCGGCCGGTAGGGTTGCCTATCGGCCGGGGCACCGCCGTGCCACCCCCCGACTTTTGGAGAGCCCCATGAAGCTCGAATCCTTCCTGCTGGAGATCCTGGTCTGCCCGCAGTGCCGGGCCGCGCTCACCGAGGGCGGCACCGAGGAGCAGCCCGAGCTGCTCTGCACCGGCGCGGACTGCGGCCTCGCGTACCCGGTCCGGGACGGCATTCCGGTCCTGCTGGTGGACGAGGCCCGCCGCCCGGCCTGATCCTTGGGGCGAAGCCCCCACCCCGCCAGCCCAGCGCGCACAGGACAGCAGTCGGAGGCCCGCCGCATGCTCGACGACACCCTGCTCGACGACCCGGCCGCCCTGCAGCGCGCCGACCGCGACCGCGCCCTGCTGGCCCTGGCCGGCGCCGGCGCGCGGGTCCGCACCGCGCTGCGGCTGGCCGACGCGGCCGGCCTGGACCGGCTGCGCCCGGACGGCCGCCCGCGCGCCGTCCTGGTCGCGGGCCACGGCAGCGCCCTGACGGCGGGCGAGATCCTGACCGCGCTGGCCGGCCACGCCGGCCTGATCACCACGCTGCCGCCGACCGAGGCGGCCGCCCCGCGCGCCGACCGGGCCGGCGCGCCGCCCGCCTTCACCGCCGGGCTCGGCTGGCAACTGCCCGGCTGGGCCGGCCCGCTGGACCTCCTGGTGGTCAGCTCCGCCGACGGCGGCGAACCTGGCCTGGTCGGCCTCGCCGAGCAGGCCTACGCGCGCGGCTGCGCGATCGTGGTCACCGCCCCGGCGGGCAGCCCGCTGGCCGAGGCCGCGCTGCAGGTGCGCGCGCTGCCGCTGCCGTACGTGGCCTCCGCGCTGCCCGAGGACGAGGCGCCCGCCGGCCCGGCCGCCGAGCCGGACCTCCCCGCCGAGGACCCGGCCGCGCTGTGGTCCCACCTCGCCCCGCTGCTCGCGCTCGCCCAGAAGATCGGCATCACCCAGCTGCCGTACGACGCGCTGCCGGCCGTCGCCGACCTGCTGGACGCGACCGCCGTCCGCTGCCGCCCCGACGCCGCCGCGTACACCAACCCGGCCAAGGGCCTGGCCGCCCGGCTGGCCGGGACGGTCCCGCTGCTGTGGGCCGAGGGCCCGATCGCCGGGGCCGTCGCCACCCGCTTCGCCGCCCAGCTCGCCGAACGGGCCGGCCGCCCGGCGCTGGCCGGGCCGCTGCCGCAGGTGCTGACCGCCCACCGCGGCATGTTCACCGGCCAGTTGGGCGCGGGCGCGGACCCGGACGACTTCTTCCGTGACCGGGTCGACGAGCCGGATCCGCTGCACCTCCAGGTCCTGCTGCTGCGGCACGTCCCGGGGGCGCCCGGTGCCCAGCCCGGTGTCCGTCCCGGCGGCGCGCCCGAGGAGCAGGGCGGGCCGGCCGAGGTGCCGGAGGACGACGCGGGCCCGCGCAGCTTCGGCGTCACCCGCGCGCACCGGCTGGCCGGCGCCCACGACGTCCGGCTGACCGAGTACGCGACCACCCGGCCGGACCCGCTGCACGCGCTCGCCGACCTGGTCGCGCTGACCGACTTCGCCGCCGTCTACCTCGGGCTCGCCGCCGCGCAGTCCTGAGCCACGCCGCACGGCCGGTACGGTAAGCGCTCGACGGAGCAGCGCGACCAGCCATTGCGGCGGAGGGACCCGGAACATGAGTACAGAAGGCGGCACCAAGGCACTGGTCGCGGCACTGTCCGCGAACCTGGCGATCGCGGTGGCCAAGTTCACCGCCTTCGGCTTCACCGGCTCCTCGTCGATGCTGGCCGAGGGCGTGCACTCGGTCGCCGACTCGGGCAACCAGGTGCTGCTGCTGATCGGCGGCAAGCGGGCGCGCCGGGAGGCGGACGAGGAGCACCCGTTCGGGTACGGCCGCGAGCGCTACGTCTACGGCTTCCTGGTGGCGATCGTCCTCTTCAGCGTCGGCGGCCTGTTCGCGATCTACGAGGGCTGGCACAAGGTCAACCACCCGGAGAAGCTGGACTCCTGGGGCTGGGCGGTCGGCGTGCTGCTCTTCGCCGTCGCGATGGAGGGCTGGTCCTTCCTCACCGCGATGCGCGAGTCGGCGAAGGCCAAGGGCGGCCAGGGCTGGGTGCAGTTCATCCGCACCGCCAAGGCCCCGGAGCTGCCGGTGGTGCTGCTGGAGGACGCCGGCGCGCTGATCGGCCTGGTGCTCGCGCTGCTCGGCGTCTCGCTCACCGTGATCACCGGCGACGGCGTCTGGGACGGCGTCGGCACTCTGGGCATCGGCCTCCTGCTGGTGGTGATCGCGGTGGTGCTCGCCCTGGAGACCAAGTCGCTGCTGCTCGGCGAGTCCGCCGACCGGGATTCGGTGCGCCGGATCCGCGAGGCGCTGGTGGACGGCGAGGCCGTCACCGGCGTGATCCACATGCGCACCCTGCACCTGGGGCCGGAGGAACTGCTGGTCGCCGCCAAGATCGCGGTCAACGCGGAGGACAGCGCCGCCCGCGTCGCGCAGGCGATCGACGCGGCGGAGGAGCGGGTCCGGGCCGCCGTCCCGATCGCGCGGGCGATCTACCTGGAGCCCGACGTCTACAGCGCAGAGAAGGCCGCCGCGGGCGAGGACCCGGCGGCCACCCCCGGCGGGCCCGGGCCCGGCGCCTCGCACTGACCGGCGCCGGTCCGCCCCTGGCCGGGGCCGGCCGGGGGGCAGACCAGGGGGCCGGCTGGGATCCGCTTGAGGACCCGTCCGGTCCGAGGCCGAAATCGCTCATCGGCGGACGGCCGGTGGGGCCGCCGGTGTAGATTCGTCACCAGAGCCAGAACGTCGCTGCTGATGGCGGTTGATCGGCGGTCCGCCCCTGTGGGGTGTGCCCCGGTCGAGGGAGAGAGGTCCTCCGACGGTTTGTGCTGCGCAGCAGGGAACCGGTCCAGCACCACGGATCCGGCCGCCCCGGCGTAGCCGTGCACCCGTACGGCCCCGCCCCGCTGCGACCGCACACACAGGACCTTGGCCACGCCCACCCCATCAGCGAGGAGCAGACGCATGTCGACCGACACCACCGGTGACTTCAAGGTCGCCGACCTTTCCCTGGCGCCGTTCGGCCGCAAGGAGATCCAGCTGGCCGAGCACGAGATGCCCGGCCTGATGTCGATCCGCGCCGAGTACGCCGAGTCGAAGCCGCTGACCGGCGCCCGCATCACCGGCTCGCTGCACATGACCGTGCAGACCGCCGTCCTCATCGAGACTCTGACCGCCCTGGGCGCCGAGGTCCGCTGGTGCTCCTGCAACATCTTCTCCACCCAGGACCACGCGGCCGCCGCCATCGCGGTCGGCCCGGAGGGCACCCCGGAGAACCCGCAGGGCGTGCCGGTCTTCGCCTGGAAGGGCGAGACCCTGGACGAGTACTGGTGGTGCACCGAGCAGGCCCTGACCTGGCCTGACGGCAAGACCCCGAACATGATCCTGGACGACGGCGGCGACGCCACCCTGCTGATCCACAAGGGCGTCGAGTTCGAGAAGGCCGGTGCCGCGCCGGACCCGTCCACCGCGGACAACGACGAGTTCCGGATCATCCTGGAGCTGCTCAACCGCACCCTCAAGGACTCCCCGAACAAGTGGACCGAGGTCGCCGCCACCATCAAGGGCGTGACCGAGGAGACCACCACCGGTGTCCACCGCCTGTACGAGATGCACCGTGACGGCCAGCTGCTGTTCCCGGCGATCAACGTCAACGACTCGGTCACCAAGTCGAAGTTCGACAACAAGTACGGCTGCCGCCACTCGCTCATCGACGGCATCAACCGCGCCACCGACGTCCTGATCGGCGGCAAGGTCGCCGTCGTCTGCGGCTACGGCGACGTCGGCAAGGGCTGCGCCGAGTCGCTGCGCGGCCAGGGCGCCCGCGTCATCGTCACCGAGATCGACCCGATCTGCGCGCTCCAGGCGGCGATGGACGGCTACCAGGTCGCCACCCTGGAGGACGTCGTCGAGACGGCCGACATCTTCATCACCACCACGGGCAACAAGGACATCATCATGGCCTCCCACATGGCCCGGATGAAGCACCAGGCCATCGTCGGCAACATCGGCCACTTCGACAACGAGATCGACATGGCCGGCCTGGCGCAGCTGCCCGGCGTGGTGAAGACCGAGGTCAAGCCGCAGGTCCACGAGTGGCGCAAGGCGGACGGCCGCACCATCATCGTCCTCTCCGAGGGCCGCCTGCTGAACCTGGGCAACGCGACCGGCCACCCGTCGTTCGTGATGTCCAACTCCTTCGCGAACCAGACGATCGCCCAGATCGAGCTGTTCACGAAGACCGAGCAGTACCCGATCGGCGTCTACGTGCTGCCCAAGCACCTGGACGAGAAGGTCGCCCGGCTGCACCTCGACGCGCTCGGCGTGAAGCTGACCACCCTGAGCCAGGACCAGGCCGACTACATCGGCGTCCCGGTCGAGGGCCCGTACAAGGCGGATCAGTACCGCTACTGATGCGGTGAACCGCGGCTGACGCGGTGCGGCGTACGCCGGTGGCCGGCACCCCTGCGCAGGGGTGCCGGCCACCGGCGCGTTCGGCGGTCTGTGTTCAGGGCACGATGACGTCGGTGGTCCAGTCGGCGGCGTCCGGGCCGAGGGCCTTGGTGTGGGCGAGCATCCAGGGGAGGCCGCCGAGCTGCTCCAGGGAGGGCGGATCGCCGGCTCCGGTGCCGATGGAGATCTCCACCCCGTTCTGGACGGACTCCAAGAGCGGGTGCGGGTCGGTGTAGGGCGAGCCGTCCGTGCTGGTGTAGACCGGGCGCGGCCCGACCGGCCGCATGCTGACCGAGACGTTCTTCCCCTCGACCTGGAACATCAGCCACAGGTCCCAGGCACCGACGCCGTCCGGGTCCGGACGCGAGAGCATGACGTCGGTGGCCTTGAACGTCTCGGGCAGGCCGGTGAACTGCACCGGCAGCGGGACGTTCCAGTGACCGAACCGGACGCCGGTGGCGACCTTGTGGAGGACTTCGTCGGTGACGTCCCCGGGCGTCTGGCCGTCCACGCTGACCTCGGCCCAGCGGCCCGCGGGGGTCAGCCAGCGCAGCGTCGGCTGGTAGCTCTCGGGCTGGTCGGCGACCACCCGGTAGGCCGGTCGTCCGTTGACCGGTTCGGCGTCGACCTTGCTGAGTTTCACGTTGACCCCCGTCATCGGGGGCTCGGAGCCCGCCGGGTACTGGGAGAGCATGATGCGGGCGGCGTTCTCGCCCGCGCCTCGGGCCTTGGCGTAGATGCCGTGGTAGCCGGTCTCGTAGCTGATGTGCTGCTCGCCGCCCACCCAGTCGGGCAGCCAGCCGAAGTGGACCTCGGTGGTCAGCGGGTCGATGCCGCTCACGGTCGGGGTCGGGGTCGGGGTCGGCGTCGAGGACGGTGAGGTGCTCGAGGTGGGCCCCGCCGGCGGTGTCGGGGTGACGGTGCCGCTTCCCGGGGCCAGCAGCGCGGTGGTCGCCACCACCGCCACCGTCACGGCGGCGACGGCGCCGACCGCGGCGCGCTTGCGACGGCGCAGCCGGGCGGTGCCCTCGGCGATCGAACGGTCGGCGTCGAACCGCGCAGGTGGCGCCGACCCGTCGGCGAGGGCCGTCAGCCGGGCGGTGAGGTCGTGGTGATCCTTGCTGGTCATGGCGTCCTCTCTGCGACGGTGGGGCGGGCGGCGAGCCTGCCGCGGAGGGTGTCCAGGGCCCGGGAGCTCTGGCTCTTGACGTTGCCCGACGAGCAGCCCATGGCGTCGGCGGCCTGGTCGATCGTCAGGTCGCAGTAGTACCGGAGCACCACGGCCGCCCGTTGGCGGGCCGGCAGCGTCGCCAGGGCGTGGCGCAGGTCCAGCGAGGCGTCGAGGTCGACGGGCATGGACTCGGTGTCGAGGTCGGTGCCCGGCCGGCTGGTCCGCCGCCACCAGGAGGTGCGCTGCTCGGCCAGGAAGGTGTTGACCAGCACCCTGCGGGCATAGCCGTCCAGGTTCTCCATGCGGCCTGCCCGCGACCAGTTCACGTACAGCTTGGTGATGGTCTCCTGGACCAGGTCGTCCGCGCGGTGCCAGTCCCCGCACAGCAGATAGGCGACCTTGCGCAGCCAGCCGCTCCTGGAAGTCACGTACTCCGTGAACTCCTCGTCGCGTGCCTGCTTCGCCATCTGCGCCCCCCTTCTCCCTCGTGTCGTCGGCGCTCGTGCGCGCCGTCCACCCCCCTAATGCGGGCACCCGCCCCGAACGTTGCATGCGAATGCGCACGTAGGCTTTCGGGCATGCCCAACGGCCGGTACTCGCTCCACACAGCCATGACTCCTCTGGGTCACGACCGCGTGCTGCTCGGGGAGGAGCGCTTCAGCTGCGCCCCCGGGGCGGCCGGCTGGCGGTACGTCTCCAAGACCTACGCGCCGGACGGGCGGGTGATCGGCAGCGTCGACCTCACCCTGGACTCGCGGGCCCGCCCGCTGCGGATGGAACTGCGGGCCGGCGGCTGGCAGGTGCGCGGCGGCGCGGTGGACGGCGTCGCCTGGGTCCGGACGGACGCGGCGGACCCGGGCGGCGAGCACAGCGTGGAGGGGCACGACCGGGCGCACGGGTTCACCGGCGGCTCGCCGGCCTTCCTGGTCGCCACCGCCCGGCTGCTGCGGCTGCGGGAGGGGGCGAGCGCGCGGGTGCGGCTGGTCGCGTTCACCGAACCGGTGCTGGCGCCGCGCACCTTCGACCAGGGGTGGCTGCTGGAGGGTGTCGACACGCACCAGACCGACTCCGGGCCGCTGCTGGTCGAGCGGTACCAGGTCGCGGACCTGGAGACCGGCGAGCAGCAGGTCGTGCACCTCGCGGGGGACGTGGTGCTGGCGGCCGACGGGATCGAACTGGAGGAGCTGGCGTCGCCGCCGAACGCCTGGCCGGCGCAGTTCGGGGAGTAGGTCCGGGTTGCGCGGGCCGGGCGGCGGGCCCGCGCGGCAGCGCGGTGAGCCTAGGCGGGCGGCGCGAAGCCGGTGCCGGGGGCCGGTGTCGAGGACGGGGCCGGGGCCGGGGCCGGGGACGGGGCCGGGGACGGCTGGTCGGCGGTGGGCGGGGCGGGCTTCTCGAAGGAGGGGGCGGCCGGCTGGGGCGCGGGAGCCGGCCACGCGGCGGGTGCGGGGGCCGCGGTCCGCTGCCACTGCGCCTGGGCCCGCGTCCACTCCCGGCGCTGGCGCTCGGTGAGCACCGCGCCCAGGTACGCCGCCGGGTGCAGCCCCTGCGCCACCGGGTGACCGGTCCGGGCGGCCAGGTCGCCGGCCAGCCGGGTGGACATCTGGAGCGCCACCGCCGGGTCCAACTGGCCTATGCGGCCCAGCAGTTGGCGGATCGCCAGCCAGAGCGGCTCCGGCACCGCGGACAGGTCCATCGCGACCAGCTCCCGGCCCATCGCCTGGAGCAGGTGCGGGTGCACGGGCGGCAGCGGGGGCGGCGTCCCGCCACCCGGGGTGCGCTCGCGGACGACCACCGTCCCGGCGAAGATGTCGCCCAGCCGCTTGCCGTCCGCGTTCACGGCCGAGGTGATCACCGCCGGCACGCCGGTCATGGCGACCAGCTCCATGAAGCCGACCAGCCCGCGCACCAGCGAGTGCCGAAACCGCACCGGGCCGCCGTCGGTGCGCACCACCCGCAGGCCGAGCGCGGCCTTGCCGAGCGAGCGCCCGTGGCTGAAGGTCTCGACCATCACCGGCACGGCCACCAGGAAGAACACCAGCAGCCCGATCAGGGTGGCCGCCAGCGCCGCACCGTCCAGTCCGATCAGGGCGACGCTCAGGGTGAGCGAGACCAGGAACAGGGCGGCGAACTCCACGAGCAGGTCCAGCGTGATCGCCAGCGCCCGGCTGGGAAGCTTCGCCGTCTGCAGGTCGAGGACGACCGCCTCACCCGTCACCAGGTCGCTCAAGACACCTGTCCGTTCACGTTCGTGGAGCCGTACAGCTCACTCATGGAGGCCGCCGAGGGCGGCACGGACGAGGGGAGGGACGTCACCCGGACCGGCCCCCACGACCTGCTCTCCGCAGTCTGATCCGCAGCCGCAAACATACGGCGCCCGGTGGCCGCACGGGAAGTGAGATCCCGGCGGCCGGGGTGCCCACCGCTCCTGGCATGCTGGGCCGCGCGTGTCCGCACGTACCCGCCCGTCCGCCCGCCCGCGACCGGGCCCCTCGCGCCCACCGCCGACCATGGAGCCGCCGAATGGACCTGGACGTCTTCGTCGCCACCCACCAGGGGGAGTGGGCACGGCTGGACGCCCTCGCCCGACGGCGCCGGCTCAGCGGGGAGGAGGCCGACGAACTGGTCACCCTCTACCAGCGCGCCACCGGCCACCTGGCCAAGGTCCAGGCCGCCGCACCGGACCCGGCCCTGCTCAGCCGGCTGACCGGCCTGGTCTCGCGGGCCCGCAGCGCGGTGACCGGATCGCGCAGCAGCGGCTGGCACGACGTCGCCCGGTACTACACGGTGAGCTTCCCGGCCGCGCTGTACCGCGCGCGCCGCTGGTGGGTGCCGGTCGCGGTCGTCTCGCTGCTGGCCACCGCGGTGCTCGCCTGGTGGATGGCCACCCACCCCGAGGTCCGCAACAGCCTGGTCGCCCCGGATCACCTGCGGGAGATGACCCGCCCGGGCGGGCAGTACGAGTCGTACTACTCGGACCGCCCGGCGAGTTCGTTCGCCGCACAGGTCTGGACGAACAACGCCTGGATCGCCGTGCAGTGCCTGCTGTTCGGGATCGCGCTGGGTCTCCCGGTGCTCTGGGTGATGTGGACCAACGTGGTCAACCTCGGTGTCGGCGTCGGGCTGATGGCCTCCGCCGGGCGACTCGACGTCTTCCTCGGCCTGCTCATCCCGCACGGCCTGTTGGAGCTGACCGCAGTGTTCGTGGCCGGCGGCCTCGGTCTGCGCCTCGGCTGGACGGTCATCGACCCCGGCCCGCGCACCCGCGGAACGGCCCTGGCCGAACAGGGCCGCTCCATCATCGGCATGTCCATCGGCCTCGCGACGGTGCTGGCCGTTTCCGGTGTACTCGAAGCGTTCGTCACCCCTTCCGGACTGCCCACCTGGGCGCGCATCTCGATCGGCGTGCTGGCCGAGGCGGCATTCCTCCTCTACGCGCTGGTGTGGGGCCGAAAGGCCGCCGAGGCCGGCGAAGTCGGTGATCTGGACGCGGCCGATCGGGCGGATCTGCAACCCGTCGCGGCCTGAGGCGAGGTGATCCACACGCCTCTGACCTGGTACTCTTCTCGCATCCCGACCAAACCATTGACGTGGTGAGGGTGGGCTAGTAGGTTTGAACGGTTGGGACAGACTGGACAACGGTCAGTCCCGGGCGTTAGTGTCTACGACACCGCCAAATCGAGGTGAGCGCGTTTTATGAATGCGCATCCTTCGACGAAGCAAAATCCCGCGGACTGAGCACACCGAAAGCTTTGATAAGCTTCGGAGCGAAGTTCGAAGGAAATCCCGCCAGCGGGAATTCGGAGAAACGAAGCCGGTAAGAACGGCCGCGAGGATCTGATAAGCTGGAAACACGAAAGAACGAAGCGCCCGGAGGGCCCGCTGGAAGGCGGTCCGAAGGAAGTGTCCGTTCCTTGAGAACTCAACAGCGTGCCAAAAGTCA
>NZ_JBFBNR010000054.1:0-46724 GCF_040687675.1 Kitasatospora sp. NPDC056731
GTCGCCGATACTCCGCATGGACTCCCTCCTCCGCCTTGCGATGCACGCACTCCGACGCCGCGCGCTGATCCGACGTGATCCGAAAGAGAGCCCCTGGGCCCTGTCCGGCCGATCCTGGCCGGACAGGACGCAGGAGGTGCCTACTTGCGGCCGCCGAGCGCGAACAGCAGCAGCACGAAGCCGGCGAACAGGTGCGTGGCGAAGATGTAGATGCCCGCCCGGATGAGCATGGCCTTGCGTCGGCGCTTCTCCTCGCGCGCGCCGTCGCTCGTGCTCTCGCTCATGGCGGGGGTTCTCCTCGGGTCGGCCGGCCGGGTCGGGCGCGGGTTCAGCGGGCCCGACGGGCTCGAAGGGTTCAACGGGCTCGAAGGGCTCGAAGGGCTCGACACGCTCGACACGCTCGACCGGCCCGAGGGCCTCGGCGGGCTCAACGGTGCGGCCGGCCGCCGGGCTCGCGCAGTTCGGTGAGCAGCGCGCCCTGGTCGGTGATCAGCTCGGTCAGGATCCGGCGCGCGGCCCGCAGCAGCTCGGCCACGTCCGGGGTGCTGAGCGCGTACACCACGGTGTTGCCCTCGCGGGTGGCGGCGACCAGTTGGGTACGGCGCAGCACCGCGAGCTGCTGGGAGAGGTTGGAGGGCTCGACCTCGATCTCGGCCAGCAGCTCGCGCACCGGCCGGGGCCCGTCCTGGAGCAGTTCCAGCACCCGGATCCGGACCGGGTGGCCGAGGGTGCGGAAGAACTCCGCCTTGGCCTGGTACAGCGGGACGGGCATGGTCCGCGTCCCTCCCTCGGGTACGGCTCGGCGGGCGTGCGGCCGCGTCCTCACCGGCGGCCGGCAAGCATCATCGCCACAGATGAAGATTTCTTCAAGTCGTCACAGTGGGCGCCCGGCCCGCCGGGGCCGCCCCCGAGTGGTCCACGTCACATCCGGAGGGCGCGCGGGAACGCTGGAAGCCGAGCCCGGGATGCTGCCAACTCCCGGACTCGGCGCTCATGGTGAGGTTCCGTCAGCAGCCTACAGGTACATCCACCTCGACCGGGGCCGGCCCCCGCGAGATCGACTCGACCGCGAAGGTCGCGTGGAGGGTCGAACCGCACGGCACGGTGACGCTGATGCCGTCGACCCGCACGGTGGCGGCCGTGAACACGGCGCGCACGCTCGCCGAGCCGAGCGACTCGCCGCCGACCACCCCGGCCGACAGGCGGGTGAGCAGTTCCTGCGGCCTCGGCGGCCACGGGGTGTCCGGGGTGGGCGGACCGGCCAGGCCGATCTGCCCGTACAGCACGACGCTGCCGCCGGTGACCTCGGCGCAGACCTTGGTCGACAGCCCGGCCTGCAGGCCGTTGTAGCCGCAGGTCGTCACCGTGGCGGCGGTCTCGGCGGCGCCACTGGTCGGCACGGCGAGCGCCGGCACCGGCGCCGCGAGCAGGGCGACGGCACCGGCCGCGCCCGAGGCGATCCGGGTGATGCGGTTCATTGCCTCCTCCTTCGGAGGGTACGAGGAACGATCAGAACAGGTGAGGTCACATGTGACATTTCACATGTGCCATGACGAGACTTTGCCATACGATTCCCATGCGATGACCGGGATTCTGCCTTCGAACTGCCGAGCAGACCGAAACCAGACCTTTGATGGCGTAATCCCACCCCGGAGGGTCGGGCTCCGCGCACCTGCCGCCGCCGGCCTCCCCGGCGCCCGGCGCGGGGCCGGCCGACCGGTGGCGGCTCAGCCCAGCGAGGCCCGCAGGGCGTCGACCCGGGTGACGGCAGCCGCGAAGGCGGCGCGGTCGAGCCGGCCGGAGTCCAGGGCGTCGGCGAGGGCCGTGGTGGCGTCCTCGGCCTGCTGCGGGTCGCGGGCGGAGCAGAGGATCAGGTCCATCCCGGCCTCGGCGGCGGCCACCGCGCGGTCGCCGGGGCCGCCGTACAGCGCGAGGGCCTCGGCCTCCAGGGCGTCGGTGACGGTGACGCCCCGGAAGCCCAGGCGGCCGCGCAGCTCGCCCTCGACCACGGCGGGCGACATCCCGGCCGGGCGGTCCGGGTCGAGCGCCGGGTAGACCGCCCAGGAGGCCATCACCAGCCGGACGCCCGCCGCGATGGCCGCCCGGTAGGGCTCCTCACCGCGGGTACGCAGCTCGTCCAGCGGCACGGACAGGGTGACGGGGCGGTCATCGGTGTTCTCGCCGTTGACGGCCGAGCCCAGCCCGGGGAAGTGCTTGGCGGTGGCGGCGACGCCCAGGCCCTGCTGGGCGGCGAGGAAGGCGCTGCCCAACTCGCCGACGCCGGCGGGGTCCTGACCGTAGGAGCGCTCATGGCGGTCGATGAAGTTGCCCGGGGTGTCGTAGACGTCCAGCACCGGCGCGAGGTTCACGTTGAGCCCCGCGTCCGCGAGCGTCCCGGCGGCGCCGACCCCGGCGCGGCCCGCCGCGCCGAGCGGGTCGGGCGCCGATCCGGTCCGGCGGGCGGAGAGTTCGGGCGCGCCGGGCAGGCGGCGCACCTTGCCGCCTTCCTGGTCGGTCATCAGCAACAGCCCCTCGGGCACCGGCGACTGCGCCGCCGCCTGCCGCAACTGACCGACGGCCTCGGCGAGTTGCGCCGGGCTCGTGACATTCTCGGCGAACAGGATGACCCCGGCCGCCCGCCCCTCCCGGATCGTCTGCAGCACGCCCGGCGGCGGTGTCGGACCAGCGTAGGAGAGTACGATCCGGCGCCCCGCGAGCTGCCGCGCGTCCTGATCGGCCATCTCCGCCGCCACCGTCCCCTCACCCGGGGCACTGACCCGCCCCGGTATCGACCCCGGTATCGACTCCGGCGCGGACACCGGTACGGACACCGGTACGGACACCGGTACGGACGCCGACACCGACCCGGCCGGAACCGGCCCGAGCGTGGCCGCCAACACCACCAGCATCGCGCCGAACTGGACGGTGCGCCGAAGCACGGCCATCACGCCTCCCTGAGGTCGGCAGCGGGATACGGCCCGTCAAGGCATCCAAGCCTGTCAAGGCACCCGAGCCCGTCGCCACCATAGCCCGGACCCCGGAGGAGCACACCCGCGCCCGAGCGGACGGGGGACCCGGGCGCCGGACGCCCTCAGACCTCAGAGCTCAACCCTCAGCCCTACCGGCGCAGCAACCGCCCCAGGACGGCGATCCCCTCCGCGATCTCCCCCGGCGCACCCGCCGCGTAGCCGAGCACCAGCCCCGGCGGGTACGGCAGGCGCGCGTGCCAGGACAGCGGCTGCACCTTGACGCCCTCGGCGAGCGCCGCCGTGGCCAGTTCGGTGTCCGTGCAGCGGACCCCGGGCGGCAGGGTGAGCATCAGGTGCAGGCCGGCCGCCGCGCCGTGGACGGTGGCGCCGGGGAGGTGGGCGTGGACGGCGGCGATCATCGCGTCCCGTCGGCGGCGGTGGCGGTGGCGCAACAGCCGCAGGTGGCGGTCGAGTTCGCCGGACTCCATCAGCCGGGCCAGCACCAGCTGCGGCAGCACCGGGTTGCCCAGGTCGGCGAACCGCTTGGCCTCCAGGACGGCCTCGCGCAGCCGCGGCGGCACCAGCAGCCAGCCGGTGCGCAGCGCGGGGGCGAGCAGCTTGGAGATGCTGCCCGCGTAGCAGACCTGCTCCGGCAGGGCGGCGCGCAGCGCGGGGACGGGCGGGCGGTCGTAGCGGTGCTCGGCGTCGTAGTCGTCCTCGATGACCAGGCCGCCCTCGCCCGCCCAGCGCAGCAGTTCGCGCCGCCGCTCGCCGCCGAGGACGACCCCGGTCGGGTACTGGTGGGCCGGGGTGAGCAGGACGGCCGGGGCGCCGGTGGCGCGCAGCGCGTCGACCCGGACGCCCTCGGCGTCGACCGGGACGGGCGGGGTCGCGGCGAGCCAGTGGGCGAGGTGCTGGCGGGCGCCGAGCGAGCCCGGGTCCTCGACGGCGACCTCGGTGACGCCCACCCGGCCGAGGGCCCGGCCGAGCAGGGCGAGGGCCTGGGCCGTCCCGGCGACGATCAGCACCTCGTCCGGGTCGGCGCGGATGCCCCGGTTGCGGGCCAGCCAGTGGGCGACGGCCCGGCGCAGTGCGGGGGTGCCGCGGACGTCGCCGTAGCCGAGGTCGGCGGCGGCGAGGCCGTCGAGGACGGCGCGTTCGGCGCGCAGCCAGGCGGTGCGGGGGAAGGCGGCGAGGTCGGGCACGCCGGGCGTGAGGTCGATCCGGGCGGGCGTGCCGCGCAGCAGGTCGAACACCTCGGGGTCGGGGTCGGCGTGGAACAGGACGGGCTCCGGCCGGGCGCGCGGCGGGGCCGGGGATGTGGCTGACAACGGGGATACGGCCGACAACGGGGGCGCGGGCGGCGCCGGAACCGCGACGACGACGGTGCCGCCCCTGCCCCGGCCGGCGATCTGGCCCTCCTCGGCGAGGCGCCGGTAGGCGTCGGTCACCACTCCCCGGGAGACGCCGAGTTCGGCCGCCAGCCCCCGGGTGGCGGGCAGCCTGCTGCCCGTGGGGAGGCGGCCGTCGGCGATGGCCTCGCGCAGTCGGCGGGCGAGCCAGCCGGTCAGGCCGCCGGGCGGGGCGTCGGCGGTGTCGAGCTGGAGGAAGTCGGCGCCCGGGTCCGCCTGTTTGGACCTGTCGTCCAGCGCTTCTTTGGACCTGTTCACCGGGCCATTGTGGCGTGAGGGTGGGGCCATGACCACGGAAACGGCACCACTGAACGACCGGCAGGACGCCGAAGGCCCCGGCCATAACTACGCCCCCGGCTACGTCCACGGCTACTCGGAGACCGAGGCGCAACGGCTCGGCGACCAGGCGGACACCCTCGCCGAGCTGCTGCACGCGGGCACCGCGTACCCGGCGGGCAGCCGGGTGCTGGAGGCCGGCTGCGGGGTGGGGGCGCAGACCGCGCACCTGCTGGCCGCCAGTCCCGGCGTGCTGCTGACGGCGGTGGACGTCTCGGCCGAGTCGCTGGCGCAGGCCCGGGCCCGGGTGGCGGCCGAGGCGCCCACCGCGCGGGTCACCTGGCACCACGGCGACCTGCACCGACTCCCCTTCCCGGACGGCGCGTTCGACCACGTCTTCGTGTGCTTCGTGCTGGAGCACCTGGCCGATCCGGTGGCCGCGTTGACCGCGCTGCGGCGGGTGCTGCGGCCGGGCGGCACGATCACGGTGATCGAGGGCGACCACGGCTCGGCCTTCTTCCACCCGCAGGGCCCGGCGGCCCGCGCCACGGTCGACCTGCTGGTGCGGCTCCAGGCGGCGGCGGGCGGCGACGCCCTGCTCGGGCGCCGCCTGTACCCGCTCCTGGCGGAGGCCGGCTTCCGGGGCGTGGCCGTCCACCCCCGCACCGTCCACGCCGACGGCGCCCGCCCCGCCCTGGTCGAGGGCTTCACCCGGCGCACCTTCGTCGCGATGGTCGAGGCCGTCCGCACCGAGGCGCTGGCCGCCGGTCTGACCACCCCCGACGCCTTCGACCACGGCATCGCCGAACTGCGCCGCACGGCCGAGCCGGGCGGGACGTTCCACTACACCTTCTTCAAGGCGGTGGCGGTCAACCCGTAGGCCGGTCGGGCGGGGAGGTCCGCCCGCCTGCCCTCCCGCTCACTCCGGGCTGTCGCCGAGGGCGGCCAGGAGGGTGCGCATGGCGTCGACGAGCGCGGCGGTCCGGGGGGCGTCGAGGCCGGCGAGGAGGAGCCGCTCGGTGGCGAGGTGGTCGGGGAGGGCGCGGTCGATCAGGGCGTGGCCCTCGGGGGTGAGCCCGACCACGCGGCTGCGGCCGTCCTGGTCACTCTGGGTGCGGGTGACCAGGCCGCGGGCCTCCAGGCGGTCGAGGCGCTGGGTGATGGCGCCGGAGGTGACCATGGCGGACTGCATCAGTCCGGTGGGGGTGAGGCGGTAGGGCGGGCCGCTGCGCTTGAGGGTGGCGAGGACGTCGAAGGAGGCGGCGTCCAGGCCGTGTTCGCCGAAGGTCCGGTTGAGCTCCGCGTCCATCAGGCGGTAGAGGCGCTTGAGTCGGCCGATCACCTCCATCGGGGAGACGTCCAGGTCGGGGCGCTCGACGGCCCATTGCGCGACTACTCGGTCCACATGATCTGCATCTGCCACAGGTTCAGGGTAGGGGATTCCGCCGGGATTCCTTAGCGATGAGGTAACTGTGAGCCACGTCACCCCGCCAAAGCGGTGAGAGATGCCTTAGCGCTGAGATACATTTGCTTAGTGCTAAGAAATCGCCTCGGAATCGTGCTGGTGACGGCGATAGCCCCCGCCGTCTGGGGGTCGACGTACATCGTCACCACCGAACTGCTCCCGCCCCACCGTCCACTCCTCGCGGCCGTCCTCCGGGCCCTGCCCGCAGGACTGCTGCTGATCGCCGTCACCCGCCGGCTGCCGAAGGGCAGCTGGTGGTGGCGCGCACTGGTCCTCGGCGCGCTGAACATCGGCGCCTTCCTCGCCCTCCTCTTCATCGCCGCCTACCGCCTCCCCGGCGGGGTCGCCGCCACCGTCGGCGCCGTCCAGCCGCTGATCACCGCCGGACTCTCGGCCGCACTGCTCGGCGACCGGCTCACACCGCGGACGGTGATCTGCGGCATCGCGGGGATCGCGGGCGTCAGCCTGCTGGTCCTGCGGGCCAACGCCCAGCTGGACGCCATCGGCGTGGCCGCCGCACTCGCCGGCGCGGTCGTCATGGCCACCGGCGTCGTCCTCTCCAAGCGCTGGGTCTCCCCCGCCCCGCTGCTCGCCACCACCGGCTGGCAGCTCACCGCCGGCGGACTGCTGCTGGTGCCGGTCGCGCTGTTCGTCGAGGGCGCCCCGCCGTCCCACCTCACCGGCGGCAACCTGCTCGGCTACGGCTACCTCAGCCTGATCGGCGCGGCGCTCACGTACGCGCTCTGGTTCCGCGGGATCCGGGCACTGCCGCCGACCTCGGTCTCCTTCCTCTCGCTGCTCAGCCCGGTGGTCGCCACCGCGATCGGCTGGCTGGCCCTCGGGCAGGACCTCAGCCCGCTCCAGGCACTCGGGGCACTGATCGTCCTCGGCTCGCTGATCGCGGCCCAGACCCGGCGCCGCCCCGGCACCACCGCGCCCTCCGTACCCGCCGCCCCGACCGCCGCGCCAGCCGTCCGCGAGAACGCCTGACCCCGCCCCGCTCCCGCCGAACTCCCCTCCGCACTCCCCGATCCCCGTCCAGCAGCCGCTGACACCCACCGCACCAGGAGAACCTCCATGCACATCACCGTGTTCGGCGCCACCGGCAACGTCGGCAGCCGGGTGGTGACCGAGGCGCTCGCCCGCCACCACCGGATCACCGCCGTCCTGCGCGACCCCGCCAAACCGCACGGCCTGCCGGCCGCCGTCGCCCTCGGTGTCGGCGACGCCCGCAACCCCGAGGACGTCGCCCGCCTCGCCGCCGGGCAGGACCTGGTGATCACCGCCACCCGCCCGGCGCCCGGCAGCGAGCACGAGCTGTCCGCCGCCACCCGGGGCCTGCTGGCCGGCCTCGCCGGAACGGGCGTGCGCCTGATGGCCGTCGGCGGCGCGGGCAGCCTCACCCTCCCCGGCCGCGGCGGGACGGCCCTCGCCGACGACCCCGGCTTCCCCGCCGAGCTCCGGCCGATCGCCCGGGCCTGCCGCGAGCAGCTCGACCTCTACCGCGCCGCCGACCCGGACGTCGACTGGACCTACCTGAGCCCCGCCGCCCTGCTCGAACCCGGCGAGCGCACCGGCCGCTTCCGGCTCGGACGGGACGAACTGCTGGTGGACGCCGAGGGCGCCTCGGTGATCTCCATGGAGGACCTCGCCGTCGCCCTGCTCGACGAGGCCGAGCAGCCCGCACACCGCCGCACCCGCTTCACCGCCGCCTACTGACCCAGGGCGTGTTTCATCATTCCCGCCGGGCGCGCGACGCGAATGATGAAACACGCCCTGGGGCGATCCTCCGCGTCCGGGGTGTACCCAGCACCACCCCGGACACGGAACCCCGCATGATCGACCGTCAGGGCGGGCTCGGACAGGATCATTCCCGTGAACACCAACGCATCGAACACCACGGCCTCGCACACCATCACGCCGAGCACCACCGCGCCGAACACCACCGCCTCGCACACCCCGGCGGCCGGCGCCACCGCCTCCCGCACCCGGCGCGCCGCCGTGGCCGTCGTCGCCGCCGTCCTGGCCGGCCTCGCCGTGCCGGCCACCGCCAGCGCCGCCCCGGACGCCGGCCGGAACCCGGGCGACGCCGAGGTCGCCCCCGCCCGCTACACCCACCAGACCCTCGCCTGGCAGCCCTGCGCCAAGCAGCCGGCGCTGGACTGCGCCACCATGACCGCCCCGCGCGACTGGCACCACGCCGACGCCGGCGCCGACGTGACGATCGCCGTCTCCCGGCACCGCGCCGGCGACCCGGCCAAGCGCAAGGGCACGCTGCTGATGGCCGCCGGCGGCCCCGGCGCGTCGGGCCTGCTGCGCCCGGCGAACCTGGCCACGGCCGCCCCGGCCGTCGGCGCCGCGTACGACATCGTGGGCTTCGACCAGCGCGGGGTCGGCGAGAGCACCCGGGCCGTGTGCCAGACGCCGGAGGAGTTCCAGGACTTCCTGGCCGGCGACTTCCGCGACCAGTCCCCGGCGGCGATCGACCGGGTGGTCGCCAACTCCAAGAAGCTGGCCGCCAGTTGCCAGGAGCGCACGGGCGACCTGCTGCCCTACCTGAACACCGAGCAGACCGCCCACGACATCGACCTGTTCCGCGGCCTGCTCGGCGAGCAGAAGCTCAGCTACTTCGGCCCGTCCTACGCCTCGATGATCGGGGCCTACTACGGGACGCTCTTCCCGCACCGGGTCGAGCGGATGGTCCTGGACAGCAACATCGGCTTCGACGGCACCTGGGAGAAGTTCGAACTGGGCCAGCCGATGAGCTTCCAGCGCCGCTTCGACGAGGACTTCGTGCCGTGGCTGGCGGCCCGCGACGCCACCTACCACTGGGGCTCCACCCCCGAGGAGGTGCAGGCGCGCTGGGAGCAGCGGCGCGCCGCGCTGCACGACCGGCCCATCGTCGACGGCTCCCTGACGATCGGCCCGAACCAACTGGACAACGGCGCGATCAGCGCGATCTACGAGCGGGACACCTTCCCCTTCCTCGCCCAGGCCCTGACCGCCGTCGACGACTGGCAGGGGGCCGACCCCGCGGCCAAGACGATGGCCGGGCGGCTGTTCGGCCAGTACCTCAGCCCGGAGTTCCTCGCCGAGTACTTCTCGGTGACCTGCAACGACACCCCGTGGACCAAGGACATGGACACCTGGGTCCAGCGCGGCGCGGAGAACACCGCGCGCTATCCGCTGGCGGGCGCCCGCACGCTGGCCTTCAGCGCGGTCTGCGCGTCCTGGCCGACCGCGCCCGCCCCCAAGGTCAAGGTGACCGGCGCCCACCTGCCGACGGTGCTGATGCTCAACTCGGTGCACGACCCGGCGACGTACTACGAGGCGGCGCTCGGCGCGCACCGCGCGCTGCGCGGCTCCAAGCTGGTGACCGTCACCGGGAGCGGCGACCACGGCCAGTACCCCACCGCCAACTCCTGCGTCACGAACGTCGTCGAGAGCTACCTGCTGGGCGGCCGCGCCCCCGAGCGCGACCTCGTCTGCCCCACCCCGCAGGCGGGTTGACCCCGGACGCGACCTCGTCCGGCGGGCTGACCCCAGGGGCTCTGGGTCCGTACGGCGGCGGTCAGGCCCTCAGCCGCGACCGGAGCCAGGCGAAGGCGGCGGCGAGCCCGGCGAAGCCCCCGACGGCGAGCTTGATACCGGCCTTGGCGACGATCCAGCCGACCCAGGGGACGCTCCAGCCCAGCCAGTGGAAGACGGCCAGCAGGACGGCGGCGCCGCAGAGGGCGGCGAGCACCGTCACGGCCACGGCGGCGGCCCGCGAGAGCTCTCGCGGGCCGTCGCCCGTCGCGTCCTGCGACTGGTCGCCCGTCAGCTGCTTCGTGTCCCCATCACCCATGGGGATCATCCTACGGATTCCTCACCGGCTTCCTCACCGGCGGGCGCGATGGGTGTCGCCGAGGTGCTCGCCGGTCTCGTCGTCGGGGAAGCTGACGGCGAGGGTGACGCGGTACTCGTCCACGTCCTCGCGGTGCCCCGGCACCCGGGCCCAGGCGAGCGAGTGCACCTCGGCCCCGGGGGCCTGCCGACACCAGGCGGCGGCCTCCTCCAGTACGCGGGCGGCCGAACGCCCGGTGCACACCACGGCGGTGTACGCGGCGACGGCGAGGTCCCCGCCGCTGCGGGCGACCCGCGAGACCGCCCGGACGGCGGCCGCGGCCTGGGTCAGGTCGCGGGCCAGGTCGTCGACCACCCGAGGGGGGGTCGGCAAGACGACCGCTCCCTCGGCGACGGTCTCGGGCAGGTTCGCGCTCACAGTCCGGGCCTCCATCCGCATGGTCACGGGGCACAGCATGCCGGGCGGAGATTCCTGGCATGCCCTTTTCACCAGAACGTCACCCGTCCAGGGGCGAGTTGGGGCCGCCCCCTGGCGTCCGCACGCCCGCCCTGGTAGGGAAACGCCCACCCGGCGGCAGGCATCCACGCAGGTCAGGAGGGTCGACGGCGGGCGCCGCCGGGGAGCCCGGAACGACGCGCACGCACCACCCCCGCGCCCCGGACCGCCGGTCCGGGCCCCTGCACGCCCGGCCCACCACCGGCACGCCCCCGGTCAACTCCCTTGGCAGAAAGGGGAGATGCTGCCGACACCCGACCCGGACACCCCTCCGGCGCCGCCACCGGGCCTGCGGACGGAACCTGCGGGGGACGCGCACGCACGCCAACTCGCTTACCCGGCAGGGCCGTCGGCCCGCCCGGCCGCGACGCGGATCCGGCCCCGACCCGGCCCCGAACCGAGCCCGAGCGGCAGTTCCCCCACCCCTGGTGACGTGCGGCTTGTGACGCCGGTGCCGGGCCGGGGCAACCTCCGGCCACCCCTGTCGCGTCAGATCGTCGTGATACTAATCGTTGCGACTGTGGGAGCCGCCGGCCGGCGGCAGGCACGATGACGGCGGTTCATCCGTTCCGGGAGGGCCGGAACGGCTACGGGGAGGGGCACGGTATGACGGCGAGGTTCGGCAAGGTGCAGGGCGGGCGCGGGCTGCGGCTCGGCAAGCGGGTCACGGGGACGGCTGCGGCCTTCACCGCACTCGCCGCGCTGACGGGCTCCCAGGTGACGGGCTTCGGGCTCGCCCCGGTCGCGGCCGCCGACGCCGTGACGGCGCCGGACACCGCCGGCTCACCGGCCGGTGGCGGCCCGACCGCCGGCGCCGGCAGCACCTTCGGCACCGGCCTCCCGGCCGACGGCGGCGGCACCGTCCAACTGCCGCAGCCGCCCGGCACGGTGCCCGGCGCGCCCACCGCCGGCCCCTTCGCCGCCACCGGCCCGGCCCTGCCCGCGACCGTGCTCGCCGCCTACCGCCAGGCCGAGGCCTCGGCCGCGCAGCGCTCGCCCGGCTGCCACCTGCCGTGGCAACTGCTGGCCGCGATCGGCCAGGTCGAGTCCGGCCAGGCCAACGGCGGCCAGGTGGACGCGGCGGGGACGACCCTCACCCCGATCCTCGGACCGGCCCTGGACGGCAACGGCTTCGCCGCGATACCCGACAGCGACGGCGGGCGCTACGACGGCGACGCGCGCTGGGACCGCGCCGTCGGACCGATGCAGTTCATCCCCTCCACCTGGGCGACCTGGGGCACGGACGCCAACGGCGACGGCAAGGCCGACCCGAACAACATCTTCGACGCCGCCGAGAGCGCCGCCCGCTACCTGTGCGCGGGCGGGCGCGACCTCGCCGACCCGGCGCAGCTCGACCGGGCGATCCTCAGCTACAACAACTCGGGCGAGTACCTGCGGACGGTCCGCAACTGGATGGCGCACTACGGCAGCGGCACCGTCACCACCGTGCCGAACCGCCCGGCCTCCTCGACCCCGCCGGCCTCGCTGCCCTCCCCGCTCCTGCCGCTCGCGCCGCTGCTGCCCCCGACCGGGACGACGCCGGGCGCCACCACCGGGACGCCGAGCGCCCCCGCGACCACCCCGACCCCGGGCGGGCAGCCCTCGCCGAGCGCGCAGCCGACCTCGCCGGCCCCGACGCAGTCGTCCTCCGCGCAGCCGACGACGGACCCGAGCACCACCCCGACGGGCACGCCCAGCACCTCGCCGCCGTCGACCGCGCCGGCCACGCCGTCCGGCACGCCGTCGACCACTCCGTCGGGCACCCCGTCCGGAACGCCGTCCGGCACCCCCACCACGACGCCGACCGGAACGCCCACCGGCTGCCCGAGCCCGACGGCCACGGCCACGACCACCCCGACGGGCAGCCCGTCCCCGACGGCCACCCCGACCGGAACGCCCACCGGCACCCCGGCCGCCCCCGGATGCGCCACGGCGACGCCGACCCCCGGCGGCACCCCCACCCCGGGCGGCACCCCCTCCTCCGCCGCCCCGAGCACGACCCCCAGCGCGGGCCTCTCCCCCTCGGCCGCCCCGCCGACCCGCTGACACCGCCTCATCCGCCGACGGCCCGCACCCCTGGTGCGGGCCGTCCGCGTTCCCCGCCCCGCCCGCTACGCTCCCGAGACCGAGACCGAGACCGAGGCCGAACCCTACGCCGGATCCGACCCGGCCCCGGCCCCCGGCAGCGCCCCCGGCCCCAGCCCCTCCCGGTGCACCCGCCACCGCGCGAGCATGCCGTGCAGTTCGTCCACCATGAACGCGAAGAAGGCCGCGCTCTCCCCCAGCCGCGCCCCCGCAACGGTGCCCGCGCCGACGGTGGCCTCGCCGTCCCTGAGCACCCGCACCCAGCGCAGCAGGTACTCGTCGCGCCGGGTCAGGGACTCGAACCAGACGTCGTTGAGCACCCGGTAGCGGTCGCGCCGCGAGCCCGGCTCGCGTTCCTTGGCGGCCAGGCCGATCTGGATGAGGTAGCGCATCCCGCCGGAGACTGCGGCCGGGCTGATCCGCAGCCGTTCGGAGAGCTCGGCGGAGGTCAGCACCCCGCTCTCCTCGGCCATCAGGCAGGAGAAGAGCCGGGACGGCATCCGGCCCATGCCCGCGGACGCCAGCTCGGCCGCGAACCGTTCGACGAAGTCCGACACCGCCTGCTCGTCGCGCCCCTGCTCCGCTTCCCGCTCCACCACGCGCGCCTTCCCCTCTCCGATGATCAACAACTCGACTGAACTTTAACGCCTTCCCAATATTCACGTTTTTCTGAAACTACGGTAGCTTCAGTAGCATGACGAAGGCAATCACCCTGACCGGCCTGCGCAAGACCTTCGGCCGGACCACCGCGCTGGACGGCCTCGACCTCACCGTCGAGACCGGCGAGGTGCACGGATTCCTGGGGCCCAACGGCGCCGGGAAGTCCACCGCCATCCGGGTGCTCCTCGGCCTGCTGCGCGCCGACGGCGGCAGCGCCCGACTGCTCGGCAAGGACCCCTGGCACGACGCCGTCGAACTGCACCGCCGCCTCGCCTACGTCCCCGGCGACGTCGAACTGTGGCCCAACCTCACCGGCGGCGAGGCCATCGACCTGCTCTCCCGGCTGCGCGGCCGGCTCGACCGCCGCCGCCGCGACGAGCTGATCGAGCGCTTCGACCTCGACCCCACCAAGAAGGGCCGCAGCTACTCCAAGGGCAACCGGCAGAAGGTCGCCATCGTCGCCGCGCTCGCCTCCGACGCCGAACTGCTGCTGCTCGACGAGCCGACCTCCGGCCTCGACCCGCTGATGGAGGTGGTCTTCCAGGACGTCGTCCTCCAGGCCCGGCGGCAGGGGCGGACCGTCCTGCTGTCCAGCCACATCCTGGACGAGGTGGAGAAGCTCGGCGACCGGGTCAGCATCATCCGCCACGGCCGGGTGGTGCAGACCGGCAGCCTCGGCGAACTGCGCCACCTCACCCGCACCACGGTCGAGGCCGAGACCCACCGCCCCGTCACCGGACTGGAGACGCTGGAGGGCGTGCACGCCGTCCGCACCGAGGGCGCCCGGGTGCACTTCGCCGTGGACGGCGCCCACCTGGACGCCGCCATCCGCCGCCTCGGCGAGGCCGGACTGCGCAGCCTGGTCAGCCACCCGCCCACGCTGGAGGAGCTGATGCTGCGCCACTACGGCGACGAGCTGGCCGCCAACGGGCACCCGCTCGACGGCGAGGCCGCCCGATGACCGCCACCACCACCGCGACCAGCGCGCCCGCCACGGCCCCGCGCCCGCCCCGCCCGCACACCACCCTGGCCGGCACGGCCACGCTGCTCCGCTTCGCCCTGCGCCGCGACCGGCTCCGCCTCTCCGCCTGGGTGCTCGGCCTCGGCCTGCTCACCCTCGCCAGCGCCAACAGCGTGCACACCCTCTACCCGACCGCCGCCGACCGCGCCTCGATCGCCCACGCCTCCGCCGGCTCAGCCGTCCTCGCCATGACCGGCCCCGGGCACTACCTGGCCGACTACACCTGGGGCGCCATGCTCGGCCACCGGCTGCTCGGCCTGCTGGCGGTGCTGGCCGGGCTGATGAGCGTGCTGACCGTCGCCCGGCACACCCGGGCCGAGGAGGAGAGCGGGCGGGCCGAGCTGGTCCGCTCCGCCGCCGTCGGCCGGCACGCCCAGCTCGCGGCCGCCCTGGGCGCCGCCGCCGTCGCCGACCTCGCGCTCGGCCTGCTGCTCGCCGCCGGGCTGCCCGCCCTCGGCGTCCCCGGGCTCGGCACCGGCGGCGCGCTGCTGTTCGGAGCCGCGACCACCACCGCCGGACTGCTGTTCGCGGCGGTCGCCGCCGTCGCCGTCCAGGTCACCGCGCACGCCCGGACGGCCTCCGGGCTGGCCCTCGCGGTGCTCGGCGCCGCCTACGCGGTGCGCGCGGCCGGGGACGCCGGGTCGAACGGGCTCTCCTGGGCCTCCCCGATCGGCTGGCTCCAGCGCAGCTACCCGTTCGTGGACGACCGCTGGTGGCCGCTGCTACCCGCACTCGCCCTGACCGTCGTCACCGGCGCGGCCGGCTTCGCGCTGAGCACCCGCCGGGACGTGGGCGCCGGCCTGCGCGCCGCCCGCCCGGGGCCGCCCACCGCCCGACCCTCCCTCGGCACGCCGCTCGGCCTCGCCCTGCGCCTGCACCGCGGCCTGCTGGGCGGCTTCGCGGTCGCGCTGCTGCTGCTCGGCGCGATGTACGGGTCACTGCTGGGCGGCGCCGACGCGATGGTCAAGGACGTCGACCAGCTGAAGGAGGCCCTCGCCCGGCTCGGCGGCCGCTCGCTCACCGACTCCTTCGCCGCGATGACCCTGCTGGTGGTGGCGGTGGTCGGCGCGGTCTACGCGGTGCTGGCGACGCTGCGCCCGCGCGCCGAGGAGAGCGCCGGGCGGGCCGAGCCGGTGCTGGCCACCGGGGTGTCCCGGTCCGGCTGGCTGGGCGGGCACCTGGCGGCGGCGCTGCTGGGCTCGACCGCGGTGCTGCTCGCGGCGGGGGTGGGCTTCGGCCTGGCCGGGGCGCTGTCCACCGGTGACGCCGGCGCGTTCCCGCGACTGCTCGGCGCGGCCCTGGCGTTCGCGCCCGCCCAGTGGGTGACGGTGGGTTTCGCCGCCGCCGTGTACGGCTGGCTGCCCCGGGCGACGCAGCTGGCCTGGCTGGTGCCGGCGTACGCGTTCGTGATCGGGTACCTGGGCCCGCTGCTGAAGCTCCCGGCGGTCCTGGAGCGGCTCTCCCCGTTCGGGCAGGTGCCCCGGCTCCCGGCGGCCGCCATGGACTGGACGCCGCTCGCGGCGCTCACCCTGGTCGCGGCCGCCCTGATCGCCCTGGCGCTGGCCGGGTTCCGGCGCCGCGACCTGGAAGTGCGCTGACATCAAGGCCCGCGACGGGGCCGGCCGCGGCGGGCCGGCCCCGGATCGGGTCACAGGTGCTTGACCAGCTCCGGCATCAGGTCCTGGAAGGTCCGCCCGCTGGCCGGCTGCCCGATCGCGGTCATCTGCCAACCGGTGGGCGTGCGCTGCACCTTGGCCATGATCTGCGCGGTGTACGGGCCGCCCCCGGTGAGCGTGTACCGGGCCAGTTCGGCGCCGGTCTGCTCGTCGACCAGCCGGCAGAAGGCCGCCTCGACCTCCTGGAAGGTCTGGCCGGTGAAGGAGTTGACGGTGAAGAGGATCTGGTCGACCTCGGCGGCCATCTTGGTCAGGTCGACGATGATCGACTCGTCGTCGGTCGCGTCGCCCGCGCCGCCGACCAGGTTGTCGCCGCTGTGCCGGACGGAACCGTCATTGCTGTTGAGGTGCTGGAAGAAGACCACGTCCACCGGCCGCCCCTGGGAGAACAGCACCGCCGAGGCGTCCAGGTCGATCTCCCGACCGGCGGCCAGCAGCTTGGCGAAGAAGCCCTTGGGCTGCGCGGCCTTCCAGCCCAGGCCCATCCGGACCACACTCAGCTGACCGCCGCCCGGCTTCTCCAGGCTGATCTTCTGCCCCTTGGCCAGCGAAACGCTCATCGTGCCCTCCTCGTCCCTGCCGCCGCTCCGTGCCGTGAATCTACAGCACTGTCGAACTTCTATGATCATCCGACCGACGCGCTCCCCGCACCCCTACCCCGCACTCCCCCCGCCGTCACCACCGGGGGCGGTCTGCACACTGTCAAGCGCCCCGGGGAGGAGCTTGCGCGGGGCGGGCGCGCAATCCGGCTCGGTCAACCTGGCAACCGGCGATCCGACGTCTGGCGTAGCCGCGAACAGGGGCCGAACAGGCGGGCGGCACGCGGCCTAGGGTCGGCTCGGAGGCGCCGCCGACCGGGAGAACGGCCGCCGACGCACCGAGCGTTCCGCGCACGTTCCCGTGATCCGCCAACCCACGCTGGGGGGACCACCATGCCCGAGCACGAAGGAACACCGCCCGCACCCGCCACCGCCGCCACCACCTCTCGCCTCGGCCGCCGCCGCCTGCTGCGGGCCGGCCTGGGCACCGGCGGCGCGCTCGCCGCCGTCCGCCTGCTGCCCGGCGGCCAGGCCTGGGCCGCCACCCCGGAGCCCGCGCCCGTGCCCGTACCGGAGTCCGCGCCCGTACCCGCCCCCCTCCCGGGCGCCGCCGCCACGGCGCAGCCCTGGCCGGACTGGGCCCGGTTCGCCCGCGTCGGCGACGGCACCTTCAACGAGCCCGCCGACATGCAGAGCGCCGTCGACGCCCTCAAGGCGCAGAACGTCAGCGTCATCGAACTCGACACCCTGCTCTCCAACTGGCTCACCGACGCCGAGTTCGCGGCCCACATGGCCGAGGTGAAGACCTTCACCGGCCTGGCGCACGCCGCCGGCCTCAAGGTCGTCATGTACTACCCCTCCCTGGAGCTGATCTCCCCCGGCGGCGAGAAGGGCCGCTCGTTCTACAAGAACGACCAGGGTGGCGCCTGGGTGCAGCGCGACCTCGCCGGAAAGCCCAACGTGTTCTACGGCAGCGTGGTGGTCTGGGTCGACCCGGGCGACGAGAGCGTCTGGCTCAGCCCCAACTCGCCCTGGCGGGACTACTACCTCAAGCGGATCAAGGGCGTGGCCGCCACCGGCGTGGACGGCATCTGGCCGGACGTCCCGATCTACTTCGACGGCGTGCTCTCCTGGTGCGACGCCTCCACCTGGGGCGCGGCCGCCTTCAAGGCCGACACCGGCCTCGCCCTGCCCAAGGCCGCCGACTTCGCCGACCCGGTGTTCCGCCGCTACGTCGAATGGCGCCACCGCAACCTGCTCCAGTTCCAGCTCGACATCGCCGCCGCCGGGCACACGGTCAACCCCGACCTGGTCACCTTCGTCGAGACCGTCTCGATGGACTACCGCTACGCCACCTCGATCGGCCTGGACGGCGGCTACCTGCGCCAGGCCGAGGGCGCCGTCAGCCAGGTCTGGGAGGTGGACATCCTCGGCAACTACGACGGCATGCGGCACGCCACCGCCTCCGACTGGGTCTGTCTCATCTCGATGTACAAGTACGCGCGCGGCGCCAGCGGCACCAAGCCCGCCTGGGCGTTCTCCTACGGCTGGCAGGCCGACGACGCCTCGCTGGTGATGTCCCAGCTGATCGCGGCCGGCTGCAACCCCTACGAGGTGAAGACGCCGTACAAGAACGACACCGTGGACGCGGCGATGCGCGCCCGGATGTACCGCTTCGTCCAGACCAACCAGGAGCGGCTCTACAACGCCGCCTCGACCGCCCAGGTCGGCGTCTACCACTCCAGCCCGTCCCGGGACTACGTCAACCCGGGCGCGGGCATCGGGATGTACGTCAACGCGACCGCGCCGGCCGGGATCGCCGACTGGTGGGGCGGCGACGACCCGGAGCAGAGCTGCGCCTCCGTCCCCTGGCTGGGCGAGTTCCGGGGCGCGGTGAAGGCGCTGGTGTACGCGCACATCCCGTTCGACACGGTGCCCAGCCCCGGCCTGGCCGCCGCCGACCTGGCCCGGTTCAAGGTGCTGCTGCTGCCCGACCTCCAGGCGGTCTCGGACGCCGAGGCGGCCGTGCTGCGGGGCTTCGTCGCGGCCGGCGGGACGATCGTGATCACCGGCCCGGCGCCCACCGCGCTCGACGAACTGGGCGGCCAGCGCACCGAGTTCGCCCTCTCCGACGTGCTCGGGCTGCGCCGCGGAAGCCCACTGCCGGCCAACAAGCAGAACTCCTACGGCAGCGGCACCTGCTGGTACGTCCGCAACCGGGCCGGGCTCAGCTACCTCACCAAGACCGACCAGGCCTCGGCCGACCAACTGCTCGCCCCCGTCCGCCAGTCCGCACCGCCCGCCGTCACCCTGGCCGGGGACCGCCGGATCTTCCTGGACGCGCGGCGGCTCGGCAACGACACCGTCGTCCACCTGGTGAACTTCACCAACTTCGGCGACACCCCGGCGGCCTTCCGCACCACGCCCGCCAACTGCACGCTCTCCTACGCCCTCCCGGCCGGCGCCGCCGTCACGGCCGTCACCGTCGCCACCCCGGACGGCACCGACCCGACGCCCAAGCCCGTCCCGTACACCGTCACGGGAGCGACGGTCAGCGTGCCGCTGACCGTCGTGCAGTACTCGGTGGTGACGGTGACATTCAGTTAGAGCGCGGGCGCGGGGATGCGCCAGAGGGCGGCGGGGTTGGCCTCGCCGCCCGGGGCGGACTCGAAGGCGATCCACTTCCCGTCCGGGGACCAGCTCGGCGCGCCGTCGTACGAGCCGTCGTCGCCGGTGACCCGGACGGGGCGGCCGCCGTCGGCCGCGACCACGAAGACCTGGGCGTTCGGCAGGTCGCCGAGGTTGGAGGAGAACACCAGGTACCGGCCGTCCGGGGACCAGGTGGGATCGGTGTGCTCGCCCGGCACGTCGGTGACCTGGCGCAGGCCGGTGCCGTCCGCGCCGACCGTCCACAGCGCCCAGTTCTCACTGCCGGCGGCGCGCCGCTGAAAGACGATCCGGTCGCCCCGGGGCGACCAGTTCGGCTGCCGGTTGTCGGTGCCGGTGCCCTTGCCGTCGACCAGCCGGACCGGGGGGCCGCCGTCGCGGCGGACCTTCCAGAGCGAGTCCTGTTCGGCGTCGTCGCCGTGCACGGCGGCGTGTTCTGGCTCCCAGCTCTGCTGGAAGACGATCCAGGCGCCGTCCGGGGAGAAGCTCGGCTCGCTGTAGCCGCTGCCGTCCTCGTGCCGGGTGACCCGCTCCGGGCTGCCGCCCGGTGTCATCAGCCAGACCTCGTCGTGGCCGGACTCCCGGTCGGTGGCGAAGGTGAAGGCACCGGTGGCGGCGTTCCAGCTGGTGCCCGGGAGGTTGACGGCGGCCTTGTCGGGATCCTCCAGAACCTTCTGCGGCGTGCGGCCGCCGTCCAGCGGCAGCACCCCGAGGGCGGCAGCGCCCTTGTTGTAGCCCTCACTGAACTCGGTCAGCAACACCGAGCGACCGTCCGGGGCAAAGGCGGGGTTCTGGGCGCTGCGACCGCCCTCGGCCCGGTAGAGCAGTTCGGCACCGTCGGCCCGGTGCTCGCCCCCGGTCGGCGGCGCGCCGCTGGCCCGGGTCGGCCGGGGCTGCGGCCCGCCCTCGGAGCCGGATTCGGCGCAGCCGGACAGCAGCAGCGCCGTGACGGCCGCGGCGGCCGCGGCGGCGAAGAACGTGCGAGTCCTCATGACTCACAAGCTAGTTGACGCTTCGTCACATCGCGTACGCCGGCAGGCGGATCAGGCGTCGCCGTCCAGCAGGTGCTGGCGGACCTCCTGGAAGGTCCAGGCCCCGCCGGCCGGGCGGGCGAACACCCAGACCAGGTCGAAGCGGTCCGGCCAGGTGGCGGGCGCGCCGCTGCCGGCGGCGCCGAGCGCCTCGACGATCCGCGGGATCCGCGAGTGCTCCCAGCAGATCAGCACCGGCTGGGGCCCCGCCAGGGCGACGCCGGCCAGGGCGGTCTCCTGGGACTCGGCGTACCCGGTGTCGACGGTCAGCCCGAGCTTGGCGGCCAGCGGGGTGACGGTCTGCCGCATCCGGTGCGCCCCGGCCAGCGGGCCCTGGTCGGTGGCGGCGAGGATCCGGGCGGGGGTGCGCAGGCCGGGGGCGGGCGGGACGAACAGGGTGGGCAGCGCCCGGGCGCGGGACCAGCCGCGCTCGGTCAGGGACTTGCCGTCGTGGCCGCCGTTCTCGTCCAGTCCCGGGTGGCTGCCGTCCGGCTTCTCCCCGTGCCTGATGATCATCACCAGGGCCTCGCCGCCCGCGTCGCTCGCCCTGGCCGCGCCGGCCTCCTTGCCCGCCTTCTTGCCGGCCTTGCCGGAGGAGGCCGAGCAGCCCGCCAGCAGCACCGGAGCGGCGATCGCCAGGCCGGTGAGCAGGGTGCGCCGGGCCGGCCGCGCCGCCACTCGGTGCTCCATCGCTCGGCCCCTCATCACCTGGTCTCCCGCCACTCGGTGCCCCGTCACTCGGTGCCCCGCTCCAGGCGCACCAGCGCGTCGACCGCGACGTCGCCGCCCTCGCCCTTGTGCCCGGGCTCCGGGCCGACCGTCCGGTGCACCCGTTCGGCCCGGACGGTGCGCAGGCCGCGGTCCGCGAGGTCGGCGAGGACGTCCTCCGGGGTGAACAGCACGGCCGGGTCCTGCGGGCCGCCGACGCCCTCGGTGAGGTTGCTCAGGTCGTGCCCGACCACCAGCAGGGTGCCGCCCGGGGCGAGCGCGGCGGCGGCGCGGCGCAGCGCGGTCCGCCGGTCCTGGGCGGGGACTTGGAGGTAGACGACCAGGATCAGGTCGTAGCCGGCGGCGGGGGCCTCAAAGGTGCGGGCGTCGCCGTGCCGCCAGGTGAGCCGGTCGGCGACCTCGTCGGGCAGGTCGGCGGTGAGCCGCTCGGCGCGTTCCAGGGCGACGGCGGAGTAGTCCAGCCCGGTGACCTCCCAGCCCCGGCCGGCCAGCCAGATGGCGTTGCGGCCTTCGCCGGCGGCCAGGTCGAGGGCGTGGCCGGGGGTGTGGGCCGGGGTGAGGCCGGCCAGTTCGCGGACCACCCAGCGGTTGGGCTCGGCGCCCCACACCAGCTCGGTCGCGGCGTAGCGGTCGTCCCAGTCCTGGCTGTCCATGGCGAGTCCTCCGTTCGGCGGGCCTGCTCCGCAGCGGTCAACCTACCGGGCCCGGGCGGCGGCGGCCCGGAACGGTCCAGCGGGCGGACACCCTTGACGGCGAATATTGGTCCAGTCCAATCTGTGATGTCGTGACGCGAGCGGGTCAGCCGACCCGCCGCGCCCGCCGTCCGTACGTCGGCACGCTCCACCTGCCCGCGCGCCCCCACAGCGCCAGGGCGGCTCCCCCGGCCCACCCGGGCCACGCACCGCCGGAACCCCCACACATCCGGAGGACACACCGCATGCACGACCGCGTCATGCCCGCACGGCCCACCCAGGCCGCCGGGCGCCGGACCGCTCCGCGCAGACGGGCCATGGCCCTGGCCCTCGCCGCCACGCTCAGCACCAGCGGCGCCGCCCTCGCCCTGACCCTCAGCCCCGCCTCGGCCGCCCCGGTGAACCTGCTGGCCAACGGCGACTTCGAGGCCGGCACCCTGGCCGGCTGGACCTGCGCCAACGGCTCCGTCGTCACCACCCCGGTGCACGGCGGGAGTTACGCGCTCAGCGGCGCGGCCTCGGCCTCCGACACCGCGCAGTGCCAGCAGACCGTCACCGTCCAGCCGAACACCACGTACACCCTGTCCGGCTTCGTCCAGGGCAGCTACGTCTACCTCGGCGCCACCGGGACGGGCGTCAACTCCTCGGTCTGGACGCCCGGCGGCACCGGCTGGAACCAGCTGAGCACCACCTTCACCACCGGTGCCACCACCACCTCGGTGACGGTCTTCACCCACGGCTGGTACGGCACCGGCGCCTACTACGCCGACGACCTCAGCCTCACCGGCCCGGCCGGGCCCACCTCCACCGGCAGCCCCACCGCAAGCGGCAGCCCGACGGCTTCCGGAAGCCCCACCGCGTCCAGCAGCCCGACCGCGTCCGGCAGCCCGACCGCGTCCGGCAGCCCCACCGCCTCGACCAGCCCCACCGCGAGCGGCAGCCCGACAGCCAGCGGCAGCCCCACCGGATCCGGCAGCCCGACCGCGACGGCCACCGCCAGCGGCCCCGCCGGGGACGGCAAGGTCACCACACCCACCGGCGTTGCCGTCAGCAAGGTCACCGCGGGCGCCGTGGTGCTCACCTGGCAGCCCTCCACCCTGACCACCGGCGACGGCCCGATCGCCTACAAGGTGTGGTCCAACGGCCAGCTGGTCGCCACCTCGATGGGCACCTCCGTCGCCGTCAGCTCGCTGCTGCCCGGCAAGGCGTACACCTTCAGCGTCCAGGGCTACTCCGGCTCCCACGCCTCCGCCCAGTCCGCCGCGGTGAGCACCACGACGGCCGCCGCGCCCGCGCAACAGCCCGTCCGCTCGGCCTACTTCGACCAGTGGGGCGTCTACGAGAACGCGTACTACCCGAAGAACGTCGACACCAGCGGCGCCGCGGGCAAGCTGGACGTCATCCACTACGCGTTCGCCAACATCGACCCCACCAAGCTCACCTGCTTCCAGGCGGTGAAGGCCTCCGACTCGACCAACGAGAACAACCCCAACGCCGGTGACGGCGCGGGCGACGCCTACGCCGACTACCAGTCCGACTACAACTCCGGCACCAGCGTGGACGGCAGCAGCGACACCTGGGAGCAGCCGCTCAAGGGCAACTTCAACCAGCTGCGCCAGCTCAAGGCCAAGTACCCGAACCTGCGGTTCACCATCTCGATCGGCGGCTGGACGTACTCCAAGTACTTCTCCGACGCGGCCGCCACCGACGCCTCCCGGAAGACCTTCGTCTCCTCCTGCGTCGACATGTTCCTCAAGGGGAACCTGCCGACCGGCGTCGCGGGCGACGCCTCCGGCGGCGCGGCCACGGCGGCCGGCATCTTCGACGGCGTCGACCTCGATTGGGAGTACCCGGGCTCGGCCGGCGGCCACACCGGCAACCACTACTCCCCCGCCGACAAGCAGAACTTCACCCTCCTGCTCAAGGAGTTCCGCACCCAGCTGGACGCGCTCGGCTCCGCCCAGGGCAAGCGCTACCTGCTGTCCGCGGCCCTGCCCAGCGGCCAGGACAAGATCGCCCAGCTGGAGACCGACAAGATCGGCAACTACCTCGACTACGCCGACGTCATGTCCTACGACATGCACGGCGCCTGGGACGCCAAGGGCCCGACCAACCACCAGGACCCGCTGCACGACAGCCCGGCCGACCCGACCACGCCGATCACCCCCGGCACCCGCAAGTACAACGTGGACACCATGCTCGCCGCGTACACCACCGGCCTGCCCGAGTACGGCATCCCCGGCGGCTTCCCCGCCAACAAGCTGGTGCTCGGCATCCCGTTCTACTGGCGCGGCTGGACGGGCGTCCCGGCCGGCTCCAACTACGGCCTGTACCAGAGCGCGACCGGCCCGACGGCCGCCAAGCCGCTGAGCCAGGAGGCCGGACTGGCCGCCTGGAAGGAGCTCAACCCGACCGCCGCCACCACCCACTGGGACCCGGTCACCGAGAGCAGCTGGGTCTACGACGGCACCAACTTCTGGACCGGCGACACCCCGCAGGCCATCCAGGCGCGCGGGGCCTACACCAAGAGCAAGGGCCTCGGCGGCCTGTTCGCCTTCTCCCTGGAGAACGACGACGCCTCCGGCACGCTGCTCAACTCCATGGACGGCAGCCTGCGCTGACGCCCGGCACACCGGTGGGCCCGCGCGGATCTCCGCGCGGGCCCACCGTGCTTCGGCGAGGTTCAGCGGGCCTTGCTCAGCCCTTCAGCCCTTCAGCCCTTCAGCCCGAGGGAGGGGAACAGGTCGACGAACGGCTGGGTGGTCACCGAGACGCTCCGGCCGAACGGATCGTCGAAGTCCCAGATCATGAACAGCAGGAACGCGATCAGCGCGCTGAAGCACCCCGCCAGGATCAACTCCCTCGGCGTGCGCCGGATCTGCAGCGCGAACAGCATGCCGACGGTCACCACGGCGCCGGTGATCAGGCCGAACCAGACGACCCCGGGCATGGTCGGCCCGGCGTTCTGCCCGCGCGAGTTGCGGGCGTCGTCGGCCTGGCTGATCCGGTCCATGATCGGCTGGTAGGACTGCGACTCCAGCTCGGAGGCCGGCGGTCGGGTGGCGACGTCCACCCGCAGCTTGTCCAGCAGTTCGGTGCCCTTGTCGGAGATCTCGCCGTTCTTGCGCATGTACTCCCACTCGACGTTCACCACGTACGAGACGTAGGCGTCCACGTCGGCCCGGACCTGGTCGCGGAACTCGGCCGGGTAGACCACCGCCCGGTCGCTCACCTCCTGCAGCGACTGCGCCTCCCGGAACAGGTCGTCCTGGGCGGCGCCGCGCGCCTCCCAGACGCCCGCGAGGGCAAGGCCGAGGACGATCGCGTAGACCACGCCGATCATCATCGTGATGTAGTCGATGACGTCCGGGGTCTCGTCGACGTTCTTCTCGGTGCCCACCCGGCGGTGCCGCAGCACCACCACCGCCACCACGACGGCACAGGCCGCCGCCATCGCGATGGCCAACGCCAACCATTCGGACATGGGAACTCCCTTCTCTGGCTTGGCTTGTGATGGAAAAAGGATCGAGGCCGGCCCGGGCCGGGCAGGTCTGGCTCCAGGGCCGGACCGGGAGCCGGGGCGGGCCGCCTCGGCGGGGCGGTCAGGACCGCCCGGAACGGCCGCGGCCGCGTCCACGGCCCGGGCGCAGGGCCGCCGCCGCCAGGATGGCGGGCACGGTGACCAGCAGCATCGTGGTCGTCGCCGGGGCGTTGTGGTGGTGCTGCGGCGGGGCCGGCGGCTGTGCCGCCCGCACGTGGTACACCGGCTGCGCCGCCGGGGTCGGCCACAGCGGGCTCGGGCGCACCGGACTCGGCGTGGCCGGACTGGGGGCCACCGGGTCCGGCGGGGGCGCGGGTGCCGCCGGGGCCGGCGCCGGGGGTGCAGGCGGGTTCGGCGCGGGCGGGTTCGGCGCGGGCGGCGGAGGGGGCGCGGGTGCCGCCGGCGGTGAGGTGGGCCCAGGCGTCCGGCTGGGAGCCGGCGTTGTCGGCGCGGGGGTCGGCGACGCCGTGGGGACGGGTGTCGGAGTCGGACTGGGCTTCGACGTCGGCGAAGGCGTCGGGGTTGCGCTCGGCGTCGGCGTGGCGCTCGGCGACAGGGTCGGCGTGGGGCTGGGCGTGTGGGTGGGGCTCGGCGTCGGGGTCGCCGTCGGGCTCGGGCAGGGGTGCGGGTGGTGATGGTGGTGGTGCCACCAGTCCCCGTGCCACCAGTCCCCGCCGTGGCCGCCGTCCCCGTCGTGGCCCCCGTACCCGCCGTGCTCGTCGTCCGGGCGGCCGGGCTGTTGGCGGAACCCCGTGGTGTCCGAGGGTCGTGGTGAGGCCGGTCCGGGCGCGGCCTTCGGCGTGCGGCACGGGTGGTGCCGGTGCGGGGGTTTGGGGCCCTGGTGCCGCGCGTCGGCGGTCGGGGCGACGGTGACGCCGACCTGGACGTCCACGTCGACCCCGACGTTCACGTCCCCGCCCGGTCCGACCTGCACCGACACGTCCGTCCCGGTGCAGACACACGAGTCGACGGTCGTGCCGCGCGGCTGCTCCCCGCCGTGGTGTTCGGTGCCGGACGCCGAGGCGCCGCCGACCAGGGCGCACATCGCGACCACGCCGACCGCGGCGCCGATCAGCCTGGTCCGCCGACCGGAGGCCGCACCCCCACCGCCGTCCAGCGATATCCGTCGGGACTGCCGGCGCTGCGGCATGGGCTCCACTCACCTCTCGGGTCGCCAGGGACGGGATCAGAACAGGGCGATCCGCCCGGCCCGCAGGAGGACGCGGGCAGGCGTGATCAGACGCGATCAGACGTGATGGGGCACGATCAGGCGGACGGCCCGCCTTCCGGGGGCGGGCCGTCCGTCATCAGGTCAAACGATCTTCGAGCCGGCCGGTTACGGCCCGGGCCCCTTGTCGGCCGTCCTCAGTGGCGGCGGTGCGCGATCTCGACGTTCTCCAGGACGCCGACCGCGTCCGGCACCAGGATCGCGGCCGAGTAGTAGGCGCTGACCAGGTACGAGATGATCGCCTTCTCGTCGATGCCCATGAAGCGGACGGACAGCGACGGCTGGTACTCGTCCGGGATGCCGTTCTGGTGCAGGCCGATGACGCCCTGGTTGTCCTCACCGGTACGGATCACCAGGATGGAGCTGGTGTTCTCCTTGGTGATCGGGATCTTGTTGCACGGCAGGATCGGCACCCCGCGCCAGGCCGGCACCTGCTGCCCGCCGAGGTCGACGTGGTGGGGGTACAGGCCACGGGCGTTGAACTCGCGGCCGATCGCGGCGATCGTGCGCGGGTGGGCGAGCAGGTAGTCGGGGTCGCGGCGGCGGTTGAGCAGCTCGTCCAGGTCGTCCGGGGTGGGCGGGCCGGAGTGGGTCTGGATCCGCTGGTCGAAGTCGGCGTTGTTGAGCAGGCCGAACTCCGGGTTGTTGACCAGCTCGTGCTCCTGGCGCTCGCGCAGCGCCTCGATGGTCAGCCGGAGCTGGTGCTCGACCTGGTTCATCGGCTCGTTGTACAGGTCGGCGACGCGGGTGTGGACCTTGAGGATGGTCTGCGCGACGCTCAGCTCGTACTCGCGGGGCTTGAGCTCGTAGTCCACGAAGGCGCCGGGCAGCTCGAACTCGCCGTGGTGGCCGGCCGACATGGCGATCTCGGCCTCGCCGCGCTCGTTCTGGGCCTGCTGCGGCAGGGCCAGGAACCCGAGCAGGTGCTCCTGGAGGCTCGGCGAGTTGTCCCGGATGGCGGCGAAGTCGCGGCGGGTCAGGGTGAGCGCGACGCCGGCGGTGGCGGTCGTGGCGGTGAACTCCCAGGCGGCGTCCGGGTTCAGCAGGGCGTCGTCGCCGAAGCGGTCGCCGTCGCCGGCCACGCCGACCACGGTGTCGTCGCCGTACTTGCCGGTGCCGATCTTGTTGACCTTGCCGTGCGCGATCAGGAAGATCCGGTCGGCGGCCTCGCCCTGGGTGGTGAGCACCTCGCCGGGGCCGAAGTCGCGCTGCTCGCAGCGGTCGGCGAGGGCGGCCAGCACCTCCTCGTCCTCGAAGCCGCGCAGCAGGGCGAGCTCACCCAGCTCGGCGGGGATCACCCGGACCTGGGAGCCGGTCTTGATGAACTCGACCACACCGTTGCCGACGGTGTAGGTGAGCCGTCGGTTGACACGGTAGGCGCCGCCGGCGGCCTGTACCCAGGGAAGCACCTTGAGCAGCCAGCGGGAGGTGATCTCCTGCATCTGCGGTGCGGACTTGGTCGTGGTGGCAAGGTTGCGGGCAGCGGCCGTCGTGAGGCTGGACTGCTGCGGGACCTGCGTTGTCTCCGGGCTCGCGTCCACGGGCATCGGCAGGGGTCTCCATTCATCTGGTCGGATCACGCGGTCAGGGTCGGACGGCGACGGAGTCGTCCCTGTCCACCCCGACTGATGCCATGACGGATCATCAGACACGCGTATCGATGGGGGTGTTGGCGATTCATCGCGATCACGGCCACCGTCTCCCGGCGGCCCATCGGGAACCCTAGATCACCAGCGCCCGGCCGGGCCCGCGCGGAGACCGACTACCCCCCGATAGGGTGAATCTGAAGCAGTCCCATTCCGCTCGGGCCCCGGGTCGCGAGAACATCCGTTCGCCACCGCGGGTCCCGCGCGACCGACGCCCGCCCGCGACCGCCCGCACGCCCGGACAAAGCGGACAGGCGGCGTACCTCCCGTACGACATCGGCGGGAGCGGACCGTCAACGGGGGCGGCGAAACGGGGCAGGTCAGCTGCGCCCCGACCATGGGCACCGGCCCGCCACCGGGCTCCGGGCACGCGAACGGCCCGTCAGGTGCCGGGACGGGGGCGGCCGGCACCTGACGGGGGATCGGGGATGCGCAGTGGGGGTGCGACGGGGAAGCGGCGAGGGCAGCGCCGGTCGGGCGATGCGTCAGGCGCAGGCGATCTGGCTGCCGGGGATGCCGACGATGCCGGAGTTCTTGGCTTCGCCCCCCTTGTACTCGTAGTACAGGTAGGAGTAGAAGTCGATCCTGGTCGCCGCGCCGCAGGTCGAGTCCGGCGCCACGGTGTAGGTGACCGTGAAGCTGCTGGTGGCACCGGGGGCGAGCGGCACGTTGTACCGGGCGATGCCGCCGTGGACGTTGTCGCTGCAGCCGTTGGTCTGGGTGCCGCAGGCCGTGGCGGCGAACTTGAGGCCGTTCTCCAGACTGGTCTGGTAGGTCGGCTGAACGCTCTGGTACACGAACTGGATCGGCGTGTCGTACGGGTTGCTGAGCGTCAGGGTCAGGGTGAACTCGCCGCCCCGGACGGTCGTTTGCCGGTCGGAGACGGCCGTGAACGGCAGCGGGGTGTCGGCCTGGGCGGGTGTGGCGGAGAGGAGCAGACCGACGGCGAGGGCCGGGCACGCGGCGAGGGCGACACGGCTCAAATGTGTTCTGCGCATGACCAAGGAGCGTAGGGCGCCGTACCGGTTCCGTTGCCCCGCTCCGCCCCGGTCCGTACCGACGCACGAGTCGGGGGCGGACACCGTGGACCAGCCCGGCCGCGTTCCGCCCCCACTCCCCCGCCCGGGGCCCTATGCTTCGCCCGCCGCCCCGGACGGCCACCCGAGGCCCGTCGCCCGGCAGGCCGGCGCCGGTCCGGCCGCCCCGGGTCCGGCCGGTTCAGGCGGGCGGCGGCAGGATGTCGCAGAGCGCGGCGAGCGCCGCCGGGTAGGCGTGGTCGGGCGGCGTGGCGTAGCCCACGACCAGGCCGTCCATGACCGGCATGGCCTCCGGGCCGATCCCCGGGTGCCGGAAGTCGGCGAGCCCGTCCAGGCCCAGGCCCCGACGGGCGGCAGCCTGGAGCACCGCCTCCTCGGTGCCGGGCTCCAGCCGCAGGACGGCGTGCAGGCCGGCCGCGACGCCGGAGACCCCGATGTGCGGGGCGCTCGCCGCCAGCGCGGCCACCAGCTGGTCGCGGCGCTCCCGGTAGCGGCGGCGCATCCGCCGCACGTGCCGGTCGTAGCCGCCGGAGTCGATCAGCTCGGCGAGGGTCAGCTGGTCCAACGCGCTGGCCCAGCCCTCGCGTTCGCCCTTGGCGGCGAGCACCCGGTCGACCAGGTGGTCCGGCAGCACCATCCAGCCGAGCCGCAGCGCCGGCGACAGGCTCTTGCTGACCGAGCCGAGGTAGACCACCCGCTCGGGGTCGAGCCCCTGGACGGCGCCGACCGGCTGGCGGTCGTAGCGGAACTCGCCGTCGTAGTCGTCCTCCAGCAGCAGGCCGCCGCGCCCGCGCGCCCAGTCGACCACGGCGGCGCGGCGGCCGGCGTGCAGCGGCCCGCCGGTCGGGAACTGGTGGGCGGGGGTGAGCAGGGCCGTCCGGACATCCTGACGGTGCGCCAACCCGCCGAGCCGGGCGCCGTGTTCGTCGACCGGAAGGGGCACGGTGGCGACCCCGGCGGCGGCCAGCAGCCCGCGGTGGAACCCCAGCCCGTACGCCTCGACGGCCAGCGGCCCGGTCGCCGCGGGCGGCAGGGCAGGCGCCCCGCCGGCGAACAGCAGCCGCAGCGCGTGGGCGAAGCCCGAGCAGACCACGATCCGGTCCGGGTCGGTGCGCACTCCGCGGACGCGGGCCAGGTAGTCGGCGAGGGCGGTGCGCAGTTCGGGCCGTCCCTGCGGATCACCAGGCCCGAAGGCCTCGTTGGGCGCCGCGGTCAGGGCCCGGCGGGCGGCGGCCAGCCAGGCGGTGCGCGGGAAGGACGCGGCGTCCGGCTGGCCCTGGCGCAGGTCGTGGACGGGCCCCGGCCGCAGGGAGGGTCGAGGGGACGGGCTCGGCAGGACGGGCTCGGCGCGCTCGGCGACGGCGGTGCCGGAGCCCTGACGGGCGGTCAGCCAGCCCTCCGCGACGAGTTCGGCGTACGCCTCGGCGGCGGTGTTGCGGGCCAGCCCGAGGTCGGCGGCGAGCGCGCGGTACGGCGGCAGCCGGGTGCCGGGGGCGAGTCGGCCGCTGCGGATCGCCTCGCGCAGGGCCGCCATCAGCGCGGCACGGCGGCCCCCGACGGCGGGGAGGTCGAGGTGCAGGTCGCTGCCGGTCGGGTGGGCGGGCCCGGTGGGGTGCGCGCCCGGCGTTTCCGTCATGGTCACGCACCCTACCCGCCGCCGCCCGGCCCCCTGCCGGGCGGCCCGGCCCGCGCTACGGCACCACGGTGACCGGCCAGCGGCCCGCCTTCACCAGGCGGACGGCGACCGAGCCGATCACCCGGTGCCCGGCCTGCTCGGAGGCGCCGACCACGACGGCGTCGGCGCGCAGTTCGTCCGCGAGCTTGGCCAGCCCCGTATAGGGGTCTCCGCGCATGGTGAGGAAGCGCCATTCCACCCGCCACACCTCCTTCACGTGGTGCTCGGCCTCGCGCAGGGCGGACAGCAGCTCGTCCGCGATCTCCTGGGTGGTCTCCTCCACTGCCGCCCCGGCCAGGGCGGTGGCCGCACCCAGGATCGGCTGGACGTAGGCGACCGCGAGGGTGGCGCCCTGCCGGCGGGCCAGCCCGGCGGCGTAGGCGGTGGCGCGCCAGGAGGAGTCGGAGCCGTCCAGCCCCGCCAGGATCACCTTGGGCCCGTCCGTCCCCAGTTCGAAGCCCGCGGGGGCCGCTGCCACCCCGGGCTCCTCGGCGCCGCCGACGGCCTCCACGTCCTCTGCATCGCTCTCGTTGCTCATGGCCCCGAGGCTATGCCCGCCACCGTGCGTGAGCGGAGGGGGCCCTCCCGGTGAGGGTTGTGGCGCGGGCCACCCGGGGCGCCGGGCGGTGCGGCGATTTCGACACCGAGGGCTGGCGGGCTGTCACACACTGTCGACGATGTGGGCGGGCTCACAGGGCATGCGGCGTGACGCAGGCCACTTCGCCGGGTGGTTTGATCTTGCAAATGGTGGCAAATCGGGCCAAATCATGTCATTTCCTTGATCCTTACGACCGGTAACAGCCCCCTGACATGCCTAAACCTCCAAATCCTTGAAACCGCCTCAATCGCCCCCGTACCTTCGAACTCGTTGCACCGAGCACTCCGCTCCGGTCGGCCTCACCGCCCCGGAACCGGAACGGTGCCGGACCAGGCGAGCAACGTGTCCCCCGAAACCAACGGCCTTCCGAGGGCCTGGTTCCGCACGCTCGCAGCCCCCTCCGAAAGGACCCGCATGACTTTCCGTAACGAGACTGCCGCTGCCACCACCACTGCCACCCCGAAGCGCCGCAACCGCGTCCGGATGGCTCTGATGGCCGGGGCGATCACCGCCCTGCCGGTCGCCGGCCTCGTCACGGCCACCAGCGCCTCCGCCGCGCCGGCCACGGTCTGGGACAAGGTCGCCTCCTGCGAGGCCACCGGCAACTGGGCCGTCAACTCCGGCAACGGCTTCTTCGGCGGCCTGCAGTTCACCTCCAGCACCTGGGCCGCCTTCGGCGGCACCGCGTACGCCCCGCAGGCCCACCAGGCCACCAAGGACCAGCAGATCGCCATCGGCGAGAAGGTCCTCGCCGCCCAGGGCCCCGGCGCCTGGCCGATCTGCTCCGTCAAGGCCGGTCTGGGCAAGTAGTCCCCACCCCCCGGCCCGCCTGTCCAGGGCCCCCGACGCCGCCGTACCCTCCCCGGGTGCGGCGGCGTCGTCGCGTTCCCGCCCGCCGCGGCCGACCACACGCCCGCCCGCGCCGCACGGTGCCCGTTCCGCTCGTGCGCGGGCTTCCCCGGGGGCCCCGGCCGGGCCCCGGCGCGTACCGAGGTGGCGACGTTCCGGCCGCGAGCCGGTCACGAACCGATCCGGCGCACCGCACGGCAGGTACGGTCGGCTCGCCGGGACCGTAGGCGAATTCCACCGGGGGGATCATGCGCCGCACCTGGACCCTGCTCGTGCTCGTGGCCTCGCTCGGGCTGGCCGCCTGCGATCCGCACACCGATCCCGGCCGCACGCTGCCGCCGGACGACCGGCCCGGCTACGCGATCCCCGCGCCCAGCCCGCCCCACCCGCCGATGCCCGAGCTGCGCGGCCAGACCGTCCTGGCGGCACGGGCGCTGCTGCCCCTCTGGTACCCGGTCAGCGTGCGGGACGCCGATCCGCGGGGGCGGGTCGTGGTGGTGCAGTGGGAGTGGCAGGTGTGCGGGCAGAGCCCGGCGGCCGGCGAGGTGCTGACCGGGCAGGTGATCGGCCTGACCGCGATGCGGGTCGAGGAACCCTGCCCGTAGCGCAGGCCCGACGGTCCGCTACGACGTGCCCGGCCGGGGCGGGAGCGGCAGCGGGAGAGCAGGCAGGCCGTCGATGCTGGTGCCGACGTACTGCTTGCCCTCGCAGTAGGTGTTGAACTCCTCCTCGTCCTTGCGGCCGAAGTACTGCGCGTGCAGCTCGCGGTCGGCGCGGTAGTCCATCAGCGGGACGGCGAACCCGCAGGAGTCGCTGACCCGTTCGGCCCGCACCAGCACGATCGCGCGCAGCCCCGAGCCGTCGACGGCCGGGTCGAAGCGGCCCAACAGCCCGGCGAAGCGCGGGTCGTCGCGGAACACCGGCTCGCCCCGGCCGTGCACCCGCACCACGGTCGGCGGGCCGTCGAAGGCGCACCACATCAGCGTGATCCGGCCGTTCTCCCGCAGATGGGCGATCGTCTCGGCGGTGGATCCGCCGAAGTCCAGGTAGGCGAGGGTGAGTTCGTCGATCACCACGAGCGTGCCGGAGCGGCCCTTGGGCGAGACGTTGACGTGCCCGTCGGTGGAGACGGGCGCGGTCGCGACGAAGTACACGGGCTGCCGTTCGATGAACGCCCGCAGCCTGCCGTTGATGCTCTCGTACTGCTTTCCCATGCCCATCAGTGTGCGCGCATCCCGCCTGGCAAGAAAGCATGATCCACTGAACGAGACGGCCGCTCCACCGGGGGCACCCGCAGGACGGCCGAACTCGGCGGCCCCGGTACACATTTGTCCAAGACGCCCGTTCCACTGCGGCACGCGCCCCACCGGCCGCCGATACTGGGAACGTGACGACGGAAGCCCCCGAGACGTCCGCAGCCGCAGCCGACGAGGCCGCAGACACGGCCGCAGACACCGACGCCGGCCTGATCGACGAAGCCGTCCGCGCCCGGCCCGCGCCCGCGCTGCGCCCGTACGTGGCCTGGTACTCCGGGTACCGCCAGCGCGGCATCCCGCCCGCCCTGCACCGCGGCCTGCCGTCCCCGTACCTGACGTTCATCCTCACCCTGGACGAGCCGCTGGTGATCGCCGGGCACCCCGACCCGGCGCAGCCGCCCGGCAGTTACCGGACGCTGCTCGGCGGCCTGCACACCGGCCCGGCGCTGATCACCCACGACGGCCGGCAGTCCGGCGTGCAGATCGCCGTGCACCCGCTCGCCGCCCGGGCGCTGTTCGGCCTGCCCGCCGGCGAGTTGGCCGGGATCGACCTCCCGGCGGAGGAGGTGCTGGGGCGGCTCGGCCCGCGCCTCCAGGAGCAGTTGCAGTCCGCGCACACCTGGTCCGAGCGCTTCGCCGTGCTGGACGGGACGCTGCTGCGGGCCGCCCGTCCGTCCGGGCGGGTGCCGCCGGAGGTCGGCTGGGCCTGGCGGGCGCTGCGGCGCAGCAACGGCGCCCTGCCGGTGGCGGCGCTGGCCCGGGAGACCGGCTGGAGCGCCCGGCACCTCCAGGAGCGGTTCCGCCGGGAGACCGGTCTGACGCCGAAGGCCGCCGCCCGGGTGATCCGCTTCGACCGGGCCCGCCATCTGCTGGCCGCCTCGCCGCCGCCCCGGCTCGGCGACCTGGCCGTCCGCTGCGGGTACTTCGACCAGGCGCACCTGGCCCGGGAGTTCCGCGCCCTGGCCGGGGCGGCGCCGAGCGTGTGGCTGGCGGCGGAGGGGCCGGAGGAGGCGAAGTTCCGAAACGTCCAAGGCGGGGCGGCTGCGGCGGCCGCAGAGTGGGAGGCGTAAGCAATCCGAGCCCCCGAGGAGACAGCCATGGACGGCACCGCCCCCGCCCCGCAGGTCTGGCCCAGCCTGCGCGCCACCGACGCCCGGGCCCTGATCCGCTTCCTGGTCGACGCCTTCGGCTTCCAGGAGGTCGTCGCCTACGGTGAGGGCGGGTTCGTCGCCCACGCCGAACTGGCCTGGCCGGAGGGCGGCGGCGTGATGCTCGGCTCCGACCGGGAGACGCCCGAGGGCGGCGCGCCCTGCCCGGGCCGGCCGGGCGGTTTCACCGCGTACGTGGTCACCGCGGACCCGGACGCCGTGCACGACCGCGCCGTCGCCGCCGGGGCCCGGATCACCACCGCGCTCACCGAGACGGACTACGGCTCGCGCGACTTCGCCGCCGCCGACCCGGAGGGCAACCAGTGGTACTTCGGCACCTACCCGGGCGCGCCGCGGCCCGCCGCCCCCGCGCGGGGCTGAGCCGCCGCCGACGCCGGTGGACCGGCTGCGCCCCCGCCGCCGCCCGGGCAGACTGGCTGCGGGGGCCACGCACAGGCCCGCCCAGGCTCCGGAGAGCACCCATGCCGCAGCTCACGGTGGACGGGCGCACCCTCGCGCTCTCCCACCTCGACAAGGTGTACTACCCGCGCACCGGCACCCTCAAGGGCGAGGTGCTGCGCTACTACGCCGCCGTGCACGGCGCCCTGCTGCCCCACCTGCGCGACCGCCCGGTCTCCTTCCTGCGCTGCCCGGACGGTGTGGAGGCCGAGGTGTTCATCGCCAAGAACCCGCCGGCCGGCACCCCGCGCTGGGTGCGCACCGTCGAGGTGCCGAGCAGCGGCGGTGGCCTGCGCCAGGTGGTCCTCGACGACGGCGCCGCACTGCTCTGGGCCGCCAACCTGGGCTGTCTGGAACTGCACGTCCCGCAGTGGCACGCGGCCGAACCCGGGCTCGCCGACCGCCTCGTCCTGGACCTCGACCCCGGCGCGGGCGCGTCCGTCCTCACCTGCCGCACCGTCGCCGTCCTGCTGCGCGAGCGGCTCGCGGCGGACGGCCTGGCGGCCTGGGTGAAGACCTCCGGCTCAAAGGGCCTGCACCTGCTGGTCCCGATCGAGCCCACCCCCAGCGCCCGGGTCTCGGCGTACGCGAAGGCGCTCGCCGCCGCCCTGGAGGGCGACCGCCCGGAGCTGGTGGTGCACACCATGGCGAAGGCCCGGCGGGCCGGCCGGGTACTGGTCGACTGGTCGCAGAACAACGCCAGGAAGACCACCGCCGCGCCGTACACCCTCCGGGCCCGGCCGCTGCCGACGGTCTCCACCCCGCTGTCCTGGGCCGAGCTGGAGCGCGCCGCCACGGCGGACGACCTGGTGTTCACCCTCGCCGAGGTGCCGGAGCGCCTCGCCGCCCACGGCGACCTGTTCGCCCCGCTGCTGGACCCGGAGCGGGCCCGACCGCTCCCGGCCGGCCCGGCGACCCGGCAAGGGCCGCCCCGCCAGGAGCAGCCCCGCCAGGTGCTCCACCCGCCCGTCGAGGTGATGCGCCCCGCCGCCGTCACCGCCGTCCCGCCCGCCGACGGCCTGGGCGGCGCGGGCGTGCAGTACGAGCTGAAGCTGGACGGCTTCCGCTGCGTCGCCTTCGCCCGCGGCGCCCGCCCGCCCGTCCTGCAGTCCCGCACCGGCCGCGACCTCGCCCCCGAGTTCCCGCCGATCGCCGCCGCCGTCGCCCGGCTGCCCGAAGGGCTGGTGCTGGACGCCGAACTCGTCGCCTGGCGGGCCGGCCGGTTCGCCTTCGGGGAACTGCTGCGCACCCGCCGGGCCCGGGCCGCCGCCCCGGACGTCGTCCTCGGCCTGATCGCCTTCGACCTGCTCGCCCTGCCGGGCCGCGACCTGCGCCGGCTGCCGCTCACCGACCGCCGCCGGCTGCTGCTCGCCGCCCTGGCCGACGTCCCGCCGCCGATCCAGCCGGTCCTGGCCACCACCGACCGGGCGGAGGCACTGGACTGGATGGCCCGCCTCGCCGACACCGGCGTCGAGGGCCTGGTCTGCAAGGCCGCCGGCTCCCCCTACCGCCCGCGCGGCGTCGGCCGCGCCTGGGTCAAGTACCGCCGCAGCGACACCCTCGACGCCACCGTCCGCGCCTTCACCGGTCCGGCCTCCCGTCCGCACGCCCTCGTCCTCGAACTCGACGACGGCCGGGTGCTCCTCAGCACCCCCCGGCTCACCCCGGTCCAGGCCCGCGAAGTCGCCGAGGCCGCCGCTCCCCTCGCCGGCCCGCCCGTCACCGACCCCGAGCACGGCCCGGTCCACCCCCTCACCGGCCCGCTGCGCGCCGAACTGACCCTCACCGGCCGCCCACCCGCCGCCGCCTTCGTCCGGCTGCGCGGCGACTGACCGCCCCCCGCGCACCTCGGGCCCCGGCTGACCCGGAACTCCCCGTAGCAGGACGCGGGTTCACCCCTTCCGGCGCTTCGCCGCGTGGACGAACTCGGTGACCAGGGTGTCGTTGAAGACCGGCAGGTCGGCGGGTCGGCGGCTGGTGACGAGGGGGCCGGGGCCGGCGCGGCAGACGTACACCTCCTCGTCCACCCAGTGGGCGCCGGCGTTGCGCAGGTCGGTGCGCAGGCTCGGCCAGGAGGTGAGGGTGCGGCCGCGGACGGCGTCGGCCTCGATCAGGGTCCAGGCGGCGTGGCAGATCGCGGCGACCGGGCGGCCGGAGGCGCAGTAGGCACGGACGAAGGCCACCGCGGCCTCGTCCAGCCGCAGCGCGTCGGGACTCGCGACGCCGCCGGGCAGGACCAGGCCGTCGAAGGCGGACGGCCGCGCCCCGGCGACGAGGACGTCCACGGCGAAGGTGTCCCCCGGGGCTCGGTGCCGGACGGCCTGGACGCGGCCGGGCCCGGTGGACAGCAACCGCGGGGTGCCGCCGGACTCGGCCACCGCCTGCCACGGCGAGGCCAGCTCGATCTGCTCCGCCCCGTACGGCGCGACCAGGAAGGCGATCGTCCGGCCGGTGAGCGTGGTGGACGGCCAGCCCATGGCTCAGCGCCGGTATGGATCGCAGGCAGAACCCAGATGGACGGCGGCGGGCGGGGTGGGGCTGAGCCGGGCGCGCGGGCAGTCCAGGTGGACGGTCAGCTCCAGGTGGTCGATCCGCGACACCAGGCCGACCGGGACGGACAGCCGGGTGCCCGCCACCCAGGGCCCGGCGTCGATCAGCAGGTGGTCCCCGGTGTCCTGTTCGACCCGGCCGAGCGGGCCGTCGGTCGCCTGCACCTCGTACCCGGTCAGGCTCAGGTCGGCGGCGTGGTGGGGGCCCGGACGGTACTCCCACAGGTCGGTGGTCATCATGCCTCCGGTTGGTCCCAGGGGCGGCGTTCGCGGCGCTCGTCCCGGTCGGGGGGTGCGGCCCGGCGTTCGCCCCGGTCTCCGCCCGCAGTCTGGTCCCGGCCCTCGCCCCGGCCCGCGGCCCGGCGGCGCAGCAGCGCCGAGGTGGCGATCGCCGCCGCCACCGAGGCCGCCCACACCACCCCGAGGGCGGTCAGCACCGCGGTGGTCGGGGTCCGCACGCCGATGCTGAGGCAGATCGCGGACATCACCAGGGCGGTCAGCACCACCCCGGCGGACAGGCGGCGCCCGACGCCGCGCAGCACGCGCCGGGCCCGGCTCGGCGGCTTGGCGCCCATCGTGCTCAACTTCCGGTCGAGGCGCGTGTCCTGGCGCAGATCGGACTCGATCTCCTCAAGGAGCCGTCGCTCCCATCCGCTCAACGCGGGTCCGTCCATCTCGGTCACCTCCGACACTTCCGGTGACGTGCTCGCACCCGGGCGGTTGCCCGGTACGGGCAGGCGCTAACCGCTCAGGGGGCCGCCGGTTACGGCGTGTGGTGCGGCGCCGGCGGCGGCGCCCACGGGGCCGAAGGCCCGGGGACGGGCCAGCAGGCTGTCGTCCAGGACGCGCAGCAGGGCGTCGGCGTCGCGGTGGACCTCGACCGCGCCCGCCGCCCGCAGCTCGGGGCCGGCGTCCGCACCGGCCGCCAGGGCGACGCACGGCACCCCGGCCCGCCGCGCCGCCAGCACCTCGCGCACGCTGCCGGCCACCGCCACGGCGTGCGACGGCGTGCCGCCGACCAGTTCCAGCGCGGCCCGCACCGGGTCACGCCCGGGGGCGGTCACGGTCAGGGCCGGTGCCCCGCCCGGCCCGGGCCCGGTCAGCACGACCGTCCAGCCCCGGGCGGCGCACTCCCGCAGCAGTTCGGCGGAACCGGCCGGCGCAGGGCGCCAATCGGTACCGAAGAGAGCCGCCGAGATCACCGTCATGGCCGACCGTTTCCCTTCCCGGGCCACGCACCGTACGCGCCCTTCCAGGTTAGGCCGCTCCCCCGCCGTGCGCGCAGCCTGCGGCCCACCGGTTTACCGGCACCGGGAGGACTCGCGCGGCGGCCGGTCGGCGGGCCTGCCTACCCGGCGTCCGGGTCGGTGGCGAGGCGGGCGTGGAGGTGTTCGTCGACGTAGTCGCCGTCGCCGTAGCGGTAGGAGGCCCGGGTGGTGCCCTCGTGACGGAAGCCGCCGCGGACGGCGACGCGGCAGGAGGCCTCGTTGCCGACTCCGTGCCAGAGCTCGATGCGGCGGGCGTCGGCGGTGGCGACGGCCCAGCGGGTGACGGCGGTGGCGGCTCGGGTGGCGATGCCCCGGCCGCGGGCGGTGGGGAGCAGCCAGTAGCCGACCGTGGCGATGCCGTCCGGCTGGTTGGTCCAGCCCAGGAAGGCGTTGCCGTGGAGGGTCCCGTCGAGGGCGTCGGTGATCGCGAAGGCGGCCGCGCGCCCCTCGGCCCAGCCGGTGTCGCAGCGGTCGAGGTAGGCCTCGGCGTCGGCCGGGTCGGCGATGCGCAGCGGGTTCCAGCGGGCTATCTCCGGGTCGGCCGCGGCCGCCATCAGGGCGGGGACGGTGCCGCCGGGCAGGTCGAGGGCCCTGCCCCAGGGGCGCAGCGCGAAGTCGCCCAGGTCGAGGGTGGCGGGCCGCAGGACGCGCCGCTCGGCGGAGTTCTCGGTGGTGCTCATCCGGCCTTCCTATCCCGCCCGCTCCGGTGCCCGCCAGCGAATTTCCCCGGCCGGGGATCCGCTCCCACCGCCCGGTGACTTCCGGTGACGTCCGGTGAGCGGGACGGCGCACGGCGTGCTGGCCGTGCGCCGTCCGGACGGCCGGGTCAGACGATCCGGGACAGGTACCCGTTGTCGACCAGCCAGAGCACGTTCAGCTTGGCCGGGCCGCCGGGCACCAGGGCCGCGTCGAGCTGGTACTGCAGGCCCCAGCCGGGCTGACCGAACCACGGGGCGATCGGGCCGGCGTGCACCTTGAAGGGCTTGACCACCTTGTAGTCGTGGTAGTTGCAGCCCGCCGGCGGGGTGCCGTCGAGGCTCTGCGGCGGGATGGAGCGGGTGGAGTAGGGCAGCCCCTCGGGGGCGAGGAAGGCGCCGTACTCGCTGCCGTAGCGGTCGATGTTCTGGTTCGGGTAGAGCGTGAGATCGAACTCGACCGGGGTGCCGTCGGGCAGGGTGACGTAGCCGTCGGACGGCGGGTAGATCCAGCCGCCGGCGCCGTTGTTGCCGGCCGGGTCGTAGTAGGTGGTGAGGAACTGCTGCTCGCTCAGGGAGCCGGTGCGCTGGTAGCCGACGAGTTCCCGGCCGACCCGGCCGGTGGTGGGCAGGTCGGCGGGGCCGAGCCGCTTGTCACCCTGGTAGAAGTCGGCGGAGCACTCGTCGGGGGGCGTGGCGGCCCTGGCGGAGGTGCCCGCGGTGGAGGTGCCCGCAGTGGCGGTATCGGCCGCGGCGGCCGGGATGCTCGGGGCGATCAGGGCGGCGGCTGCGGCGAGTGGCGCGACGAGCAGGCGAAGGCGAAGGCGCACGGTGTCTCCGCCGTGAGGGGGGTCGCACGGAGGGGGCGTCCTGCTCACCCTCCGTGTCCGTTTCGACACCAGGCAAGCGGATCAGCTGATCATCCGTCAACACGACTAGGCCGAAGACGCACCGAATTCCCCGGTTCCGGCCAACCCCGGGACGCCGGACCGGTTCACCCGAAAGACTGAGCGGTCCGGCACCGGCCCCGGCACGCCGCGCAACCACCCGTCAGCGCCCCGGCGCGACCCGCCCGATCAGGTGGAGCAGCCGGTCGAGGGCGTCGTTGGAGTTGGGCTCGGTGAGGTTGACCATGAGCCGGAACGCCACCTTCAGCAACGCCGGGTGGCCGAGCCCGGCGGCGCCGGCCGCGCCGAGCAGCCTGGGCCGGCCGAGCAGGTCGGCGGCGAGCCGGCCGAGCGCGAAGTAGCCGGCGTAGGCGGAGCGCAGCGCCTGCGGGTAGGCGCGCAGGGCCAGTTCGCGGCCGCGGTCGGTGCGCCGGGCGAGGGCCTGGACGATGGTCTCGGCGGCGTAGCGGCCGGATTCCATCGCGTAGGCGATGCCTTCGCCGGTGCCGGGGCTGACCGTGCCGCCGGCGTCACCGATGAGCAACAGGCCGTCGGCGTAGTGGGGTTGGCGGTTGAGGCCCATCGGGAGGGCGGAGCCGCGGACGGGCTCGGTGACGGCGTCGGGGGTGTAGCCGTACGCGGGCGGCAGACTGTCGCACCAGCGGCGGAGCAGGTCGCGCCAGTCGAGGTCGACGTGGGCGGTGTCGAGGACGCCGAGGCCGACGTTCGCGGTGCCGTCGCCCATGCCGAACACCCAGGCGTAGCCGGGCAGCAGGCGGCGGGCGGGGTCGCCCGGGTCGCGCAGGTCGAGCCAGGCCTCCAGGTAGCGGTCCTGGTGGCGGGGGGTGGTGAAATAGGTGCGGTAGGCGACGCCCATGGCGCGGTCGGTGCGGCGGTAGCGCTTCATCGCGACGGAGAGGCGGGTGGAGTTGCCGTCGGCGGCGACCACGACCGGCGCCTGGTAGCTGACGGGCCGGCGCTCGTCGCCGAGCTTCGCGGTGACGCCGGTGATCCGGCCGCTCCGCTCGTCCACCAACGGGCCTGCCACGTTGGCCCGTTCGATCAGCCGGGCACCGGCCGAGGCGGCCCGGCGGGCGAGCAGTTCGTCGAAGTCGGCGCGCCGACGGACGAGTCCGTGGCCGGGGTAGGCGGACAGCTCAGGCCAGTCGAACTCCAGCGCGCGCCGGCCGGAGATCAGCCGCAGCCCCTGGTTGTGCAGCCAGCCGGCCTGCTCGGAGACGTCGATGCCGAGGTCGGTCAACTGCTTGACGGCGCGCGGGGTGAGGCCGTCGCCGCAGACCTTCTCGCGCGGGAACGCGGACTTCTCCAGCAGCAGGACGTCCAGGCCGGTGCGGGCGAGGTGGTAGGCGGCGGTGGAGCCGGCCGGGCCGGCGCCGACCACGATGACGTCGGCGTCCTCCTCGGTCCGGGCGGGCCGGGGGGCCCGGCCGCCGTCTGCGGGCACCTGCTGCTCTGGGCCGGGCATCACGCACTCCCACGGGGTCGGATCGGCTGCGGGGCCGCAGGGGCCCCGGACGGACTCGGACAGGGCCATTCGGACAGGGCCATTCGGACAGGTTCGTTCGGACGGGGCCATTCGGACGCGGCCGGACTCGGCGGTCCGAGACGGACGATAGAGAACCACGGCACCCGCCCGCCGCCCCGACACGCGGGCCCGCCCCGATGACCGGTCAATACCGGCCACCGGGGCGGGCGCGCGGTCACCCGCCGGGTCGGAGCCCGCCGTTGACCACCGCGCTCCAGACGGGCCCGTCGGCGGGCCGCCGTCCGGCACGCTCCGCCCGGGAGACCGCGGAGCCCCTGCCTCCGACGGCGGTGTCGGAGGCAGGGGCTCTGGGGAACTGCTGCGGCGGCGTCAGGGGTTGAGCGCCAGCACCACGTAGGCGGCCAGCACGGCGAGGTGCACGGCGCCCTGGAGCGGGGTGGCCCGGCGCGGGATGACCGTCAGGGTGCCGAGCACGATGGTCAGGGTCAGCAGCACCATGTGCGCCGGGCCGAGGCCGAGGACGAGCGGGCCGGAGAGCCAGGAGGAGGCGATCGCGACGGCCGGGATGGTCAGGCCGATGCTGGCGAGCGCCGAGCCGAGGGCCAGGTTGAGGCTGGTCTGCACCCGGTTGCGCAGGGCCGCGCGCAGCGCCGCGATGGTCTCCGGCAGCAGGACGAGCAGGGCGATCACGACGCCGACGACGGAGTGCGGCAGTCCGGCGTCGTCCACGGCATGCTCGATGGTCGGCGAGACGCCCTTGGCGAGGCCGACCACGGAGACCAGGGCCACGCCGAGCAGCAGCAGGCTGATCCAGGCGGCCTTGGCGGTCGGCGGCGCGGCGTGGTCCTCCTCGTCGAGCACCCGGCCCTCGGGGGTGACCGGCAGGAAGTAGTCCCGGTGCCGGAAGGTCAGGGTGGTCACGAACAGCCCGTACAGCACGATCGAGGCGGTGGCCGCGAAGACCAGCTGGGTGGTGGAGAACTGCGGGCCCGGGGAGCTGGTGGTGAAGGTCGGCAGCACCAGGCTGAGGGTGGCGAGGGTGCCGATGCAGGCGAGCGCGGCGCCGGTGCCCTCGGCGTTGAAGACGGCGGTCCGGTACTTGATCGCGGCGACCAGGATGGACAGGCCGAGGATGCCGTTGCAGGTGATCATCACGGCGGCGAACACGGTGTCCCGGGCCAGGGTGGCGGACTTGGAGCCGCCGTCGGCCATCAGCGTCACGATCAGCGCGACCTCGATCACGGTGACCGCCACCGCGAGCACGAGCGATCCGAAGGGTTCCCCGACCCGGTGCGCGATCACCTCGGCATGGTGTACGGCGGCGAGCACGGCGCCGGCCAGGAAGCAGGCGACGACGCCCACCACCCAACCGGGCAGGTCCCGGTGCCAGGTCAGGGCGAGGACGACGAACGACACCACCGGAACGACGACGGTCCATTGCGCGGTGGCCGCGCGGAGCTTCGTGATCATGCCGCCGAGCATCCCAGACCGGGGGCCGCCCACCCGGCTGACCGCGCCGGGATACGTAGGGATGTGGTACAACTCATCCCGTTTTGCCCGCTCACCCGCCGTAGTCGGCTAGGTACCGGAGCACCTTGTCGACGTGCGGGCGGACCCGTTCCGGGACACCTTCGGCGGCCGCCACCGTCTTGTCGCTGGTCCGGTAGGCGGCGGTGACCAGGGCCGGCAGGTCGCGGGTGAAGCCCCGGTGCTTGAGCTGCTGGTCCAGCCAGCAGACGTAGTTGCCCATCGCGGCGATCGCGTCGCCCGGGTCCAGGTAGGACTTGGGGCCGTCGTGGGCCGCGGCCCTCGCCCAGGCGTCGAAGACGGCGGGCGTCCACATGGCGATGCCGTACTCGCCGGTCTCGGGGCGGGCCGCGTTCGGGTCGAAGCCGCTCTCGGCCTTGAGCATCGCGGCCAGCAGCACCGGGGTGATCTCGGGCTCGGGGCAGCGCCGGGCGGCGTCCTCGATCATGCCGCGGTAGGCGACCGGGACGTCGGAGCCGGCCGGGATCGCGCCGGGCAGCGGGTGCGCGGCCGGGTGGGCGGCCGACCCCGCGGCGGGTACTGCGGCGCCTTGCTCCGCGGCCTCCGGCTCGGGGGCCCCGGTCAGGGCGAGGACGGTGGCGGCGCAGGCCAGCAGGCCGGTGGCGGCCCGCAGGGCGGCGCCGCGGCGGCAGGCCGGACGCGCGACGGCCCGGGCGACCAGCGCGGCGAGGTCGGTGCGGGCCCGCTCCTCCCGCCCGGGGGTCAGGCAGGCGGTGACCACGGCCCGCCAGGGCCCGGGCAGCGCCTCGTCCAGCCGCAGCGACGCCGCGCCGCGCGCGTACGCCTGGGCGGCCAGCGAGCGGGCCCGGGCGGTGGCGCCGAGGAACGGGTGCAGGCCGCCGGTGAGCACCTGGTGGGCGATCACCCCGAAGGCCCAGATGTCGGCGCTGGGGCGCACCGCGACGCCGCGCGCGCCGGTGCGCTCGGACCACCACTCGGGCGGGACGTGGTCGGGCGAGCCGAGCGGCGGCGCGTAGGCGTGGGTACCCTCCAGTTCGGCGGTAAGGCCGAAGTCCGCGATCTTGGCGGTGCCGTCGGGCATCAGCAGGATGTTGGCCGGTTTGAGATCCCCGTGCACCCAGCCGCCCCGGTGCATGTGGGTGAGCCCGGCGCAGACCTCGGTGAGGACGCGTTCGGCACCGGGCACCGGGGCGCCGGGGCGGGCGGCGGCGAGGACGTCCTGGAGGCTGCGGGCGGCACGTTCCATCACCAGGGCGACGGCGCCGTCCAGGCCGGGGTGGGCCGGGTCGTCGACGACCGTCACGGCGAGGGTGCGGATCAGGTGGGGGTGGTCCGCGCGGCGGCTGAAGCGCATCTCGCTGCGGGCGACCTCCGTCATGGTCCGGCGCTGGCCGGGGCTGAGCCGGGCGGGGCTGAGCAGTTTGACGGCGGCCGGGGTGCCGTCGGGGCCTTCGGCCGCGTACACGCTGCCCCAGGCGCCGGCCCCGAGGTAGGCGCCGGTGCGGTAGCCCGCGAGCCGGTAGCCGGCCGGCACCTCGAACTGCCGCTCCGGCAGGGGCTGGTCCTTCTCCGGCACCCGCTGCTCGGACGCCGGTTCGGCGGGTACCGGCTCGACGGGTACCGGCTCGACGGGTACCGGCTCGACGGGCGGCTGACCGTCGGGCGGCTGGCCGGCGGGCCTCACGGTCGGGCGACCGGGCGCCGGGGCGGGAGCAGGGCCAGGTGCTCCTCCCGGACGAGGTCGAACTTCAGTGCCAGGGCCGCGAGTTCCTCGCGCTTGCCGCCGCCGGGGCCATCCTCGTACGGCTCGCGCAGCCGCAGCTTCGTCCACACCAGGTAGTCGATGTGGTAGTTGACCGCCGAGCGGGTCAGCCCGTGGCAGGAGGGCAGGGCGCGCAGCCGGGCCAGCACGTCCGTCACACCGGGGACGACGGCGGCGGAGGGCGAGCGCAGCCGGGGCTCGCAGAGCGCGAGCAGCACCAGGAAGTACTTGGCGGTCGGGTCGAGGGCGAACGGGCTGACGGTGAGTTCGCCCTCGACGCCGCCTGGCCGACCCTCCAGGTACGCGTGTTGCGGGGCGAAGACCTTGAACGAGGCGGGTTCGCCGAGGGCGGGCAGCAGCACCCTGGAGAACTCGAACGGGACGGGCGCGCCGAGCCGGCCGGGCGCCACCTTGACGTGCTCGCCCGCGCCCTCCAGGTTCTCCACCACGTAGGTGGCGGAGGTGCTGAAGTTGGACAGCCGCCAGTAGTCCTCGGCGGCGGTGACCTCCCCCGCGCGCCGGGAGACGCCCTGGTCGGGCAGCGGGATGGGGGCCGGGCGGCCAGGCTCGCCGCGCCCGAACACCGCGGCCTCGCCGGGGCCCATCCGCAGCAGGCCGGGCGGTTCGCCGGGTGCCATCACGGGCCCCCGGTCGGGCAGTTGCACGATGACCGTGTCCACGCAGACACCTCCGCGGTTCGGGTCGATGCTAACGGCCGGATTCGCCCCGACGGCAGTTCGCCACTCGGACGAGTGAAGGGACACCGCCAACCCGGCCCGGGCGTCGCCGAGTTGCCCCCAGGCCTCCCACCTGCGGTCCGTCGACCGCTCGGCAGGTGGTTGCAGCACGTAGTTGAATGGTCACCTTGAGTGTGACGCAACACACACACGACATGACCACGTTCTGTGCAAGACTCATCTCAAGGAGTGAGATCCCCTTAATTTCCAAGGAGGTTCATATCATGCGCGCTCGGATCGCAGCTGTGACGATGATGGTGGCAGGGATAGCAGGCCTGACGGCCGGACCGGCCATCGCGGCCCCGGCGACGACCGAGAACGAAGCGGTGGCCTGCGCCGCCGTGCTCAACACGCCCTGCATCTCGCACCAGCACGACGGCGAGGGCTTCTTCGGCGTCGCCCAGGTCTCCGCCGACTCGCGCCAGTTGACGATGGTTCAGGTCGAGGTGCGGACCCAGAAGGCCTGGGGCAGCCCGTGGGAGACGGTCGCCTCCGCGACCACCGTGCGCCTGGGCTCCGCGAAGGCGGTCACCCCGCGCGTCGTCACCACCGACCTGCGGATCATCTGCGCCACCGCCGGCCCGGCGCTGGAGGCGACCCAGCAGGTCACCACCTGTACCAACCCGTTCTGACGGACCCCGCCGCTCCACCAGCACCGAGGTCCTCGATCGACCCGACCCACCCGACCGGCCGGGGCGCCCGCGCCCCGGCTCCAGGTCCTGTCCGGTCGATCTTGGCGGATCAGCCCGCGGCGTTGGGCGCCCGGCTGGGCGTGCGCCCGGATCGCCCTCGTACTGGACGTACTTGGG
>NZ_JBFBNR010000055.1:0-313 GCF_040687675.1 Kitasatospora sp. NPDC056731
GGGGACCCTGTGGGAGAGTAGGACGCCGCCGAACAATCATTCACAGAGAACCCCCATCCGGGAAACCGGATGGGGGTTCTCTGCATTTCCGGGGCACACGACACGGCCGTCACCGTGCCCCGCGCCGGCCTGTCAGATGGTGTCCTTGACCTTGATCTGGCCGCTGTCGATGACGAAGTTCTGGTTGCCGAAGCCGGGGCTCTGACACTGCCAGATCTTGGCCCGGTCGCCGTTGTTGCGGGAACCGCCCACGTCCAGGCACATCTCTCGGCCGGTTCCGATGGTGTCCTTGACCTTGATCTGGCCGCTGTCG
>NZ_JBFBNR010000055.1:412-46664 GCF_040687675.1 Kitasatospora sp. NPDC056731
GATGACGAAGTTCTGGTTGCCGAAGCCGGGGTTCTGGCACTGCCAGATCTTGACGTGGTCGCCGTTGTTGCGGGAACCGCCCACGTCCAGGCACATCTCTCGGCCGGTTCCGATGGTGTCCTTGACCTTGATCTGGCCGCTGTCGATGACGAAGTTCTGGTTGCCGAAGCCGGGGTTCTGGCACTGCCAGATCTTGACGTGGTCGCCGTTGTTGCGGGAACCGCCCACGTCCAGGCACATGGTGTTGGTGGCCACGCGGGGCGCGGCGACGGCAGCCGTGGGCGCCGTCAGGGCGATCAGGCCGGCGGCCAGGGCAGCGAGCGCGGTGGTGGAACGGGACATGATGTACCTCCGCAGGTGCACCGACGGGTGTCGGCTCTCGGTGGGGTGGTCGGACGTGGGCAGGCCTGCCGGAAGGTGTAGCCGGCAGGTCCTGCCTGGTATGAGCAAGGCTCTCAGCGGTCAGTTGCGACACGCCCGGGTACGAACCACAGTCATTCCATAGGGCGACATATGGTTTGAAACCCGGTCACCACTTGGGCAGAGACCGGAGCGCGACGGCTGAGCGATCCTTCATGGGTGCCGTGGCCTGCGACGGCCGTAACGGAACGTCAGGCCTTCGGCCTGCTCGGTGAAGGTCCGGCGCGGGCGCGCCGGGGTCGAAGCCAAGGCGCGGAGCGGGTGGTGTGCGCCGCGCCGGGGCGCGGCTACGCCGCTTCGGGCCGGCGGGTGTCAAGCCAGGCGCGGTAGCGGCGCAGGGCCTTGCGCTGCTGGAGCTGTTCGACGAGCAGGGCCACGGCCGGGCGGGTGCCGGGGGCGGGAGCCCGGCCGGAGGCGAGGCGGCGCGACTGGTGGCGGACCTGGGCCATGCCGGCGGCGGAGGCGAGCGCCTTGTCGGACCAGGTCACCGGGCGCAGGGCACGGTTGGCCGGTGAGCCGCCCCAGGCATCGGTGCGGGTGTTCACCAGCGGGGAGAGGAACTGGGAGAGCAGCCACCTGACCGGGCCCAACGGCGCGGCGCCCGGCCCCTGGTGGGCCGGGCGCCGCGCGGTTCGTTGCCGCAGGCTATTGCGGCGCCGGCTCAGGAGAGTTCCAGGGACTGTCCGATCGGGAGACAGTCCAGCTGGCTCAACCCGCCCGGCCGTCGGACTACTCGAAAACGAATCGGAACGTCTGCCCCTGGTGTCCCACACCCGGGCTGCCGAAGTCGGCCGTCACGTTGCGGTGGTCGCCCTTACCGTCGTAGACGAAGACGACCGCCTCCTTGCTCTCGTTGTTGTACATGGTGTTCCAGATCTGGAACTTGGCCTGGCCATCGCTGAAGTTCTTGAGCTTGGGCCAGTCGCCCTGGTTGATGGTGCACTTGTTGAAGACGACTAGGCCGGGGAACTTCACGCCGCCGGTGACGCCGGACGTCGTCAGCTTCTGCTGGTTGTTGTCCCTGTACCAGACATCGAGGTCCCCGTTGGCCGTCAGGAGTCCGTTGACGGTGAGGGTGTCAGCGATGGTGACGCTGTTTCCGGTGAGGATCTCGGTGTTGCTGTTGATGCTGAGCTTCACGTTGGAGGGGCCGCGCAGGTCCCGGATCCGGACGATGGCGTCGGCGCCGATGGCGCTGAGGTTGCCGTCGACGGTGAGGTCGCTGGTGACATGGGCGCCGTACAGGGTCACGGACTGGGTGTGGTCGCCGCCGTACACGGTCCCCGCGGCGTGGATCTCACCGCCGACCTCCAGCGTCTGCGCGCAGTGCAGGCCTTGGACGTTGCTCTGCCCGGACACCTGGGCGTCCCCGTTCACCGTCAGGGTGCCGAGTGTGAGGTCGGGCTTGTCCACGGTGACGTTGGTGTGCAGGTAGTGGGTGACGGTGTGGCCGTCGGTGGTGAGGCTGGCCCGCAGGTGGAAGGTGGCGTCGCGGGTGAGCTTCGGGGAGGTCCAGGTGCGGGTGTTGGTGACGTCGTAGGACTTGTTCTCGTGGAGCATGGTGTAGGCGGCGCCGTGGGAGGCGGTCCAGGTCAGGGTGGCGGTGTCGCCGTTGGTCACGGTGGTGCGGCCGTCGTCGAGGAACGCGGGTGTGAGGTCGCTGAACTGGAAACCCGGGAAGCACTTGCCGAGCTGGAACTCGGCCGTTCCCTTGGAGGTGTCGCCCTCGTCGTCCTGGGTCCTCTCCAGGATGTCGAGGGTGGTGACGCCGATCTCGCCGTTGACGGCGATGTTGGTGAGCTCGAACAGTACGGCCTTGTCGGTGACTTCGACGTAGCCCTGGTCGCCGGTGGGAATGGCGAGGAAGGTGCCGTCCTCCCCGTTGGTGAAGGTCCAGTCGGCGCCGGGGGTCACCGTGGCGTGGATCTGGTCCGGGTGTTCCGTGAGGGCGCCGGCGCCGGTGCCTGCGGGGAGGGTGAACTTGACGGAGACGACGCGGACCGGGTCGGGGCCGGGGTTGGCGGCGGTGACGGAGATCGTGGCCGGGGTGAACGTGGTGTCCGCCGGGGTGATCTCCAGGGGCGAAGGTGCGGTGGTGACGAGGTAGTTCAGGGCGGTGGAGGCGCTGGCTCCGGCGCGGACGAACACTGCTGCTCCTGGGTCGGTAATCCGTGGGTCTGTGGTTCGTGGATCGGTGCTGCGTGGGTCGGTGGTCACTGCTCGTCGGCGACCGCGCCGCGCAGGCGCAGGCGCAGGCGGCCGGTGCGGGCGCTGAGCGGGGCGGCCGGGGCCGGGATGTGGCCGGGGGTGCCGGCGGGTGCCAGCGGGCTGTCCTGCCAGCCGGTGGTGGTGGTGGGTTCGGCCCAGCTCCAGGCGCCGTGGCGGGCCGGGGGGCGGGGCAGGACCCAGCCGGTGGCGGGGCTGCCGTCGGCGCCGGTGACGCTTTGCGGGCTGGTCAGGACCGGGCCGAGGCGGAAGGAGACCTCCATCCGGGAGAGCGCGGGGCTGACGAACTCGGCGGGGACGGTGAAGACGGAGACCGGCAGGATGTCGCTGACCGCGTGGACGGCGCCCCGGGGGTCGGCGAGCAGGGTGAGGTACTGCGGGGTGCCGGCGGTGGTGAGCGGGAACCCGGTGCCGATGCCGGCCAGGTAGGACGGGGCGTCCGACGGCGGCTGGACGGTGTGCAGGGTGGTGTAGTCGTCGCCGCTGGTGTAGCCGATCAGGCCGTCGGCGAGGTTTTCCAGCGCGCCGAGCCGCACGCCCCACCGGTAGTCCAGGGAGACCGGCCGGGGCGCGGTGCTGTTCGGGTGCAGGACGTACTGCCACTGTTCCCAGCTGGGGTCCATGACCGGCGGTCCGTCGAGTTCGAGGGCCAGTCGGGTGCGCAGCAGGGCCAGGGGCCGCCCGGCGAGCACGGTCATGGTGGTGTCGTCCCAGCCGCCGAGCGGGTTGACGGTGTAGAGGGTCTCGTCGACGGCCTTCAGGGTGGCGGCCAGGGCCGACGGGCCGGCGTCGCGCAGGCCGGTCAGGAAGGAGGCCAGGTGTGGGAGTCCGGGGGCGAGGCTGTCGAGGGTGGGGTGGCTGGAGCCCGGTGCCGGGTCCCAGACGACCTGCTGCTGGCCGCCGTCGGTGTAGACCGTCCGGCACTGGCCGAGCGCACCGCCGTCGGGGTCGAAGGCCGCGAGGGCGGCGTCCAGGTGGTTGGGCAGCAGCCAGCCGCAGACCGGGTTGACGCCCGCGTGCAGGTCGAGCACCTGGCTGTCGTCGGTGGCGCTGACGGCGTCGAAGCGGAGCCGGGCTCCTTGCAGGAGGCGGGGGCGCAGTTCGGCGTAGCGGTAGGGGAACTCCGGCAGGATCGTCGCGCCGTCGTCCGGTCGCACGCTCTCGGCCAGCACCAGGTGCTTCTTGTCGGTGTCGGTGGAGCTGCCGCTGCCCTGCGGGTTGATGGGGTCGGTGACCTGGCCGAACTGGTCGACGACCGCGATCCGGTTGAAGGAGAACTGGCCGGCGCGCAGGTGCGGGAAGTCCGAGGCGGGCCACTTGCCGCTGCGGGAGGGCAGGGCGCCGGGGACGGGGGTGGTCTGGTACTGGGAGCCGATCAGGGTGGCCAGGCCCTTGGCGTCGTCGGGGTGGGCGGCGAGGGCCGGGTCGCGCAGGGTGATGCGCGGGGTGAGTCCGTCGAGGGCCTGGCTGAGCAGGTCCCAGCCGGCCACCTGGTCGGCGAGTTGCTGGAGCTCGTCCTGGGGCGCGTCGGGGTGGGTGTCCCGGTACTGCTTGATCTGGGCGGCGAGGTTGAAGGTGGCGTGCGGGGTGAGGTAGATCCGCCCCGTGTAGGACTGGTAGGCCGGCGGGTCGGCCGGGCCGGTCTTCGTCCAGTGGTAGCGGGTGCCGTCGAACTGCCAGCAGTCGCCGTCGGCGGTGTCGTGCGGGATGGGGTAGTAGGACAGCTCGTAGAGCAGGTAGAGCGGCTTCCAGGGCTGGCGCCAGCTGCTGGTGCCGAGGGCGGGGAGGGTGCCGGTGACCCGCTGGTCGGGGTGGGCCACGGCGTCGGCGAGGGTGCCGGCGGCCTGGGCCTGGTCGAGCAGCCAGAACTCGCCGAGCAGGGTGGCGACGGTGGCGGCCTCGGGCAGGTGGGTCAGGGGCGGCCCGGGCACGGTGGCCGGGGCGGGGACGGGGCCGCTGTCCAGGTCGATGCCGGTCAGCAGTTGGTCCGGCGTGCGGCAGGGCAGTGCGGCCGTGAGGTCGGCCGGGGTCGGGGTCTTGATCCCGTTCAGCAGCACCACCGGGTCCTGCGCGTGGTGGAACTCGCCCAGCGGGGAGCGCTTGAGCGTGCAGGTCGCGGGGTCGGCGCCGTGCGCGGTCAGGTAGGCCTGGGCGGCGGCGGCGAGGTCCTCGTCGGTGGCGCCCCAGGGGATCGGCTGCGGGTGCCCGGAGCCGGGGGCGCGGCGGGCGGCGATGTCGGCGGCCAGCGCCGTGACCCGGGCGGCGAGGCTGTCCTGCTCGGCGGGCTTGAGGGTGGCGGGCAGCGTGTCGGCGTAGGCGTCGGGGACGTCGTCGAGCCGGTTGAGCCACCAGGCGCCGTACAACTTCCATTGGGCATCGGTAAGTTGTCGCACCTGGGCGTCGTGGGCGGCCTGGTCGGTGTTGAGCTGGGCGCAGAGTTCGGCGCCCGCGGTGCCGTCCACCAGGTCCCAGGTGTAGCCGCCGTGGGTGGAGCCGAACCAGGCGCGGTGGATGGACTGGTCGACGGACTCGGTGCCCGCGTCGTCCAGGCCGTCGAGCAGGCCGTGCGCCAGCGCCTCCAGCCGGGCGGCGTCGTCGGCGTCGGTGCCCTTGGCCACCAGCAGGGCGGTGAGCGCGTCGACGGAGCTGTTGCCCACGGCGACGTCCACGTCCACGCCCTGGGGGCGGTCCGAGGCGGGCACGCTGCCGGTCTTGTCCCAGCTCAGGCCCAGCACCTGACCGGTGTAGAGGGTGCGGTCGGTGGGCGGGGTGTCGGCGGTGGGGTCGGCGGCCAGGGCCCAGCCGAGGGCGGCCAGGCTGGTCGCCTCGTGCAGCGGGTCGGCGCCGGGTGCGGAGTACCAGCCGGTGACCAGGTAGCCGAGGGTGTCCTGGTCCGCGACGCCCGCGAGGTCGTCGTGCAGGGAGAGCACGTTCTCGTTGAAGGGCTGGAAGGCGGAGAAGGTGAGCAGGCCCGGCCCGGCGGCGGTGACGTACGGGTCCTGCGTGTCGCTCTCGCCCGGCCAGTCGGCGGCGGCGGTGCGCCGTCCGATGTGGACGCTCCTGGCGGTGCCGGGGCGCAGGTAGGGGGTGGTGCCGGTGGCGGTGTCGCCGTCGGCGGGCAGCCAGTCGCTCTCGATCACCCAGGAGTGGGCGGTGCGGCTGGCGGCCGGGCCGCTGTAGCGGACGACCAGCCACCGGTTGGGCACCAGCGGGAAGGTGGTGTCGCCGGTGTCCGGGTCGTGTGCGCCGTTGCGCAGGGCCTGGGGCAGCTGCCACTGGAGGTAGACGCCGCCCGCGGTGGTGTCGGTGTTCCAGTGCGCGGCCTGGTTGTTGTCGAAGGGCCCGCCCTCGGGCGGGAGGTTCTGCGCCAGCAGGTTGAAGTTGGCCTGCCACCGGATGAACGGGACGCTGAAGCGGACTTCGTCGTTGACCGCCAGGGCGTCGACCTGGACCGGGACGATCAGCGGTCCCTTGTCGTCGTTCGGCATGGTGCTCGCTTTCGTCAGGATCGCTGGAGGGTCATCGCTGGAAGGTCATCTGCTGGGCCGCCTTGACCATCTGGATCGCCCAGCCGGCCGCGCTGAGGCCGCCCTCCTGGGCGTGGTCGCCGAGGGCGGCGGTGATGGCGTCGCCGATCCGGGTGACGTCCAGGACCCGGGTGTCCGGGTTCAGGTAGCCGCTGACCTGCGGCAGCTGGACGCCCGGCAGCGTGGCGCCGATGTCGTCGCCCTTGAGGTTGCGCAGGTGCAGGACGTCGCCGTCCTGGATGCCGAAGTGCAGGCCCTGGGGCGGCTCCGCCACCACGAGCCGGTCCACGATGCCGTCGGCCAGGACCAGCAGCACGTCCTCGCCCAGCGTGTCGGCGCGCAGCACCGTCAGTTCCTTCTCGCCGGCGTACAGGTGCATGCGCAGGGCGGGCCAGCCGGGCACCAGGCAGGAGCGGACGAGGAAGCCCGAGAGGCGGGCGGGCAGGTCGGTGAGGGCGTCGTGCAGCAGTGTGCTGAGGTCGCTGTCCAGGCTGCCGGCGATGCCGATGCTCAGCGCCCCGTCGACGAGGGCCGTCTGCCAGGCCCGGTCGACGTAGCAGAAGCGCAGGCTCTCGTTGGGCAGCAGCTCCTGGCGGGGCACGAGCTGTTCCAGGGGGACCGGGTGGAGCAGGGCCAGGCGGTCCAGCCAGTCCAGCACCGGGTTCGCGGCGTCGGCGGTCGCCGTCCGCAGTGCCTCGCGGGCCTCGGGCCGGGCCAGTTGGCCGCGCAGCCAGGGCGCGGCGGCCTGGAGGGGCGGGGCCGGTCGCGCCTGGGCCAGCCGCCGGCCGGCGGCGGCCTGGTCCAGCGGGCTTGCCAGCGCGGTGGTGAGGGTGTGGGCGAGGCCGGCCAGGGCGCTCGCCTCGAACGCCTGCCGGGCCGGGCGGGCGCCGATCGCCGTGGGTGCGCCCAGGTGGTCGGTCGCGGCCCGGGCGCCGGCGAGGCTGCCGCTGCCGGCCCGGCCGCGGGCGGCGAGCATCCGGCCGGCGCCGGCCCGGGCCACCGTGCGCCAGGCCATCAGCGCGGGCGGGAACTGCGGGTCCGCGAGCGCGAGGGAGCGGCCCAGGGTCCACGCGGCGGCGTAGCTGACGTCGAAGAGGCCGTGCTCCTCCAGGTACACCAGCCGGGCGTCCGCGGTCGCGCTGTGCTCCACGGTCTGCGGGAGCGGCTGGGTGGGCAGCGGGGTGAGCGGGCCCCGGTACCAGGCGTAGCTCTGCTCGCCGGAGTCGAGCTGGTGGGCCAGCGGCGTGTAGCCCTGGGTGAGCCGGTCGCCGGCCTCGCCGGTGGCGCCGTTCGGCGGCAGCCGCAGCCCCAGCGCGGCGGCGTCCTGGCCGCCGGGTGCGGCCAGGTTCTCGACGAGGGTGCCGAAGTGCGCGCCGGAGTCCGGCAGGGAGCGGAACGACCAGGACCGCAGCGAGACCAGGCGCAGCGGCGCGTTCGCCACCTTGCTGCCGTCGAGGTACGCGGCGAAGCCCTCCAGGGAGACCAGGTGGGCCGTGTACTGGCCGCCGGTGGTGGTGGGGAAGCGGTTGCCCACGACCACCGCGTGCAGGCCCTCGTAGGACGCGTCGTCGCGCAGGGTGTGCCACCAGCGGGGCGGGGTGGCGCGGTGGACGCCGCGCAGCGAGCGGGCCCGGGTGCGGTCGCTGCGTGAGCGCGCCCCGCTGGGCTCGTCCTCGCCGCGCCGCAGGTGGACGAGCCGGCCCAGCTCCCCGGTCCGCGGGGCGATCGCGGCGAACAGCTGAGCGGGCACGTCGATCGTCCGGCACTCGGTGGCCTGGTCCGCCTGTTCGACGTCGGTCAGCACGGGGGCGATGGCCTCGGCGGCGGGGGTGGCCAGCAGGTCGGCGACGGTCATCGTCTCGGTGCGGCCGGTGGCGGACGGGTCGCCCGGCAGCTCGCCCTCGGCGAAGAGGAGCACCGCCAGCCACGGCACGGCCGGCTGCCCGGGGGCGGGCGGCGCCCCCGTGAGGGTGCGCTCCCAGGGCAGCGGCGGGGTGTCCAGGGTGATGTGCGGCAGCAGTTGGTCGAAGGTGCCGGTGGCGCCGTCGGTGGGGTACACCCCGTGCACCGCGCCGTCGGGCAGCGCGAACCGCGCGGCCTGCACCTCAAGGGTGCGTACCACCGGCGTGGCGAAGTAGTCGCCGGTGTCCAGGCCGTCGATGGCGTGCCCGGTGGAGATCTGGTAGGTCCCCGCCTCCAGGGCCGGGACGAGGCTGTCGTGGAACTCCAGGCCGCTGGCGGTTCCGGAATCTTGACTGAGCATCAGGTGGTCACTTTCCGGTCGGGACGAGAAGCGGCTCGGCGGCCAGGTCGCCGCGGGCGAGGTCGGCGTAGCCGCTCAGCGGGCCGACGGGGTCGAGCAGGTACCCGAGCCCGCCGAGCTGGGCGCGCAGGGCCTCGCGGGTCGCGGCGGTCGACGGGGCGGCGATGCCGGTGTCGGCGGCGGTGATGACCGCCACGGTCTGCGTGCTCGTCTGCGCCACAGGGCCGACGGCGGCCGCTCCCGCGTCCAGGGGCAGGGCGCCCTGGGGTAGCAGCGGGTCGAGGTCGAGGACGCCGGGTGCGACCGTCAGCTGTCCGCCGAAGGCCGGTGCCGGGACGGTGACCGTCAGGCCCGTCAGCCGGCCGGGCAGCAGACCGGTGCCGTTCAGCGAGCTCTCGCCCGGGCCCCACAGCGACTGCGGCACGTTGGAGCGCACCGGCTCGGCGCTCCAGCCGGAGTGGTCGACCTGCTGGCCGTCCTTGGTGATCGTGACGCTGTGGGTAGACGTCAGGTCGCCCTGCTGCATCGGGCGGATGTGCAGCGGGTCCTCGTCCGGTGTCACGGCGGCGCCGCCGAAGAGCACCTTGCTGGCCGGCACCGCCGAGGAGGTGACGAAGCTGAACCCGTGGGTGGAGGCGTACCAGGGGCCGGCGTCCGTTCCGTCGTCGCCCACCCGGGCGAGGGACGAGGGCGCGGTGGGCTTCCAGGACAGCCCGGCCACCGGATTGGCCTGCACAGCCTGCTGTTTGGGCGGCAGCTGGGACTGGAAGTCGGTCCAGGGGACGGGCGGCAGGTGGTCCGGGCGGCTCTTGCCGAAGCCGATGTGGAAGCTGATGAACCACAGGTGGACGGTGGCGTTGCCGCCGATGGGCGGGCCCCACAGCTCCACGTCCACCCCGAGTTCCAGGCTGATCGTGATGTGGACGAACCAGACGTGGAGGGAGAACCGCACCCCGATGCTGACGCCCATGGCGACGTCGAAGAAGAACGGCGACCACTGGATCAGCGCGTCCAGGTGCGCGGTGAACCAGGCCCGCAGCGGACCGGTGTCGAAGACCAGCGCCAGCGCACCGCCCAGCATCGCCGCGTGCGGGGTGATGGCCGCGTACGCCTCGGCCGTCAGCGTGAGGGTGTTGCTGATCGACCACTTGATCCCCAGCCGGGGTACGGCGGGGTAGTGGCCGGGCTTGACGAACGCCGGGTGGTAGCCGCCGACGGAGACCACGAAGTCCCCGGCGTGCGGGCTCGGGGGCACCCAGACGCAGAGCGCGAGGCCGCCGGTGGGCTTGCAGTTCTTGTCCAGGATGTAGGACTTGTCGGTCAGTTGGGCCGTCAGGGAGAGCAGCCCCTCGCTCTGCCGGTACAGCGCCTCGGCCGCGATCTGGATCCGTGCCACCTTCGGATCCTTGCCGGCCTTCTGCTCGGCCGCCGTCAGCTTGGGGAAGTCGAACTCCCCGAGCCCCAGCAGCGCGATCACCAGGGACTCGCCGAACTCGACCAGCGCCATGGAACGGAAGTCGGCCAGCTCGAACATCGTCCAGTGCAGGCCCGCCGCCACCCAGATCTCGCCGTCCTTGGGCGCGACCCAGGGCTTGAGCCCGCCGGTCAGCGTGTCCAGCACCTTCATCGGGGTCGAGTCGGCGCCGCCGGTCAGGTTGAGCAGGGGGAAGGTGTCGACCTCGGTCAGCGCCGGGACGCGGACCTCGCTGTGGTAGCCGAAGCCCAGGGAGACGTCCTTGACCCGGAAGGGCGGCGGGCCGAAGCCGGCCTCCGGGTTGGTGCCGGTGCCGAGTTGGCCGAAGAGGAAGAGCGAGAGCGTGCCGTCCGCCTTGCGGGCGTAGGAGCCGGCGATCCCGACGCTGATCACCGGCGCCGTCAGCATGCCGTCGCCGTCGTACCGCACCGGCCAGTCCGGAGTCGGGTTCGTGCGCAGCGCGCCGCCCAGTGCGATCGGGTCCGTCTTCGCGCTGATGCCCAGGCCCTTGAGCACGGGGGTCGCCTTGCCGGGGTCGGCCAGCGGAATGCTGACCCCGAAGCCGCTCGCCTCGAACGTCAGCGCGTGGGCGTTGATGCTGAAGTCCGCGGAGACCTGGATCGTGCCCTTGGCGTAGCCGAGGTTGAGCTTGCCCAGCCGGAACGGGCCGCTGGACTCCGCCTTCGCCGGCTGGTCGGCCTTGCCGCTGGGCCCCTTGTCCTGCGGCAGGGCGGCCCAGGTGCGAGAGGCCTCGCCGAGTCGGACCTTCACGGCCTCCCGGGGCGTGCCGCCGAGGTCGTAGGCCAGGGACGCCGTGACCCCGCTGTCCAGCGGGCCGGCCGGCAGCTCGGGCGCGTTTCCCACGGGGAAGTCGGCCTTGACCGCCTTGAGGGCCTTGTTGAGGTCCGCCACCTCGGTGTCGTCCAGCCCCTCCGTGATGAACAGCAGGGCCACGTGCTGCATCACCAGGTCGTCGGCCGGCGGCACCAGCGCCTTGATGATCGGCAGCCCGGACAGCGACAGCTTGACGGCCGCCTGCACCACGCCGAGGTAGCGCCTGCCCGCGTCGCCCCGGTCCTGGATCAGCAGCGCCCAGGCCACGCTGGAGGCCGGGGCTCCGCCGCTCAGGGCGGCGCCCCCGGACAGCACCAGGGTCTTCGTGCCCGGGTCGTAGCGGAGCCAGACGTCGGTGAGCTTGAAGCCCAGGTCTGCGGGCAGGGCGCAGCCGAAGGACTGCGTGACGTCCGGCAGCTCACCGCCGCCGTCGCCATCCGGCACCAGCGGGCCGTCGGCGTCGATCGGCAGGCGGTAGGCGGCGCCGTTGAGCGTGCAGCCCAGGACGGCGCCGACGTCGCCGCTGCGCAGGACGAACCTGGGCTGGGTGAAGCCGAACGTGGACAGGTAGGTGAAGTCCTCGCTCGCCGCTGCCGCCGTGGTGAAGGTCCAGAGACTCAGGGTGAACGCGATGTCGAAGCCGACGAGTTGCTTGCCGTCGGCGTCGGCCGTGAAGGCCACCGTGACCGGCAGGCCGGTCGCTGCCCCCAGTGCGGCGGTGCCGTGGACCGTCAGGGCGTCGCGGTCGGTGGTCGCCTTGCCGACCTTCAGCGAATCGCCGAGGTGGCGCGAGACCAGGTCGGCCGCCCCGAGTTCCTCGCCGGTGATCTCGAACGTCTTGCCCTGGCTGCTTGTCAGCCGCTGCCGCAGTTCGTCGATGCTCAGTGTCATCAGCCCGTCGGCCTCCCGCCCTGGTTGTGTTCCATCCGGTCCCGGCCCCCCGGCCTGCCCGACCGGCCGGGCGTCCCCGCCACTGGCCCGCTCCAAGCCGGGACATGACAATTGAGCCCCCCTGGATAGACCAGGGCGACAACGGCCGTGCGCACCAGGGGCCTTGACTCGCCAGGCCCGGAGTGCACGTCCGACACGGGACTGTCGCAGCGTATCCGACGCGTGCGCAGATAGTGACGGAACGATCCGATCTTGGCCGATACGCATCGCCTACGGCCGAGTTCGACAGGTGCCGTAGACCGCGCAGAGAGAGCCGAACCGTCGGCATCTTCCCGTCTCATGGCGATAGCGATAGACCGGAGTCATCCCACGTCTGCAAGGAAGGCGACACCGATGACCCTGATCGAGAGCCCCGTCGTGACCATCGAGTCCGGCAGCGTCCGAGGCACCGTCGAGGACGGCGTCGCCGCCTTCCGCGGCATCCCCTACGCTGCCTCGCCCGTGGGCGAGCGGCGCTTCGCCGCCCCCGTGCCGCACCCCGCCTGGCCGGGCGTCCGGAACGCCGACCGCCCGGGCCCGTCCGTCCCACAGGGCCCCTCCCGGCTCGAAGCGGTCATGGGGCCACGCACCCCCGACTGGGACGAGGACGGCTGCCTCACGCTGAACGTGTGGACCCCTCGTCCACCTGCGGACGGGTCCGCCCCGGACGCCCTGCCCGTCCTGGTGTGGTTCCACGGCGGCGGGTTCACCAGCGGGTCCGGCGGCTGGGACTGGTACGACGGCCGGCACCTGGCCGCCGCCGGCCGGGCCGTCGTCGTCACCGCCAACTACCGACTCGGCCCGCTCGGCTACCTCTACCTGCCGGACCTCGGCATCGAGAACCTCGGCGCGCAGGACCAGGCCGCCGTCCTCGCCTGGGTGCGGCGCAACATCGCGGCCTTCGGCGGCGACCCCGGCAGCCTCACCGTCGGCGGCCAGTCCGCCGGGGCGTTCTCCGCCCTCTACCTCGCCGTCTCCCCGACCACCGGCCCGCTCGTCAACCAGGTCATCACCCAGAGCGGTCCCTTCGGGCTCGCCCCGCAGGACCCCGAGGAGGCGAGCGACCACGCCCGGCGTTTCCTCGGCATCCTCGGCCTCCTCGGCCCGGACGGCACCCGGGACCGGGGTGCCGCGCTGCGTGCCGTCCCGGCCGACCGGCTCCTGGCCGCCTACCAGCAGCTCTCCCGCGACGCCGCCCGCCCGGGCAGCGTCGCCCCGCCCATGTACCCCGTCCTCGGCGCCTCCGGGATCCCCGCGACATGGCAGCAGGCGCTGGTCGACGGACGCCTCGACGGCAAAGGCCTGCTGACCGGCACCGCCAGGAACGAGATGGCCTCCTTCTTCGCCTTCGACCCCCGCATCCGGGAGATCACCGCCGACCGGGCCCGCTCGATCGCGGCCGGCCAGGCCGACGGCGGCGACGAGCGGTACGACCGCATCGCGGCCCGGCGGCAGAACGCGACCCCGGCCGACATCCTCACCGAGTTCGAGACCGGGCTCGTCTTCCGTGACGACACCCTCGCCATCGCCGACCGCCACGCCGCGGCCGGAAACCCGACCTACGTCTACCGGTTCGACCGCGCCCCGGTACCCGACCCCGCAGGCCTGGGCGCCGCGCACTGCGTCGAACTCCCCTTCTTCTTCGACACCTTCGACGCCTACCCCGACAGCCCCATGCTCGGCGAGGCCACCACCGCCGTCCGCTCGCTCGGCGACACCTTCTCCCGCGCGATCGCCGCATTCGTCGCCACCGGCCGCCCCGCCGCGGACCAGTGGCACCCCTACGAACCCGCCGATCCGGCGATTGTCCGGTGCTTCGGCTGACACCGGCCGTGCCCGTCCCGAGGGCGGGGAACAGCCACAGGCCGCAGGCCCTACCGCCCGGGCCCGGTCCAGGGGTCTCCCTGTCCCGGCCGACCCCCGGCCGACCCCCGGCCGGACGGGCCGGTCAGGGCAGGAAGTGGTCGTGCCGGCGGTAGAGTTCCGCCCAATCCGCCTCGCTCATCGGACGTCTTTCGGCCGCGATCTCCGAGATTTCCTCGAAGAACGATTCACGTGGCACGCCCGGTACGAAGAGCATCAGCATCGAGGCCGGCTCGTGGGACTCGTTGCGGAAGCCGTGCACAGCGCCCTCCGGCACGTGCAGGAAGTCACCCGCCTCGGCGTCGATCCACCGTTCGCCGTCGTACAGGCGCATGATCCCGGACAGGACGAAGAACGACTCGGACATGGTCCGGTGGAAGTGTGGAGCGGGGCCTGTCGGTCGGGGCCCCATGTCCAGTCGGTACAGGCCGAACGTCTTGTTCGCGGAGGGCGTGTCGACCAGGTAGTGGACGCTTGTTCCCCCCGCGCCGATCAACACGTCCGGCGCGGCGGCGCCGAATCGGAGATTTGCCGTATTCTCGCCCGATTCACCCCAGTAGTGAGCTATTGGGTAGGACATGGCGGATTTCCCTTTCGAGACATTCGCGTGATTGGTCGGTGGTCCGTCCCCTCGGTGACGAAAACGACGTGGGCCCGGCCGGCTGCCGACGTTGCCGGGCAGGGCGGCGGCGCTCGGCCCGGGGGCGCCGAGCAGGTCCGAAGCGCCCTGCGGGGCGGGGCCTGGCGGCTCCGCCGGCTCTTCGCGCCCCGAGATCACCCAGGCGTCCGCAGGCCCCGGCGGCCCGATGAGGGCCATGGGTCCACGGTGCGCCGAGGCGGCCGTCGGCGCACCCGCAGCGGCCTGGCGGGGGACTGCCACAGCCGAGCGGACCCCCGGCCTGCTGCCGAGGGCCCGCTCGGCGGTCCCCCACCTCGCGGCTCGCTGCTACTGTGGGCCCAGAATCAACGGAATGCGCGAAAAATCGCTCCTGAATGGTGTTTCTGAGCGGCGCCCCTCGCGGTGTTTGTTCCCTTCGCGGAACCCCAGTGCTTCCTTCGTGACCACAACGAAGGCAGAAGACTGTGCACCAGCACCGTGTCATCATCGCCGGCGCCGGACTCGGCGGCCTCACCCTCGCCCACGGGTTGCGCGCCCGCGGCCTCGACGTCGCCGTGTACGAGCGGGACCCGCACCCGGACGCGAGGCCGCAGGGCTACCGCGTCCAGCTCGACGAACCCGGGCTCGCGGGCCTGGAACACTGCCTGCCGGAGCACCTCTTCCGGCTGGGCCTGGCGACCGCGGCCTCGCCGCCCGCCCGGGTCTCCGTCCGTGACCGCCACCTGGGCGCGCTCGCGGACCGGCCCACCGCGCCGGGCCCCGATCCCACCGGCGGCGCGGCTCGCCCGTACCGCTCGTACGCGTTCAACCGGCCGACGCTGCGCCAGATCCTGCTCTCCGGCCTGGCGGACACCGTGCGCTACGGCGCGGAACTGCTGAGCTGGGAGAGGGAGCAGGACGGAACGGTCACCGCTCGGTTCGCCGACGGCCGCAGCGCGAGCGCCGACCTGCTGGTCGGCGCCGACGGGGTCGGATCGGCGGTACGCCGACAGCTGCTGCCGCACGCCCGGGTCGAGGACGCCGGACTGCGCCTGATCTACGGCAGGATTCCGCTGGATGGGCTGGGTACCGGGGTTGGAGAGGTCGAGGAGGCGGAGGCGGCCGCGCTGCCGCCGTGGGTGTTCGACAGCATCTTCACCGTGGTGACCGGTGGGCCGGGAAGTCCGCACGTCGGGTTCGGGCCCGTGCGGTTCGCCCGCCCTCCCGGTGCCGCCGGCCCGGCACACACACCGCCCGTCCCCCTCGCTCACGTCGGCGACTACGTCGCCTGCCTGGTGGGAGCGCCGGCGGACCACCCCGCCATGCCCTCGTTCGAGGCGCTGCGCGGTCTCGACGGCCCCGCCCTGCGCGAGCTGGCCGGACGCCTGGTGGGCGACGACTGGCACCCCGACGTGCACCGCCTCCTGGACCGCTGGGAGACCGACTCGCTGTTCCCGCTGCGCATCTCCACGGCGAGCCCCGTACCGCCGTGGGAGCCGGGCCCCGTCACCCTGCTCGGGGACGCGATCCACGCCATGAGTCCGGTGCTGGCGATGGGCGCGAACACCGCGATCCGTGACGCCGCCGAGCTGACGCGGGCCCTGGCCGGGGCCGCGGCCTCCGGCGCGCCGCTGGTGGACGGCGTACGCGCCTACGAGCTCCGGATGCGGGAGTACGCCTTCTCCGTCGTGGCCGCCTCCCGGCGAACCGGCCGACAGCGGGTCGGGCAGAGGTAACCGTTCGGGGCGGGGGCGAGTCCTGGATTGCGGTCCACCCGTGGTGACGGATCGTCAGGAACGGGCTGCCGAGCCGGTCACCCGGGTGGTCGTCGGGGCAGGTCGAGGCGGACGAGGTGCTGGTCGGTGCCGCCGTCGGGCCGGTGCACGGTGCGGTAGGCGTACGGGACGGTGCTGGCAGGGAAGGTGACGATGCCTTCCTCCACGACGGGCCGCTGGTCGGCGATGGCCCGCAGCCGGGCATCGGTGTCGGCCGGCAGCTGCGGCTCGGGCGGGCGGCGGTGGCGGCCGGCCATCGTCAGGCGGTCGGTTCCGACGGGGCCGGGCGGCCCGACCGGCCGGTTTCGCTGCGCCCGGGCTGGTTCACGAGGTCCTCCTCGCGGGCTGGCCGGCCCCGTCGGCGAGCAGCGGCAGGTAGTGCTGAAGGTACGGCGGGACGTTGAGGCCGAGCACCTCCGCCAGGGGGACCATACGGACGGCCAGGCCCTCGTCACCGAGCCGGAGGTCCGCCTCCGGGCCGTCCCAGGCGGCGTGCAGGACGCGGGTGAGCGGGGAGACCAGCTCGTGGTGCGGGCCGGGCAGGATCCGGAGCCCCGTGATCTCGATGCCGGCTTCCTCGCGGACCTCGCGCGCCGCGTTCTCCTGCGGGGTCTCGACGCCCTCGCGCCAGCCGCCGATGGGGGTCCAGTAGCCCGGCCAGGCGATGCCCGGCTTGTCGTCGCGGTGGTGCATCAGCAGCCGGCCGTGCCGGTCGGTGACGAGGACCATGATCCCTTCGAACTCGCCCTCCGGGGACGGGCGTTCCAGGTACAGCGGTGTGCCGCAGCGGTGGGCGCGCAGTACCTGGAGGAGCCGCTGGTAGCGGTCCGGTGACATCAGGTCGCACCAGTCGTGGGCGGTCTCGAAGCGCCACTCGGTGTGCTCGGCCGGGTCGAGCCGGATGCGGGCCTGCTGCTCGGGGGTCAGGACGCCGCCGTCGAAGACGTATCCGCACACCGGCACCGGGTACTCCGTGCCGGCCTGCTCGTGGACGACCGCGACCAGCCGCCGCCGGGCGATCACCTCGGGGTTCTCCGCGGCGAGGTCGAGGCCGAGTTCCTCCTGAGCCTCGCGCAACGCGGTGCCGAACGGGGTCTCGCCGTGCTCGACGTTGCCGCCGGGGAGGCTCCACACGGACGGGTTGATGGTCGAGCGCATCCCGAGGACGCGGCTGTCCGGGTCGGTGACCAGGAAGCACCCGTAGACCGTGGGCCGCGCGACGGTGGTGAGGTAGCCGCCGACCGGCCGCCAGCCCGGGATCGCCAGGCGACGGGTGAGCCACCTGATCACCTCGCGCGCTCCGTCGCCGGTCTGCGGCAGTTGGTCGGGACGGGCCCACTGCTGGTCGTCGTGCTCGGCCGACAGGGTGACCGGGGTGCCGTCCGGCACGACGGCGGTGAACACGAACTGCCGTACCCGCCGGCCGTTCGGGTCGGTGAGGTCCAGGCTCCGCGCGTACTCCAGCGGCAGCCCGGCGAGCCCGGTCTGCTCGGCCAGTTCCCGGGCCGCGCCCGCCTCGATCCCCTCGCCGCTCTCCCGGCCGCCGATCCCCTCGCCGTCCTCCCGGCCGCCGATCCCCTCGCCGTCCTCCCGGCCGCCGCCTGGGTACTCCCACAGGCCGGGGAGGGCGCCGTGCGCGGCCCGGCGGACCATCAGGATCCGGCCGGAGGCGTCGCGGACCACCACGCCGACGCCGATCCGCTCGATGTCCTCGCGGGCGGCCAGTGCGGTCAGCACCTTGAAATCGATCACTGCGCGGACTCCTCGTTCCCTCGGGCCGACGGGGCTGTTGAGCGGGGGCGCCGGGACGCTCCTCCTGCCGGCGCGCCGAGGCAGGCCGAATCAGCCTCAGCGAAGCTGAGCCGGGGTGACCATGTGGTCGGCAGGGGACAGATGATGGCGCTGTTCGCACGCGGGGTTCAAGCAGGTCATCTCCGGGCGCGCCCGGGGCGAACGGGGAGTTTTCGAGCACCGCGCCGCCGTGGTGGGTATGCCCTCCGGCCGGTCGCGAACGGCCGTCGGGCAGGCTTCGAGCCTGCTGCTGACGCCCGCGTGGGCGGCGAGGCCGCGCGGGGAGCAGTCGCCGCCGGCCTCACTCGTTCGGCTGGCCAGGCGGTCCAGGAGGTTTCCGCCGGCGGCCCGCCGGCGGGTTCCTGGGCGTTCGTAGCACGATCTTGTCATGTTCACATTTTGGCGCTGATCTCGCCGCCGGTGCTGAGCACCATGTACACGCCGTTGGCGACGGCTCCGGCGTCCTGCTGGTTCGCCTCCAGCGTGCCGTTCACCGCGCCGTCGTTGCCGAGGATCTGCGCGCGGTAGTGGAGTTCGCCGATCTTCGTGACCTTGGCGGTCCAGCCGCCCGCGAGCTTGAACGTGCCCGGTCCCTGGTGCCCGCCGCCCATCCAGGAGTGGGCCGTGCCATCCAGCGAGAGCACGATGAACATGTCGTTGAAGTCGACCCCGGCGTCGGAGTCGTGCGTCTCCAACGTGCCGTACTCCGTACCGTTGTTGACGATCTTCGCGGTGTAGTTCTGGTTGCCGGTCGCGCGGATCTCGGCCGTGCTGCCGTCCACCAGCTTCTGGGTGCGGACCGGGGACGTCCCCTTGGGCGGGGCAGCCGGCGGCGTGGTGGTGGTGTGGCGCGCGGTGGGCGTGGCGGCCGGAGCGGCGGTGCCGGGCGCGGGAGGCGCGGCCGGAGTGCTGGCCGGAGCGGCGGCGTCGGGCGTGGTGGGAGCGCTGGGCGCGGCGGCCGGCGGGGTAGTGCCCTGTGCGCTGGGCGCGGCGGGTGCGGCGGTCGGCGCGGCGGTGCCGGGCGCGGGGGACGGGCTGGAGCAAGCTGTCGCGGTGGACACCAGCAGAGCGGCCGCCAGGGCGGAGCCGGCCAGCGTACGGACGGCGGACGAGCGACGGTTCGTTAAGGTCGACATGCGGTGCTCCTGAGCGAAGTACGGGTGAGGAACAGCTCGTTGCCCGTGGCCTCTCCTGCGGGGACCAGGAGCAACGTGGCTGCGTACAGGAACGAAGTTAGTGTGAGCAGTCGACGAAACAGACCCTGCTATGTCACCAGACTGCTACGCCCTCCCCGAGCCCTCACCTGCACCGCAGGCCGGCGCGCCACGGGACCGAAGCGGAAGGGTCGGTTTCGGCCAGTTGTGCTGTTCATGTATACACGCATTCACATCTTCGGAATGCTGACCGCACATGCTGTGTCGGATCTACGACAAGGAGAAGGTCATGCGTCGAATCGCAGCCATCGGCACCGGGGCGGCACTGCTCATGGGAGCGGGACTGATCGCCGCGCCGTCAGCCTCGGCGATCTCCTACTGTGTCACCAACCAGGGCCAGAACTGGGGCTCCGTCAACTGCCAGACCAGCGCCCCGAAGAACCACTGGCAACTCGTCCTGATCTGTGAAAGCGACAGCGTCAAGGGCATCCGGCAGACGATCAACGGCCGCTGGCACACCGGCGACGGCTCCGACACCCTGTACTGTTCCACGGGCTACAGCGCCGCCCTCACCAACGTCAACAGCGACAACTGATTGATGGGGATGCGTGCATGAGCGGTTTCTCGGACGGGGCCAGCCATCTGAGTAGCTGACTGATCATCAATTTGTCGACGAGGTATGGCGACTCCGTCCGAGAGCCGCTCGTGGTGAGACATTGACAGTGCTGACTCCCGCTCTGGGAGGATGTTCTGAGCCGCCTTGCCTGATTCGGCTATTGGCCCGGGTCAGGAGGGCTGGTGGGCCGGGGAGTTCGGGTGGGGCCGCATCGGTAGCACGTCCTCGCCCCAGGCGACGAACGCCGCGAAATCCAGCGTCACGCCAGGTCCTTGCGCATCAGCGTGCACATCGTCTCGTACCGCTGGAGCGAGCCGTCCTCGGCCTCCACGTCCCAGGAGTCGAGCGAGCGGCCGAAGGCCTGGTAGCCCAGGCGTTCGTAGAGGGCGCGGGCGCGCGGGTTGCTCTCCTCGACGCCGAGTTCGGCGCGGGTCAGGCCCCGGGCGCCGATCCGCTGCTCGGCGGAGCGGATCAGCAGCGTGCCGATCCCGCAGGACTGCAGGGCCGGGTGGACACCGAGTTGCCAGAGGGTGCCGGCGCCGGGCTTGACCGTGTAGTCGATGCCGCCGACCGCCACCGGGAGCCCGACCGGCGTGCACACCGCCAGGTAGTCGATCTCGCCCGCCTCGGCGCGGCGGATCTGGTGGACGAGCTCGCGCACGTGTTTGGGGGAACCGGCCCAGCTACAGGACGGCAGGTCCGCGTCGGTGAGGCCGCGTACCGACAGGTGCAGCCTGATCTCGGTCATCGCCGCATCCCTTCGACTCCAACAGCGGCCGTCTCCTATTCCAGCAAGCCGGTCCCGTTGCCGTCCAAGGGGTTTCGGGCCGGCCCCGACGTAAGCCGGAAGGCCTTGCGCTCGCGACTGGGGCCGGGCGTCGGCGAGGTTCGGGGCGTCCCGGGGCAGCACGGTGACGTCCGTGGGCGGGGGAGGTGCTCCCACTGGCAGCCGGTCCTGCCCCGGTGCAAGATCGTGTTGACGATCTCCCGTACCTCGTGGCGGCCCTGATGCCCCGTCGGAGACGGATGGTCGGCCTTCCACGCCGAGATCACCGGCTCGATCAATGCCCACCGCTCATCGGACAAGTCACTCTTGTACGGCTTGCGGTCACTCACCCGAACGGCCCAGCAGGACCAGGCCGCGCGACCGGCCTGAATCGCCCAAGCCCACACGATCAGGTGACTACAAGACAGTCTTACTGGCTCAGAGCGTCCTCTGAGTCGGGATTCCCGACAGGGTGATCAGCGATCGCGGGCCGGCGCGTCGCGCAGTCCCTCCTCGAAGGCCGAATACGGGTACTGGTCGGTGCCGAATCCGGGCATTTCGAGCTTCTTGAGCTGCCCGCCGATGACGTGGGACACCAGCGGCACGGGCAGGGCGTCCGGCCAGAGGCCGGTCCGCTTGCCCTCGGAGAGGACGCGGCGGAACGCGCCGGTGGATCCCCGCAGGCTGCGGCCGTTCGCCTTCAGCTCCTCTGCGGCGCACTCGCCGTCGCCTTCGACGACCTGAAGCAGGATCTGCTGCGCCCGGGGCGGCAGGCGGTCGTAGTACGAGCGGGCCCGCTCCGGTGTCCAGCGGTCGTCGGGCAGCGCGGTCACGACGGCGTCCGGCATGGTGGCGAAGGCGAGCAGCTTCTCCAGCGCCTCGGGGGTCGGATTCTCCACGGTGATCGTGATCCTCATGGCGCAACACCCTTGCAGCCCCGGATCCTGAACACAAATAACCGCAGTAGATGTGTTGCAGACAAGAAGGCCGCTCCGAGTTGCCTAAGGGACCTTCAGTGCGATTGCAGAGCTGCTCCGCGATGCTTCACACGTGTCGAGCGGAGCCGGGTCGAGCAGGGCCAGGTCGAGTAGGTCCGGCGACCTCCCAGGCCGCCTCGATCATCCGGAAGACCTCGTCCACCGCGGCCTCCGGATCGGCCGCCTCACGGGCCAGCGCATAGGCGTCGATCGTGAACCTCGCGATCGCCCGGCAGGCCGTCGTGGTCTGCGGCAGGCCGAGGTCGGTGGCGATGGCCGTTGCCAGCGAGTCCGCATGGCGCAACCTCATCGAATCCTCGTACTCCCGCAGGGCGGGGGATTCCTCGATCATGCGCCAGATCGGGGCGGCGGCGTCCGCCGTGCAATGGCGCACCAGGGCGTGGATCTCGCGGCGCAGCGCGGGGATGAGCGGCTCGTGCGACGCCCGGCCGGTGGCCGCCTGGGTGAGGCGTTGCTCGAAGTCGTCGTCCCGCTCGAACACCAGGGCCTCTTTCGAGGCGAAGTGGGAGAAGAGCGTGGTGACGGCCACGTCGGCCTCGGCGGCCACGTCCCGGATTCCCACCGCGTCGTACCCGCGCTCCAGGAAGAGCCGCAGGGCGGTGTCGGCGATCTTCTGGCGGGTCGCGGCCTTCTTGCGTTCGCGGCGTCCGGGCGGCACGGTCATGCCCTCACGCTAGCAGATACGAAGGTGGAACAGTTCTGAAACGCTAACCGTTAGTGCTACGGTCGACCGCATGAAGAACATGAAGAAGGTGAGCTTCGCCGAGTTCGGCGGGCCGGACGTTCTACAGCTCGTCGACGCCGAGCGGCCCCACCCGGGTCCCGGTCAGATCCGCATCGCCGTACGGGCGGCGGGCGTCAACCCCGTCGACTGGAGGATCCGCGAAGGCCAGTTCCTCCAGGCCCACCCGATCGAGTTGCCCTCCGGCGTCGGGCAGGACGCCTCGGGGGTGGTCGACGAGGTCGGCGAGGGCGTCGACGGGATCGAGGCCGGCGACCACGTGTTCGGCGAGGGCTCAAGCACCTACGCCGAGTTCGCCGTGCTGTCGGCCTGGGCCCGGATGCCCGAAGGGCTGACGTTCGAAGAGGCGGCCGGCTACCCCTCCGTGGTGGAGACCGCGCTGCGCATCATCCGTCAGGTCGGCGTGCGGCCCGGGCAGACGCTGCTGGCCAGCGGCGCGTCCGGGGGAGTCGGCTCGGCGGTGCTGCAGATCGCCCGCGACCGCGGCATCACGGTGATCGGCACGGCCGGCGCCGCGAACCAGGACTACCTGCGCAGCCTGGGTGCCGTCGCCACGACGTACGGCGAGGGCTGGGTCGAACGGGTGCGGCAGCTCGGCCAGGTCGACGCGGCGCTCGACCTGGCCGGTTCGGGCGTGATCCGCGAACTCGTCGAGCTGACCGGGGATCCGCAGAAGGTGGTCTCCATCGCCGATCTCGGGGCGCCGCAGTTCGGCGTCCGGTTCTCCGGCGTGGCCGGGAGCATGCCGGAGGCGCTCGCCGAGGCCGTCGACCTCATCGCGCGGGGCAGGCTCCACATCCCGGTCGAGAAGTCGTACACGCTCGCCGAGGCCGCGGCGGCGCACATCGACAGCCACGCCGGCCACACCCGGGGGCGCCGGGTCGTGCTCGTCTGAGCCGTCTTGCTTCTTGACCTGTAGAAACAGGCCGAGGTGGTGGGTGCCACGACCCCGGCGTGGCCCCTTCTACCTCCCCGCGGCGCGTGTTCTCAGGGCATCGTCTTCCGCCCTGCGGCAGCGGGGGCAGTCGCAGGGCGGAGGCGGGGCCGCCGCTGTGGGGTTGAGGGCGGCGGGGGCCTGGCCGAGCAGCAGCTCGATCCGGTCGAGGGCGGTTTGCGTGGACTCGACCAGCCCGGAGTCCCCCTTGGCGATCCGCAGGCGCAGCGCTTCTTGCAGATGGGCCTGGGCGCCTGCGAGGTCGCCGCGTTCCATGAGGTGCTTGCCGGTGTGCTGGAGCGCGAAGTCAAGGAGCTCCGGGTGCTGGCTTCGCGCGGTGTCCAGCGCGCTGCGGTAGAGCGCGTCCGCAGCCTGCACGTCACCGGCGTAGCGGTGCGCGTCGCCGAGGTTGAGCCCGGTGGCGAGGACGGCCCGGGTGTTGCCGATCGCTGCGGCCAGGTCGAGCGACTGCCGGAGGAACGTACGGGCGTCCGCGTGGTGGCCCAGGCACATCTGGCCGATGCCGATCCATCTGGTCAGGACCCGAGTACGAGCGGGGTCGGTCCCCTCGGGCAAGGCCCGCAGTTCCTCGTGGAGTTGGCCGACCGCGGTGGTCAGCTCGTTCCGGTCGGTGGGGACCATCCGCAGGTTGTCGTCGTGAGTGATGAGGTGATCAAGCACTTGACCCTCCGTGGTTCGGTTCTGCCCAGCGTGGCACTACAGCTGGTCGGTCTGGTGGCGCAGGCCGGCCAGCTTGAGTGGGTGTGTGTGCGATGCCGAGTGGCGGGTCGGCTCGGATGGCCACCCGCGCCTACCCGCCCATGCCGTCAACTAGCCGGCATCAGTTGGGGACTGCGGTCAGACCTCGGTCGGTGCTCACGCTTGGGGGTGCGTCGCGCCATCGGTCTGTCCTCCTTCGCCGAGGGCGGCTGTGGGGCGGGTCGGCCCTCGGAACTCCTGCGACACCTGGGGCTTGCGCGCTTCGGTGTCTCGATCGCTACTCTGCGTTCATGTCCGCCGAGCCGTTCATCAACGACGACGACGATCACGATGCGTGCTGGATCTGCCCCAGCCTCCGGCTCCCTGCTGGGGCGTTCGATGTGCTCGAACGCCCCAGCAGGGGTTACCCGTTCAACCCGGACGACGGCTTCCGGTACAGCCGGGAGGGAATCCCGGCCTGTGTGCACGGAGACCGCATCGGGCTGCCTCCCGGCCGGTACGCGAGTGCCGGCCGGGAGCTGCCCGAGGGCTAGAAGGTGATGGCGTGCTCTCGCCCGCTGCGACCGAAGCCGATGGAGCCGTACTTCTCGGCGAGGATGGCCAGGCGGCGGTCCACCTCGGCGTCGGTCTCGCTGCCGGTCAGCTCGTAGGCCGCCGCCTCGAACGCCGAGAACTCGGGGTCCGCGGTGATGGCGGCCAGGATCTCGCGGGCGCGCTCGCCGACCTTGTCGGCCAGATCCTGGGCCTGGCCCGCTTCATCGTCGAGGGGCTGCCGGCGATCTCGCACCGGGGCTGTTCGTTCATCAACTCCATCGCCGAACCGCCCGACCGCTCCGACCCGGCACGGCAGGTGATCGAGGAGCACAAGGCGCGCCAGTTGCGCAGGCTGGTCGCCATGTGCGCCGAGGCCCGGTTGCCCGACCCGGCGCAGGCCGCGGCCGAGATCACTTTCGTGCTCGAAGGGCGCAGGTCTGCGCGCAGAACGGAAGCGTCGACCAGGCGGGGGAGCGCCTGATGAGGATCGTCGAGGGGATCGTGTCCAGACCGAAGTTCGGGTCTAGAAGCTGAACAGGCCGATGGCGCGGCCGTCGTGGTCCACCACCGGCCACACGTCCAGGTCGCGGGAGCGCATGGCGGCGGCCGCCGTGGTGGCGGGCATGTCGGCGGTGGCGAACGGGGCTCGGTCGAGGACGATGTCGCGCACCGGGGTGCGCTCGGTGTACCAGGAGCGGGCCTGGAACGGCGCGAGGTGCAGGCGGGTCAGCAGCCCGGCGCAGCGGCCGTCGTCGTCGCGGACGAGCAGGTGGTCGCTGCCCGAGCTCTGCAGGATGTCCATCGCGGTGTCGACCATGACATCGTCGCTGATCTGCAGTTCCGGGCGTTTCATGAGGTCGCCGACCGTGGTGGTGCTTGCGGGGTGTCCGGGGGCGATGGTCATGGGCGGACTCCTTCGTGTCGCTTCCGCCGGGGTCGGCGGTGATCGGGGCACTGGCGGAGGGGCGGCTGGGGCTGACGGCGTACGTCGGAGCGGACCGCGGGGCCGCGGGGCCGCGGAGGCCTCCCAGGCCTGGGAGGGCTGCGCGGGCCCGGTCCGCACCGTGAGCCGGGCCCGCTGGGGTGCTACGCGGCGACGGCGACGCGCCTGGGCGCCCGGCGACGGCCCGAGGAGCCCTGGTTGTCGCGCCCGGAGGCCGCGCGGGTGTCGCCTCCGGTGGAGGCGGGGCGTCCGCGGCGGCCGCGGTTCGTGGCCGCGCTGCGGCGCGGACGCTCGACGACGGGGTCGGCGATGACCACGGGCACACCGGTGGGGACGCGGGCGCCGGTGATGCGGGTCAGGTCCTCGTCGCCGGCGAGGACCCTGGTGGTGACGGGGGTGATGCCGGCGGTGGTCATCATCCGGGCCATCTGGCGGCGCTGGCTGGGCAGGACGAGGGTGACGACGGTGCCGGACTCGCCGGCCCGGGCGGTGCGGCCGCCCCGGTGGAGGTAGTCCTTGTGGTCGCTCGGCGGGTCGAGGTTGACGACCAGGTCGAGGCCGTCGATGTGGATGCCCCGGGCGGCGACGTTGGTGGCGATCAGCGCGGTGACCTGGCCGGTGCGGAACTGCTCCAGGGTGCGGTTGCGCTGGGGCTGGGACTTGCCGCCGTGCAGGGCCGCGGCCTTGACCCCGTTGGCGAGCAGGTCCTCGACCAGCGCGTCGGCGCGGTCCCGGGTGTCGGTGAACATGATCACCCCGCCGTCGCGGGAGGCGATGTGGGCGATCGTGGCGTTCTTGTCGTGGTTCTGCACGTGCAGCACGTGGTGCTCCATGGTGCTGACCGCTGCTGCGGACGGGTCCACCGAGTGGGTGACCGGGTCGTTCAGGAAATGCCGCACGAGGCGGTCGACGTTGCGGTCCAGGGTGGCGGAGAACAGCATGGTCTGGCAGCCTTCGGCGACCTGTTCGAGGAGCTCGGTGACCTGGGGCAGGAAGCCCATGTCGGCCATCTGGTCGGCCTCGTCGAGGACGGTGACGCCGACCCCGTCCAGCTGGCAGTCGCCGCGCTGGATCAGGTCCTTGAGCCGGCCGGGGGTGGCCACCACGACCTCCGCCCCGCGGTTCAGCACCTGCGCCTGGCGGCCGATCGACATCCCGCCGACCACGGTCGCCATCCGCAGGCGCACGGAGTGGGCGTAGGGGGTGAGCGCCTCGGTGACCTGCTGCGCGAGCTCCCGGGTGGGGACCAGCACCAGGGCCAACGGGCGGCGGGGTTCGGCCCGCTGCCCCGCGGTGCGGGCCAGGACGGCGAGACCGAAGGCGATGGTCTTGCCGGAGCCGGTGCGGCCCCGGCCGAGCACGTCGCGGCCGGCCAGCGAGTTGGGCAGCGTCGCGGCCTGGATGGGGAACGGCGAGGTGACGCCCTGGCGGGTCAGCGTCTTCAACAGGGCTGCGGGCATGTCCAGTTCGGCGAAGGACTCGACGGCCGGCAGGGCGGGAGTGGTGCTCACCGGCATCGCGAACTCGCCCTGCGGGGAGGAGTCCTGGCGGCGGCCCCGGTCGGAGGAGCGCCGGCCGCCGGCCGGACGGGAGCCGTAGAAGGAACTGCCGCCGGAGCGGGAGCCTGCGCCGGAGCGGGAGCCTGCGCCGGAGCGGGAGTTGGCGTTCTGGTACGAGGAGCGACTGGAGCGGTTCACGTGGAGACCTTCCTCAAGGCGGCGCGTCACGAGGAAGGCCCCGTGGCGCGGGGCGCCGACGGAGACCGCAAGGGAACGGGCCGGAAGTGTGACGGGCGGAGCGTGGACGGTAGAACCGTGCGGCACGTCACCTACGGTCGGCGCTCACCCGGGAGGGGCGGGAGCGAACGACCTCGAACCGTGAGCTGTCACGGCAGGGCGCCGATCCGGACGCGGAGCTGTGGGTCTCGCGTGGGGATGGCCGCCGGTGGCGGAGCCAGGGGGCCTGATCGGCCGGGAATGCGTCCGTGACGCAATGCCGAGGGGCCCGCACCGGGCAACATGTACGCGGTGCGGGCCCCTCGCTGCTAGGCGGGTGCCGTGGCAGAAAAACTACAGCGGGCGAATGTTCTCGGCCTGCGGGCCCTTCTGGCCCTGCGTGACGTCGAACTCGACCTTCTGGCCCTCGAGCAGCTCACGGAAGCCGTTGGCGTTGATGTTCGAGTAGTGGGCGAAGACGTCCGGGCCGCCACCCTCCTGCTCGATGAAGCCGAAGCCCTTTTCCGCGTTGAACCACTTCACGGTGCCATTAGCCATAAAAATAATCTCCTTCAAGGGCTGTCCGAAGCCCGCACCATGCAGGCTCCGAGTCGCCGCGATGAGCACCCACCCGGGGAAGAGCCGGGAAACAAAAATGCGCCTGCAAAACATCAGCAGGCGCACACAAAGTCCATGGGAACCACTACTGCAACTCGTACGACTCTAGCAGGCTCGGGCCCGCCACGGGCGAATATGTCGCCCCGGGTTTCGCGGGAGCCTCCCCCGGGCTGCCGGATTTCGGAAAGACCGCCCTTGCGCTCTCCGGCGCCAACGGCAGGAAGTGTCAATTCCGCCGCCTCGGATGACGGACTTCGCGGAGTTCGCCGGAGCCGGGCTGGACGGGGTGTCGCGACAACCGCCAGAACCCGAGGCGAGCGGCGGACTGTCACAGGGCTGTGACACGGCGGGGCCCACCTCCCAAGGAGTTCCTCATGACGCGCACGTAACGTCGCGCACGACATGGCGGAGAAGCGGGAGGCGATGGAGATGCGGAAACTGGGGCACGGAACGCGGCTGATCGGGGTGAGCGTGATCGCCGGGATCGTGGCGGCGGGCATAGCCCTGCCCGCAGTGGCGGCCGCCGGGCTCGGCGCCCGGTCGGCGGCCGACGACTTCCAGAGCCTGCCCGACGACTTCAAGACCCCGGCGCTCTCACAGGCCTCGACGATCCTCGACGCGCAGGGCGGCACGATCGCCACCGTGTACGACCGCGACCGCACCGTCGTCCCGGCGGAGCAGATATCCCCGCTGGTGAAGACCGCACTCGTCGACATCGAGGACAACCGCTTCTACGAGCACGGCGCGATCGACCTCAAGGGCGTGCTGCGCGCCCTGGACAAGAACGCCACCTCCGGCGGCACCGCGCAGGGCGCGTCCACCCTGACCCAGCAGTACGTGAAGAACGTCTTCGTCGACGAGGCGGGCGACGACCCGCAGAAGGTGGCCGAGGCGCAGCGCCAGACCGTCGGCCGCAAGATCCAGGAACTGAAGTACGCGATCAAGGTCGAGGAGACCCTGAGCAAGGACCAGATCCTCACCAACTACCTGAACATCACCTTCTTCGGCGAGAAGGCCTACGGCATCGAGTCGGCAGCGCGGCGCTACTTCGGCGTGCACGCCAAGGACCTCACCCTGCCGCAGGCCGCGCTGCTCGCCGGCCTGGTGCAGTCGCCCACCGGCTACGACCCGACGGTCAACCCGACCGCGGCGAAGGACCGGCGCGACACCGTGCTGCGCAAGATGGCCGAGTACGGGCACATCACCAAGGAGCAGGCCCAGCAGGCCATCGCGACCCCGCTCGGGCTCAACGTCCAGGCGCCGCAGCAGGGCTGCATCCTGGCCAAGCAGGGCGAGGGCTTCTTCTGCGACTACGTGCGCCAGACCGTGCTCACCGATCCGGCCTTCGGCAAGTCGGCGGCCGAACGGCAGGCGGTGTGGAAGCGCGGCGGCCTCCAGATCCACACCACGCTCGACCCCAAGGCCCAGGCCTCGCTCTACGCCTCCGTCACCGCCCACGTGAACGCCGGCGACCAGGCCGCGACCGCGATGAGCATCGTCGAGCCGGGCACCGGCAAGATCCTCGCGATGGGCCAGAGCCGCCCGTACGGCGTCGACGGCAAGCAGCACCAGACCCAGATCAACTACAACGTCGGCAAGGCCATGGGCGGCGGGCTCGGCTTCCCGACCGGCTCGACGTTCAAACCGATCGTCGCCGCGGCGGCCCTGGAGAACGGCATCTCGCCGAGCCAGAGCTACACCACCGACTACAGCATCCCGTGGCCGGCGATGACGGACTGCTCCGGCGGCCGGTTCCCCTCCGCCGGGCAGGTGCACAACGACAGCCAGAGCCTCACCGGCCAGTTCGACATGAAGACGGCCATGGCGCAGTCCGTCAACACCTACTTCGCCAAGCTGGAGGGCGACGCCGGGCTCTGCAACGTCGCCCAGATGACCAACAAGCTCGGCATCACCCAGCAGGCGGGCGGCGAGAAGCTCCAGGTCGTCCCGTCGATGACGCTCGGCAGCAACGACCTGACCCCGCTGGAGATGGCCGGCGTCTACGCGGCCTTCGCCGCCCACGGCACCTACTGCGCGCCGACCGCCATCGCCTCGGTGACCGGCCCCGACGGCAAGCAGCTCGCGGTGCCGCAGGCGAACTGCTCCGCCGTGATGTCGACCACCACCGCCGACACCGTCACCGCTATGCTCAAGGGCGTCGTCGAGGACGGCACCGGTCAGACCGCCGGCCTCAGCAGCCGCGACAGCGCCGGCAAGACCGGCACCACCGACGCGAGCCGCCAGGTCTGGTTCGTCGGCTACACCCCCGAGATGGCCGGCGCCACCGTCGTCAGCGACACCGACAACCCCAAGCCCCTGGACGGCCAGCGCATCGGCGGCACCGTCGTGGGCCAGGCCTTCGGCGGCACCCTGGCCGGCCCGATCTGGCGCGACGCCATGAACGGAGCCCTCGCCGACACGCCAGCGGGCACCTTCACCCCGGTACAGCTGCCGTAGCGTGCTCGTCCCGAGCGTGCTCGTTCTGGGCGGGGTCGCGCCGACGGAATCCGGCGCGACCCCCCCCGCGAGCGCCTGCGGCCGGGGGCCGCTCAGGGGCCGTGCCCCTCCAGCTGCTCGCCGGACAGGCGCTGCGCCAGGTAGACCGGCAGGACGGCCAGGACGATCAGCACCGAGGCCACGACATCCACCACCGGGCCCTGGTTGGGCCGGGCCAGGTTCTCGAAGATCCACAGCGGCAGCGTCCGGGTGCCGGGGCCCGCGGTGAAGGTGGTCACCACGATCTCGTCGAAGGAGAGCGCGAAGGCCAGCAGCGCCCCGGCGAGCAGCGCGCCGCGCACGGCCGGCAGCGTGACGTGCCAGAAGGTCTGGAAGGTGTCCGCCCCGAGGTCCGCCGACGCCTCCTCGACCGACGGCGCGATGCGCCGCAGCCGCGCCGACACGTTGTTGAACACCACCACGATGCAGAAGGTGGCGTGCCCGACGACCACGGTGAACAGGCCGAAACCCACCCCGAGCGGGGTCAGCACGGTGCGGAACGCGGCGTTGAGCGCGATGCCGGTGACGATGCCGGGCAGGGCGATCGGCAGGATCAGCAGGAAGGAGACCGACTGCCGGCCGAAGAACCGGTACCGGGTCGCGGCGAAGGCCGCCATGGTGCCCAGGACCAGCGCCACCCCGGTGGCCCCGAGCCCGGCCTTCAGCGACGTGGCCAGTGCCTCGCGCAGCCCGGTCTCCTGCCAGGCGGCCGTCCACCAGCGGGTGCTGAAGCCGGACGGCGGCCAGGCGAAGGAGCGCGAGGCGTTGAAGGAGTTCACCAGGACCAGCAGCAGCGGGGCGTAGATGACGGCGAACCCCAGGGCCGTCGCCGTCCGGAGCAGGATCCGGGCACCGCGGGAGAGTTGCATCAGGGCCTCGGCCTCACAGACTGTCCAGCGCGCCGGTGCGGCGCACGGCGAGCAGGTAGCCCACGATCAGCAGCACCGGGACGCAGGACACTGCGGCCGCCAGGGGCAGGTTCAGCGTCACGTTGGACGCGATGACGTTGCCGAGCATGGACGTGGTGCCGCCGACGATCTGCACCGTCAGGTAGTCGCCCAGGCTCAGCGAGAAGGTGAAGACCGACCCGGCGATGAGCGCCGGCCTGGCCAGCGGCAGCACCACCGTGCGCAGGGTCCGCCAGGGGCCGGCGCCGAGGTCCGCCGCGGCGGCGAGCAGGCTGTCGGGCAGCTGCCCGAACGCGGTGCACAGCGGCAGCACCATGTAGGGCAGCCACAGGTACGCGAGCACCATGACCACCGCCGGCACGCCGAAACCGGGGGAGTGCCCGCCGAAGGGGGCGGTGACCCAGTCCAGGACACCGCCGTGGCTGAGCATCACCCACCAGGCGTAGGCCTTGACCAGGTAGCCGGCCCACAGCGGCGTCAGCACCGCCACCAGCAGCAGGCGCCGGCTCCCGGGCCGAGCGACGCGGGCGATGAAGAAGGCCATCGGGAGGGCGACCACCGCGTCGATCACCGTCACCGACACCGCGATGCCCAGCGTGCGCACGGCGACCGTCCGGTACTGCGGATCGGTCAGCAGCGACCGGAAGTTGTCGAGGGTCCAGCGCTGCTCGACGGCGGAGGTGAACGCGTTGGTGGTCCAGAACGCGGACAGCAGGAGGATCGCCAGCGAGCCGAGGTACGCCAGCACCAGCCAGGTCATCGGCGCCGCCAGCAGCGCCGCGAGCCGCAGACCGGGGCGCCGGTCCAGCAGCCCGGCCAGCCGGCGCATCGGGGTGCGTGTCGGGGTGCGCGCGGGGGTGTGCGCCGGGGTGCGTGCCGTGGCGGGGGCGCTCAAGAGCTCTTGATCCCGTTCCAGGCGGTGACCCACTGGGCGTACGCGGTGCAGTCGCCGCGGCCGCTGCCGTCGGCGCACTGCGCGGTGGGCGTGGTCCAGTAGTAGACGTCCTTCCACCAGTTCTCGTCGGTGGCGTGGTAGTCGGCGCAGAAGCCCGGGTTGTCGGTGATCTGCGCGCAGGCCTTGGAGTTGGCCGGGGCCTCGCCGAAGTACTCGGCGACCTGCGCGTTGGCCGACGGCGAGACGATGTAATCCATCCACGCGTAGGCGCAGTTGGGGTGCTGGGCGTGCGCCGAGACCATCCAGGTGTCGGACCAGCCGGTGGAACCCTCGACGGGCAGGACCGCCTGCGTCCGCACCCTGCCGTCGGCGGCGACCGCCTGCTGGATCACCTCCCAGGTGGTGCCGATCAGGGCGTCGCCGGAGTCGAACGCCGCCTGCTCCTTGGTGTAGTCGCTCCAGTAGGAGCCGACCTGCTTCTTCTGGACCTTGAGCAGCGCCACCGCGGCGTCCAGTTGGGAGGAGGTCAGGGCATAGGGGTTCCTGATGCCGAGCTCGGGCTTGGTCCTCATCAGGTACAGCGCGGCATCGGCGATGTAGATCGGACTGTCGTACGCGGTGAGGTGCCCGGCGTAGGGCGAGTCCGGGGTGAAGACCGCACCCCAGGAGGTCGGCGCGGGGGTGACCTTGTCGGTGTTGTACATCAGCAGGTTGGCGCCGCGCCCGTGCGGGATTCCGTACGGCACGTCCTTGACCGAGTTCCACGGGCGGTTCTTCAACCCGGGGTAGACGTCGGCGTAGTTGGGGACGAGCGCGGTGTTGACGGGCGCGACGTCGCCGCCCGCGATCAGGCGCAGCGTCGCGTCACCGGAAGCCGAGACGGTGTCGTACTGGCCGGTCTTCATCAGCGCGACCATCTCGTCCGAGGTGCCCGCCACCTTGAGGTTCACCTTGCAGCCGGTCTGCCGGATGAACGGGGTGACCCAGTCGACGGCCTTGTTGTCCTGCCCGTACTCGACGTAGCCGGCCCAGGCGACGATGTTGACGGTGCCCTCGCCCGGGCCGAGGGACTTCTGCGCGGGGATGTCCGGTGCGGTGAACCCGGTGCCCGTGCCGCCGCCACCACCGGAGTTCGACGCGCACGCCACGGGAAGCAGCAGGGCGGCTGCGGCTGCCAGGGCGCTCAGGGGGCGGCGGCGCAGGGTTCGGCGGCGTCGGGGGCGCGTGGTGCTCATGAACTCGATCGCTTTCGTCAAGGGTTGAGGGTCAGGAGTTGTCGATACGGACGGTGTGGTGTCGCCGCCAGGCCAGGAGGACGCTCGCCCCCCGGCGGCGGGAGTCGTCGGCACCAGAGTCGTCGAGACCGGAGCCGTCGAGGCCGGAGCCATCGAGACCGGAGCCGTCGAGGTTCTGCCGGACGGCCACCAGCCGCCCGCCCGCCGCCAGGTCGACCAGGAAGCGGGTCTGCGCGCCGGCGTAGACGACCTCGCCGATCGTCCCGGTGACGCCGTACTCGTCGGGCCCCGTCGGGTCCTCCGGACGGGCGATGCGGATCTTCTCGGGACGCACCGAGTACGTCCCGGGCCGGCCGAAGACCTGCTCGGCGCAGGCGCCCCGGAGCAGGTTCGAGGTGCCGACGAAGCCCGCCACGAACGCGGTGGCCGGCCGCTCGTACACCTCGGCGGGAGTGCCGACCTGCTCGATCCGGCCGGCGTTGAGGACTGCGATCCGGTCGCTCATCGTGAGCGCCTCGTCCTGGTCGTGGGTCACGAGGACGAAGGTGATCCCGGCCTCGCGCTGGATCTGCTGGAGTTCGAGCTGCATCTCCAGCCGGAGCTTCAGGTCGAGGGCGCCGAGCGGCTCGTCGAGCAGCAGCACGGACGGGCGGTTGACCAGCGCGCGGGCCAGCGCGACCCGCTGGCGCTGCCCGCCGGACAGTTCGGCCGGGCGCCGGTCACCGAAGGAGGGCAACTGCACGCTCGCCAGCGCCTCGGCCACCCGTGCGGCCCGCTCCGCCCGCGGCACCCGCTTGACCTTCAGCCCGTACTCGACGTTCTGCCACACCGACAGATGCGGAAAGAGGGCGTAATCCTGGAACACCGTGTTGACGTCGCGGTCGAACGCGGGCAAGCCGGTGACGTCGACCCCGCCCAGCAGCACCCGGCCGGCGCTCGGCGCCTCGAAGCCCGCGATCATGCGCAGCACCGTGGTCTTGCCCGACCCGGACGGCCCGAGCATCGAGAAGAACTCGCCCGGCCTGACCTCCAGATCGATCCCGTCCACGGCGCTGACCACGCCGAACGCCTTGCTGACCCCGGACAACGCGACCGCACCGGGCACGAGCGGACGGCCGGCCGAGCAGCCCGACGCACGCTCCGGCGGGCTGGGAGAAGGGCTGGCGGATGGACTGGGAACTGGGCTGGACGTCATCCGCACCTCGGTCTCGCGGCTTCTGCTGTCGGATCCGCGGGGCTGCCGAATCCTCTGAATCTTCGACTGAAGCAGAAAAGCCACCGGCCCGGTTGGCGGCGGCCCACCGGCCTCGGGGGCCGTCAGCGCGATGACGGTGGCATGGCGGTGACATGGCGGCGCTTGTCAGCCCGATGACGGCGAGGTCCGGCACCTTCGAGAGGTCCGGCCTTGCCCCTCCTCGCCCGAATTCACGTTCACGTCAACCGAATTCACGTCCACGTCCACGTTCATGCCCACGTCCACGTTCATGCCCACGTCCATATTCATGTTCAAGGAGCGCACATGACGATCACCATCCGACCGGGAAGCACCGTGATGTTCACCGGCGACTCGATCACCGACTGCCAACGGCAGCAGAGCGAAGACGGCCTCGGGTACGGCTACCCGCTGCGCATCGCGGGCGAGTGGGGCTTCCGGCACCCGGACCGGCCCGTGACCTGGCTGAACACCGGGAACGCGGGCGACAAGGTGATGAACCTCGAAACCCGCTGGCAGGCCGACGTGCTCGACGCCCGCCCGGATGTGGTGTCGATCCTCGTCGGAGTCAACGACATGGGCTGGCACACGCTGGACCCGGCGGGGCGCGTGATCGCCGCGGAGGAGTTCGAAGCGGGCTACGACCGCCTGCTCGCGCCCCTCGCCGAGACGGGCGCGCAGCTGATCCTCATCGAGCCGTTCCTCCTGCCGATCCACGGCGTCATCGAGGCCGGCGCCGCCTTCATCGGAGAGCATCAGCGGCAGCAATGGCGCACCGACCTGGACCCCAAGATCCAGGCCGTGCGCAAGCTCGCCCGCACCTACGGCGCGCACCTGCTCGCCGCCGACGGCATGTTCGCCGAACTCGCCGCCGCGGCCGGCCCGGAACACTGGTCCGCGGACGGTGTCCACCCGACGCCCGCCGGCCACGCCGCACTCGCGGCAGCCTGGCTGCGCCTGGTCGCCTGACCGGGCCCTGCGCTCACCGGCGCCCCGGCGACCGGGAGGACGGACGGTTCGGGGAGAGCCGATGAGCTTTCCGCACCCTGTAGTTGGAGGCCGCCGAGCTGGTGTGCCTGGTCGGCTACGGCTGCTGATGACCATGGCTCGTAATCGACTGGCTGTTCCAGGACTGCGGAAGGCAAGATCGACTACGCCTGATCGGAGCACACCAGAAGGAGACCGCCCATGTCCGACGACCAGCCCGACGAGACCACCACCGGCGAGGCCCCCGCCCAGTCTGTCGCCGCCAAGCCCGTTGCCAAGCCCGCTGCCAAGCAGGTCGGTCAGCAGACTCTCGGGACCAAGACCATCCAGGGGCAGATCATCACCCACACGATCGTCAAACCGCTGAGGGGCGAGTGACCTTTTCGGCGTTGGGCGAGGCGAGGCCCGAACGGCGGGCCGTGGATCCCGAAGTAGCCAGGTCCGCGTCCCCCGTCCGGCCTCGGGGGAGCCATGTCTCGGGCGGCCGCCGGCAGCCCCTGGTGGTTGCTGGCGGCGCTCAGCTGCCGAAGGCCTCCACCACGGGGCGCCGCAGGTCGTAGGCCTCCCAGCCCGGGTCCCCGGTGCCGGCGAACGCGACCCAGGCACTGTGGACCCGGGCTGCGAGTCCCGCCGGGGCGGGTTCGGGCCCGAGCAGCCCGGTGTCCCCGTGCAGCCACGGTTCGTCGGCGACGTCGAACACGAAGGGCAGTTCGACGGTGTGGGCGGCGCCGAGCCGCCCGCCCAGAGCCGTCGAGCGGTACCCGAACGAGTAACGGTGCGTACGGCCGCCCGAGACCCGCGCGTGGGCCTGCGCCAGACGCGCCGTACCGGCCTCGAACAGGGCCTGCCTGAGCACGGCAGAGCGCAGCTCGCCCGGTGTCGCGCCCGGCCGGGCCGCGCGGTGCGCGGCGAGGGCGGCCTCCGGGTCCGTGTGCACCCGGGCGGCGACGGCGAGCACGTCGGCGTCCGTGGTGGACTCCAGACCGCCCTGCGGGACGACGTAGAGGCGCCCCTCCTCGGTGGTGGTGCCGATGAGCAGATCGACGTCGGCGGCCGGGCCGTCGGCGAGGGCGTCGGCGGGCTGCGCCGGCAGGACCAGGCTGAACGGGCTGAGCCCGGCCAGCGGGTCCGAAGCGGTGCCGGTCCGCAGATCCAGGCCGGCCAGCGCGGGCAGGACCGCCACGAAACGCTCGTCCGGGACCAGGGCGAACGCCTCCACGGTCGGCTCGACGCCCAGCGCGGCCGCCACCGCGGCGGTGACCCGCTGCGCCTGCTCCGGCGTGAACGCGCCGCAGCCGTTGCCGCTCTGGACGATCGCCCGCCGGAACAGACCGGCGGCCGCCGGAGTCGCGAGCAGCGCGCCGACGAGCGTGGCACCCGCGGACTGGCCGAAGACCGTGACGTTCCCCGGGTCGCCACCGAAGGCCGCCACCGAGCCCCGCACCCACCTGAGCGCGGCGAGCACGTCGAGCAGCCCGCGGTTGGCCGGAGCACCCGCCAGCTCCAGGAACCCCGGCACGCCGAGGCGGTAGTTCACCGTCACCAGGACGACGCCGTCGCGGGCGAACGCGCCGCCGCCGTAGAGCGCCGCGCGGTTCGAACCGGTGACGAACCCGCCGCCGTGCACGAAGACCATGACGGGGCGCCCGCCCCCGTCGGCAGCCGACGTGTGGACGTCGACGGTCAGGTACTCCTCGCCGGGCACCCAGCCCGGCCCGAAGTAGGGGCTCATGTCGAGCCGGCCGAAGTCCCGGGCCGGCTGGGGAGCGGTCGGCGAGGGCCTGCTGCCGTCACGGACACCCGACCAGCCCGGGTGCGGCGCGGGCGCGGCGAACCGGCCGGCACCGACCGGCGCCGCCGCGTACGGGAGGGCGCGGAAGCGCTTGCCGGACTCGTCACGGACGCCGCGCACGGCGCCCGCCGGGGTTTCGACGACCGGATCTGCCTGTCGGGACACGGGATGACTTCCTCTCTGGAAGGGAACGAAGGGGACATCGCTTGAGGGATCTCCGGACGGGACGTCAGGAGATCAGGACGTCAGGAGATCCGGGAGAAACCCGCCCACTCCTTGATCGCGAACTTCGACCCGCTGCGCGCGACCTCCATCGCCCCCCTGCCGCCGAAGTGCGCAGGGAGGACGAGCGCGTTGTTCTCGGCGGCGCGGCCGAGCAGCCTGCGCCGGGTCGCGCGGGACTCCGCCGGGTCCTCGCAGAAACAGGAATTGGTCTCCGGCTCCGCGATCTGCAACGCGGTGTGCACCAGATCCCCGACGAACAAGGCCTGGTCGCCGCCGGACTCCAGGATGAGCACGGACGAGCCGGGAGTGTGCCCGGGAGCGAGATCGAGACGCAGATTCCCGTCGATCCGGTACGTCCCCTCCCACAGGTGTGTCAGCCCCGCCGCGTGGACCGGTGCGACGCTGTCCTCGAACACGTTCTGGTTCCCCCGGCCCAGCACGCTCCTGTGTTCGTTGGCCGGGTCCCAGAACTCGAAGTCCCGCCGGGGCATCAGATACGTGGCGTTCGGGAAGGTCGGCACCCAGTCCCGGCCGTCCAGGCGGGTGTTCCAGCCCACGTGATCGATGTGCAGATGGGTGTTGACCACGACGTCGACGTCCTCGGGCCGCACGCCGGCAGCGGCGAGGTTGTCGAGGTAGCCCGTGTCCAGGCGGCTCCACACCGGCGCGTAAGGACGGTCCTTGTGATTGCCCACGCCGGTGTCCACGAGGATCGTGCGTCCCTCGCTGCGCAGCAGCCAGGACTGGATCGCCGTACGGCACTCGTCCGTCTCCGGGTCCCAGAAGTCGGGCACCAGCCAGTCGCGGTGCTCGTCCCACGAACCGTCGGGGCTGCCGGGGAAGAACTGGCCAGGCGTCAGCCCGGTCGAGCCGTAGAACTCCTTGACGCGGGTGACGGTGACGTCGCCCAGGGTGATCTGGTCGGGGGCCTGATCCATGTGCTGATCCATGTGCTGATCCATGCTCTGGTTGATGTTCTGATCCATGCGGTCCGTCCTCGGGTCCGGGGTACGCGGCCGAACGGGCGGCCGAATGAGATCGATCCTGGACACCCGGACGGGCACCAACCACTCCCGGCTTGTCCTACCCCTCGCAGGGTGTGGCAGGGAGCGGGCCGCCCACCGAATACTGGGGCGATGAACGGACCAGGCCCACTCGGTGCCTTCCTCCAAGCCCGACGGGCGCAGCTGCGGCCCGAGGACGTCGGCCTGCGCGACCTCGGGCCCCGCAGACGGGTGGCCGGGCTCCGGCGCGAAGAACTGGCCCAACTCGCGGGCGTCAGCGTCTCCTACTACACCCGGCTCGAACAGGGCCTGTCCCGCGGGGCCTCCGCCGAGGTACTCGACGCCATCGCCGGCGCCCTCCTGCTCGACACCCACGAGCGCGCCCACCTCGACCGGCTCGCCGACACCGCCCGCCACACACCCCGGCCACGCCGCCCACGGCCCGAGAAGCTCGCCGACGAAACCCGGGACCTCCTCCGCGCCGTCGACGGCGTCCCCGCGATCGTGCTCGGCCGCCGCACCGACGTCCTGGCCTGGAACACCCTCGGACACGCCCTGCTGGCCGGCCACCTCGACCTCCTCAGCCCGGACGACCCGGCACGACGACCGAACATGAGCCGGATGCTCTTCCTCGACCTGCACTGCCGAGACCTGTACGCGGACTGGGAACGCAAGGCACGCGCGGTGGTCGGCAACCTGCGCATCGCCGTCGGCAGACATCCGGAGGACGCGCTGCTCGCGGGTCTGATCGGCGAACTGACCATGAAAAGCCCGGAGTTCGTCACCCTGTGGGCAAACCACCGCGTAGTGCCGTGCGACGCCTCGTCCTACGCCCTGCACCACCCCGTCGTCGGCACGGTCACGGTGACCCAGCAGACCCTGTCAATCGCCCGCTCACCAGACCAGGCGCTCATCGTGTGCACCACCCCCGCCAACTCCCCCTCCGAACAGGCCCTCACCCTCCTCCGCCACGCGGCCGCCGGCCGGGCACCGTACGTGTGCGGCGTGGGCGCGCGCCAGGCGTAGGCACGGATAGCGCTGCGGCCCCTGGGCCCGCTGGAACGGCGCCGCCTGGCCTCTGCTGCGCGGGGCGTGGCAGGCCCCGCGGTCTTCCCCGAACCGCCCGTGATCCCCCGAGCCGCCAGCACCGACACGGCCAGGCGGACGCAGGCCCACAAGCGCCCGCGCAAGGCCAAGGGCACCAAGCGGATCCCGCAGACGCGCAACGGCCTGAAGCCCTCCCACGACCGGCGGCAAGAGCTCACCGGCCGCCACCCGGAGACAGCAAGGGACATCACCGGGAGGCTGACGACCTCATATGGACGTCGACCGTGAACAGAGTGGAGCAACCCCCGCGAGCGCGGGGCCGATCGGCAGGCCGGCGAACGCCCGACCGAACCCAGGGGAGCAATCCCCGCGAGCGCGGGGCCGATCCGCTGGTCGGGGCCTTCACCAAGCGGGACCTGGAGCAACCCCCGCGAGCGCGGGGCCGATTTGGCCTCGGTCTGGGCGTTCAGCGCGGCGATGGAGCAATCCCCGCGAGCGCGGGGTCGATGTTCCATGGACAGAGCCGAGCGGCCGATCTTGAGAGCAACCCCCGCGAGCATGGGGCCAATTCCAGGTGCTCGACCTTGAGTGCGGTGGAGAGGGAGCAACCCCCGCGAGCGCGGGGCCGATCTCCGCGCCGGCGCCATGATGCGGTCGGGGTCGGAGCAACCCCCGCGAGCGCGGGGCTGATGTCTATGACGACGGGTCCGCCCTGCTCCTGCCGGAGCAACCCCCGCGAGCGCGGGGCCGACAAGGGTGGCACGGGGAAGACGACGTCAACCCTGGAGCAACCCCCGCGAGCGCGGGGCCGACTGCGCGGCCGCCTGGACGAGCAGCCTGTAGATGGAGCAACCCCCGCGAGCGCGGGGCCGATAACAGGTCGCGGGCCGTCGACTGGCACATGTAGGAGCAACCCCCGCGAGCGCGGGGCCGATCGTCTGGGCCAAGAAGCACGGGGTGCGCCTGGGGAGCAACCCCCGCGAGCGCGGGGCCGATGGACGCCGGCATCGCGACCACCACCGTACGCAGGAGCAACCCCCGCGAGCGCGGGGCCGATTGGACGTCGGCCTGGTGGGTGGTGTCGCGGTCGGAGCAACCCCCGCGAGCGCGGGGCCGATGTGCAGGCGGGGAGGGGTGCACGGCTTGGCGGGGAGCAACCCCCGCGAGCGCGGGGCCGATGAGCCCTGGCCCACACCATCGCCCCGGGCGGTGGGGCAACCCCCGCGAGCGCGGGGCCGATGTCAGCCTGCCGGCGGCGGCGAGGAAGGCCATGGAGCAATCCCCGCGAGCGCGGGGCCGATTGCTTGCAGTCGGACGGCGTGGCCCCCGCTTGGAGCAACCCCCGCGAGCGCGGGGCCGATTCACCATGGCCCTCGCAGGCCTTCTGATCGGGAGAGCAACCCCCGCGAGCGCGGGGCCGATATGGACAGTGTCGGCAACGGGTGAAATGAGGACCACGGACGGCGGATCAAAAGCGGGCCGTCCACGGAGCAACCTCCGCGAGCGCGGGGCCGATGCCTGCTTGAGCTTCATCTCGGCCTTGTGCCGGGAGCAACCCCCGCGAGCGCGGGGCCGATACCTGGAGATCGAGCCGGGCGGCGAGGTGGTGGGAGCAACCCCCGCGAGCGCGGGGCCGATGTGTCGACCAGCAGCGTGGCCAAGGCCTGCGGCGAGCAACCCCCGCGAGCGCGGGGCCGATCCGCACTGGCAGCACGTCAGGCTTGCCGCTCAGGAGCAACCCCCGCGAGCGCGGGGCCGATCTTCGTCTACCCGCGGGAGGTGGCGCTGCTGGCGAGCAACCCCCGCGAGCGCGGGGCCGATCTGCCCACCATCGGCCAGCAGCTGAACGACGCGGAGCAACCCCCGCGAGCGCGGGGCCGATCCCGGTCCTCGCGGGCGTCCGGCAGTACCTGCGGAGCAACCCCCGCGAGCGCGGGGCCGATGACGAGCAGGACAAGGTCACGGCCTGGTCGCCGGAGCAACCCCCGCGAGCGCGGGGCCGATCGGCCTGCCTGGACGAGCGCACCGCCCGCGAGGGAGCAACCCCCGCGAGCGCGGGGCCGATCCCGCGTCCGTCCTCGGCGGCCTGATCCACTCGGAGCAACCCCCGCGAGCGCGGGGCCGATCGACCGAACCGAGAACCCAGACGATCACCAAGGGAGCAACCCCCGCGAGCGCGGGGCCGATACCACAAGGTCCGTGGTGGTGTAGCGGGCCGTGGAGCAACCCCCGCGAGCGCGGGGCCGATGGAGGCCGCCGTCGGCAGGCGGCGGGCGCCCAGGAGCAACCCCCGCGAGCGCGGGGCCGATCCGCCGAAGAACCAGGCCTTGACCTCCTTGCTGGAGCAACCCCCGCGAGCGCGGGGCCGATCAGGCCTGGGCGAGGCGGACGTCCTCGGTCTGGGAGCAACCCCCGCGAGCGCGGGGCCGATCGGAGCAGAGCTCACTTGCCGCCCGTCGCCAGGGAGCAACCCCCGCGAGCGCGGGGCCGATACTTCCTGACCTGCAGTGATTAGCGGGCGAGGGGCCTGATTGATTCAGTTCGATCGGTAGAGGCGCCGTCGAACAGCCGATGCGTCGCTGCCATCTCTCCTTGCCCCAGGGCTGGTTGTCAGTGTCGTTGCCTACGCTCTCGAAGCGTACTCGCACGTGGAGGTCAAGACGATGGCTGAGGATTGTTGGCAAGGGAAGATGATGCGAAAACAGAACCGCGACAGCCGACCGGCTCGCGGTAGCCCCCTCGGGGAGCCAAGCGGCATGGCCCTGCGACGGCCTCCCGGAGGCCGCCGGGCAGGGCCCCGGCGCCTCCGAGGGGCGAGGTCAGTGGTCGATCGAGTCGATCAGCTCGCGGGCGCCGTCGCGGATCAAGGTGGCGGCGACCCCCACGCCGAGCGCTTCCGGGCTGAGCTGGCCGGCCGATTGGCGGGCTTCCAGCACGGTGGCGCCGTCCGGGGAGAAGACCATCGCGCGAAGGCCCAGGTGCCCGTCCTCGAAGGCGCGGGCGAACCCGGCGATCGGGCTGTTGCAGTGCCCGCGCAGGGCGTTGAGCAGGGCCCGCTCGGCGGTGATCTCCCGCGTCGTGGCGCGGTCGCCGAGTGGGGTGAGGAGGTCGATCAGGTCGGCGTCATCCTCGCGGCACTGCAAGCCGAGCACGGCTGCCCCCAGTGGCGGGCACATCTGCTCGACGGTCAGGACCTGGCTGATCCGGTGTTGTTCACCGATGCGCTCCAGCCCGGAGGCGGCCAGCACCAGGGCATCGACCTCCCCGGCTTCCAGGACCGCCAGCCGCAGGTTCGCCGTCCCCCTGATCGGCACCAGGTCCAGGTGGGGGTGGCTGCGGGTGAGCTGGGCGACACGCCGCACCGCCGAGGTGGCGACCCGGGTGCCGGGCGGCAGCTGGTCGAGGGTGAGGCCGCCCGGGTGGATCAGGGCGTCACGAATGTTCGCCCGCTTGGGGTGGGCCGCGAAGACGGTGCCCGGGGTGACCAGCGGGTCGCCTGCCACGTCCTTCATACAGTGCACCGCGAGGTCACACACCCCGCTCAGCAGGGCTTCCTCGATGTCGCCGGTGAAGGCGCCCTTGTCGTGCAGTTCGGCCTGTTCGCCGGGCTCGCGGTCGCCGGCCGCGACGAACGGCACCAGCTTGGTGGTCACGTCGGGGTGGAGTGCGGCCAGGTCGGCCCGGACGCTTGCAACCTGGGCTAGCGACATGGCCGAGGCGCGGGCGCCGATGCGGATCGTGCGGCGGGTGGACGGCATTCGATCTCTCCAATCACGACTCCGACAAACCGTCGGAAAAAGGTAGGACCGTGTTCGAGTAGCATGCGGTCAACATCTCTTCAGGTGCCGGGAGTTCGGGAATGCGGACGCTGATTGTCGGATCGCGGGCCAGTCACCTCGCGCGAGCGCAGGTCAGGGAGTTCCTGGCGCCGTTGCGGGACCGCTTCCCCGACGTCGAGTTCCGGCACCAGGTGATCCTTGAAGGCGGTGACCGGGACCGGAAGACGGCCCTGTCGCAGGTGTCGGCCCACTCGGGCGGCTCCGCGTTCTCCACCGAGCAGGAAGCCGCGCTGGTGCGGGGCGAGGTGGACGTGATCGTCCACTCGTTGAAAGACCTGCCGACCAGCAACCCGCCCGGCCTGGTGCTGCTGCCCCCGCCCGGCCGCGAGGACGTGCGGGATGCGTTGTGCGGCTCGACGCTGGCCGACCTGCCGCAGGGTGGCCGGGTCGGCACGTCGGCGGCCCGCCGGATCGCCCAGCTGCTGCACGTCCGCCCGGACCTGGTCTTCGTGCCGATCCGCGGAAACGTGCCGCCCCGGCTGAACAAGCTCAAGACGATGAACCTCGACGGCGTCGTTCTGGCGGCGGCCGGGCTGGTGCGACTCGGCTTGGACGGCGCGATCGGCGAGTTGCTGCCGCTTGGCCAGTTCCCCCCGAGCCCCGGTCAGGGGGCGCTCGGAATCCAGATCCGCGAGGACAACGAGCTGGCCCGCGAAATTCTGGCCGACACCGGCGACCTGGTAGTGGACGCGGAGGTTCGGGCCGAGCGGGCAATGCTCGGCGAACTGCACGGCGGGTGCTCGGTTCCGGTCGGCGCCTACGCGAAGGCCGCCGGCGACACGCTGTCGCTGCACGCGCAGGTCACCTCCCTGGACGGGACGAACCAGGTCGAGGCCAGCTTCTCCGGCCCCGTCTCGGAGCCGGAGAAGCTGGGTATCCAGGTGGCCGGCCTTCTCCTGGACCAGGGCGCCGAGGCGATCCTGTCGGAGATCCGCCCGGCCGCTCAGCCGGCCAGCAGCCGCGCGAGGTCAGCAGCGGCATAGGTGATGATCCGCTCGGCACCCGAGCGCTTGAGCATCATGAACAGCTCCAGCAGCGGGCGGAAGTCCCGCCGCCCGGTGCCCGGATCGAGCGGGGCGAGCCGGGTGTACTCGCCGGAGACGGAGAACGGCATCAGCGGCGCCGCGGTCTTCTGCTTGAGGGTGGTGAGCACATCCACCGAGAGCATCCCTGGTTCCAGCAGCAGCATGTCGGCCCCCTCGCCGACGAAAGCCAGACCGGTGTCCACCGCGGTTTCCGGCTGGCGCGGGCTGATCTGGAACGGTCGGTGGGCACCGGAGGCCGGGGTGGCCCGCATGGTGGCCCGGTAGCCCTCGTAGAGGGCGGAGTCGAAGATCAGATGGGGCATGGTCGCCACGTCGCGGTGGCCGTTCTCGTCCAGGGCTTGGCGCACGCAGGAGGTGGTGCCCCGGACCATCGCGGCCGGTCCCACGATGTCGGCGCCGGCCTCGGCCTGGATGACGGCCTGGGCGGCGATCATCGCTGCTGTGCGGTCCAGGTCGATCCGGCCAGCGCTGGTCAGGTCGCCGCGAGCGCGCCCACCGTGACCAAGGCATGGGTCGACGCCGGATTCAAGAACGCCGTCGTCGCGCACGGCGCCCGCCTGGGCATCGATGTCGAGGTCGTCCAGCGCGCGCCCGGCACACGAGGGTTCACGCCCGAGCCGAAGCGGTGGGTGGTCGAGCAGACGTGGGGCACCTTGATGCTGCACCGCCGCCTGGCGCGGGACTACGAGGCACTGCCCGCCAGTTCGGTGGCGGTGGTCCACTGGTCGATGACCGACGTCATGCTCCACCGGCTGACCCGCACCGCCACTGCGAGCTGGCGCGACCCGCCCGCCGCGCGGGCCGACGACGGCGGGAGGACCCCATGAGGGACATGCTGGAGAAGATCAGCACCCGGCAGCGGCTGGTGCGCGAGACCATCGCGCAACTGCGCGAACAGGCTCGCGGAACGTCTGCCGTGGGCAGCCGAGCACCGGGCAGACCAGACGTCGGACCCGCACCGAGACGACGACCCGCCGCCCATCCACCGGGACATCCGCGACCACCCGGCCGTGGAACCCGTGCACCCGCCCCGTCGGCCGCCCACACACCGGGCACGGCACCGGATCATCCCGCGTCCGCGCCGACACCCGGATGACCTCGCCCTCGTCCGCCACCCCCTCGATGACGAGGGCCGACAGCCCCGAAAACACCACGCTCACAAGCTCGTTGACATCACGCACATCATGCCAACGACCGACGTCACCCTTCGTCACCACCGATTACGGGACAGAGCCTTTGACTGTACAGACCCCATTCTGGCGGGGTGGAGGTCGAGGCCGGTGGCGTCCCGAGCGGTGGCGTCCTGCGCCGGCGGGTTAGGGGTGCGGGGGAAGCCCTGGGAGGAGGCGGCCGAGCCCCTGTGAGGACGCGTCCTCCGGGGCTGCGGGGGCGCGGGAGGAGAGTGGCGCCCGTCGCTCCGGAGGCAGGTACGCGGTGGGCAGGGGGCCTTCCAGGACGTCGCCGTCGATGCGGACGCCCAGGTACGCCTGGACGCCCTCGGCCGCCTGCGTGGCCGTGGAGCGGTCCGGGAGCACCTGGACCGCGTCCCACAGCGGGTGGTCCGGGCCGCTGCGCAGCGTCGACGGGAAGCCCGCCTCGAAGGACTCGATCCGTACGCCGTCCCGGTAGCGTTCGAGGGTGGTCATGCCGTTGACGCTGTACAGCTGGACGGCCTCGGTGCCTGCCGACAGGTGTGAGAGCACGGCCTCCTTGAAGCCCTCGGGCTCGCCGCTCTCGTGGCAGAACGCCCACTCCCCGTCCCCGAGGACACCGGTGCGCAGGACGACGCCTCCCTCCGCGATCGGGAGGGTGGTGCGGGCCTGCTGCAGCGTCAGCTCCCGGACCGGTTCGGCGGCTGCCCCGTAGGCGGCGAGGACGTGTGCGGGGCCGCGGTGGCGGGCGAAGGTCAGGCACACGATGATGTCGTGCGCCCACCAGGGGTCCTGCGTGGTCATCGTCGCGATCCTCTTTCTGCTGGGCCGTTCGTTGTCGGGGCTCCGCGGCCGCGCCCGGGGGCCTGTCCCCCGGGCACCGTGGGGACGGTCGCGAGTTCGTCGCGGACGACGACCGCGTCGGCGGTCTCCAGCGCCAGGTCGGAGCCGGCCCGGCCCATCGCGATGCCGG
>NZ_JBFBNR010000056.1:0-46055 GCF_040687675.1 Kitasatospora sp. NPDC056731
CTGGAGCGCAAGGGCGGCCGCGAGATGGTGGGCCGTTGTCCGACCAGGCAGGACGCCCAGGAAGCGGCGGATTGGCTGGTGGACCGGTTCTCCCGGCTGGCGCCGGGGCTGCCGGTGACCGCCGACATCGAGGCGGGCGGCGGCCAGTTCCTCGTCATCCTGGCCACCGGCCGCCGCTGACCGGGGACCACCAGCGCACACTCGCGTCGAGCTGAACCGTCGGCCCACATCGACCCGCCCCGACGAAGGCTCACCCACGACAGCGACCCTGCGGTGCGAGTAGCGGCTCAGGACCTGCTGGCCGCGATCGACAGCCACCCGAGCGAGTCCTGCTGCCGGGCCTGACACAAGAGCCTTCCTTGGCACTCCGGTGTCGGCCGTCGGCCTGGTGGTGCTCCTCGCTGCCCGTCTGGGATCTCCGGGGATCGCTCGACGCCGGCCTTTTCCCAGGCCCGTTGCGCCCCGGCTGCGGTCGCCGTCCGGGACCACAGGGGCCTCCGGACGAGAGGCAGCCACCGGACGGCTTCTGTCGGTGACGGGTGATAGATGTTCACCAGGGCCGGGTGGCATGGCAGACAGGGGGAGGGCGCAGTGTCGGATGTGGTGATGTGCGGTCCGTTGGGAGATATCGCGCGGCAGGCAGGGCTGCAGGACGGTATCCACACCGAGGACGTCTATGCGGCGGCCCTGTGCTGGTGGGCGGCCGCCGTGGCCCCCTCGGCGGTCCTGCCGGTCGGCCACATGGAATGGCCTTGTCTGGTGTGGGGAGCCTTCCTGACCGACGACGCCCGGCCTCCACTGGTCACGGCCCTGGCCGCGGCCGGTATGGACTCCAGCCGTTTTCGCCGGCTCACCAGCCACCACGACATCACCACAACGGACAGGCTGCGGGCCGCTTGGCGCCGGTCCGCCCGGAGTACCCGGCCCGGCACCGGCTTCTCTCTGCTGCTCACCGGCAGCCCTGTCAAGCACCGCCCATCGAGGATGTTTTCCGATGACTCCCTCGCGTACGCGTTGCGTAAGGCCTGGGACGGCAACGAGTACCGCAACCTCGAACATCAGCGTCGTTCGCGCGCGAGCGGCCAGGCGGGGGAGGCCCCCAGGATCGGGGTGCTGTGGGAGATGTCGGCGGGCGACTGGAGGTACAGAGCACAGACGGAAGCGGCCTCCTCCAGCAGGTTCCTGGTCTTCCGCCGGAAAACGGTAATCCCCGGTGTCACGCTCCCTGGCCGCCGGATAGTGCCGGTGGCTTCCCAGGCCGTCGAGGGCCTCGCCCGGATCTACGACAGCCTGTCGCACCAACAGGTGCAGTTCACGATGACGGGTGAGGCCGCCGCGAAGTTCTGGCCGGTCCAGCTCAGCGCTGCTCGCTTCGACGATCAGGAGTCCCTGCCGGAGGACCAGTTCGTCCGACTGGACGCCCACACCCACCGGATCGCGGCAGCGCTCGCCCTCGCCGAGGACACGGACGTGATCACCGGCGGCCACATCGAGGCGGCATGGTCCCTGGTTGCTCGTTCCGGCCGGGATCGGGCCCGATTGCTCTGCCCTGATGCCCTGGACCTCGTCGGCGGCATTCTCGACGAGATCGGCGGGCAGGTCCGGACCGCGACCGGCTCGCCGCAGGCCCTGCCGCTGGGAGAACTGTTCCCGCCGGGTGGTCTCCATGCCGTCAGCGCGCCCGCCGCGGTGCCCGCCAGCGGGGTAAGGGACAGGAAGGGCCGGGTCAGGCGTGACGGGGCGGTCGTTCAGGACGTCAAGGACTGGTACGGCAACCAGTGCCAGATGTGCGGCAGCGTCCTGAAAATCCCGGGACCACGCCAGACGATCAGCGAAGGTGCTCATATCCGCCCGCTGAGCCAAGGCGGACCCGACTACACTGGCAACGTCCTGTGCCTGTGCCCGAACTGCCACACGCAGTTCGACCAGGGCGGCCTCTACCTGACCGACGACCTGCGCGTCGTGGAAACGGTGACCGGCACAGTGCGGCAGCGTCTGGAAACGGAGCCCGGCCATGACGTCGGCCTGGAGTACGTTCGCTGGCACCGTGCGCGATGGGCACAGTACATCCAGCCTGTCAGGCAGACGCGCGGAGGGCGCTGACGGACGCTAGGCCATTGCGGAGAGGCGGAGTTCGCGGGCTATGGCCGCGCAGCCGTCCGTTGCCGGCGACCGGCTGGGCTCGTTTGATGCGGGGCCGGCTGCACGGCCAGAACCGGGCGGCTCGCCCACACGGCTACGGGGCTGCCGAACGGTGACGGCCGTCGACCTCCAGTACCACCCGGATCACGGTGTGCCGGCGCTGCTGATGGAGCTGGAGGACCCACGCACCTGCCCCGAACTCCTACGGCTGCTGCGGCTACTCGTCCTGCCACCGCCCGCCTCGACGGCCGGATCACGCGGCAGCCGGGGCGCCGGCGTTGGTCAGCCCGAGAGTCGGACCCGCTGGAGGAGCCACTGCGTATCCTCGCTGTCAGCCCGGGAGGCCCAGCAGGTCGCGCAGAGCCTGGTCCTCTCGGACGGCGCCGGGCGGAGCCGTCCGTTCGAGGGCGGCCACGAGCCGCTGCCGGTCCCGCCGCCGCACGGCCAGTAGCGGGATCCGGCAGCGTGCCCCGGTGCGGCTCTCGAGCCGGAGGGTGTGCGGCCCCCGGCCGGCGTCCGCCTCGGCCGTCACCGAGCGCAGCTCCGCCAGCGGGACGGAGGTGCGGTGCAGGCCTCGGCGGACGGTGATCCGGCCGCGGCCCACGGTGACGGAAAGGAGGAGCACCAGCGCGGGCGCGAGGGCGCTCACGACCGCCGCGGCGGCGTACACCGGGGCCGTGGGGCCGCCGTCGAGCGCCTTGGGCAGGGAGATCAGCAGGCCGCCCGCCGCGAGGGGCATTCCGAGGAGCGGGTTCGGCCGTACGGAGATCGGCGCGGACGGGGGTAACGCCTTGTCGGTCATCATGGACCTCCGTGGATGCCCCTGGCTTCAGCCGGGGGAGGAATTGGACTGCCCGTGTAGCGGGTCAGGTGGCTGCGTTCGCCCCGGGGCGGACCGCGGTGCTGTGACGTGCGGGATTCGAGCTGCACGGATTGCCCCGCTAGGTTGTGGGTCATGACCACGGCTCACGTGAAGCGGGCGTTCAAGTACCGCTTCTATCCGACGGATGCGCAGGCGGCTGAGCTGTCGCGCACCTTCGGGTGTGTGCGGAAGGTCTACAACATGGCGTTGCAGGCCCGTTCGCAGGCGTGGACGCTGCGTCAGGAGAGAGTCAGCTACAACGCCACGTCGGCGATGCTGACGGGGTGGAAGAGGACCGGGGAGCTGTCCTTCCTGTCCGAGGTGTCGTCGGTTCCGTTGCAGCAGGCGCTGCGGCACTTGCAGGGGGCGTTCACCAACTTCTGGCAGAAGCGGGCGAAGTACCCGACGTTCAAGTCCCGGAAGAAGTCCCGCAGGTCCGCCGAGTACACGTCCTCCGCGTTCCGGTTCCGGGACGGCCGGCTGACGCTGGCGAAGATGGACCAGCCGCTTCACATCGTGTGGTCCAGGCCGCTGCCGCAGGGCGCTGCGCCGTCCACGGTGACCGTGTCGCAGGACAGTGCGGGGCGCTGGTTCGTCTCGCTGCTGTGCGAGGACCGCCCGTCGGTGCCCGCACCCGTGAACCCGGCCGTGGGCGTCGACGTCGGTGTCACCAGCCTGGTGGCGCTGTCCACCGGGGAGAAGATCACCAACCCCCGGTACGGGCGCGAGGACCGGGAACGCCTGGCCAGGGCCCAGCGGGAGCTGTCCCGCAAGGTCAAGGGCAGCGCCAACCGGGAGAAGGCCCGGCTCAGGGTCGCCCGTGTGCACGCGCGCATCGCCGACCGCCGCAGGGACTTCCTGCACAAGCTCACCACTCGGCTCGTCCGCGAGAACCAAACGGTCGTGATCGAGGATCTGACGGTCCGGAACATGCTCAAGGGCCGGACGCTCGCCCGTGCCATCGGTGACGCGGGCTGGGCCGAGATGCGGTCCATGCTGGAGTACAAGGCCCGGTGGTACGGCCGGGACCTGGTGACTGTCGACCGGTGGTTCCCCAGCTCGAAACTGTGCTCGGCCTGCGGCGCGACCGCCGCGAAGATGCCACTGAACGTCCGCGAGTGGGAATGCGCCTGCGGCGCACAGCACGACCGGGACGTGAACGCGGCACGCAACATCCTGGCCGCCGGACTGGCGGTTACAGCCTGTGGAGACGGTGTGAGATCTCAACGGAGCACTCCGGGCGGGCAGTCGTCGGTGAAGCAGGAAACATCCCGACCGCAGCGCTCACGCGCAGCGGCTCAGCCGCGAGGCTGAGGGGAATCCCCCGGCTTCAGCCGGGGAAGGAAGTCAAGTGCCGTTCCTGTCGTCGAGAGGTACGGAGCGCGAGCCACCGCGAGCGGCGGGCCGCCCCCGCGAGGAGAGGCGGCCCGCCGTGGTGTCGTCGAAGGGACAGTATCGAGTCGGCCGTAGCCGGTGTGCGTCGGCCGGGAACCGGGGCCGGTCAGCCCTCGCAGATCTTGCGCCAGACGTCCAGGCTCTTGTCCGTCCGGGCCGGGAGGACGCCCCTCAGCGCGCCCAGCCCCTTCAGTCCGAGGGGTGAGTCAGGTAGCCGGCCGCCTCCCCGCAGTCCCAGACGGACGTTCCGCTGCTGTACTTGTCGGCCACCAGGCCAACCTGGGTGACGGTGGTCACCAACCAGGCTGCCCCGGAGATTCCCCCGGCGACGGCCGCGCAGGGCAGCGCGCCCGCGAGGGCGCAGCTCGCCGCCACCGTGCCGGAGGCGGCCCAGACAGCTGTGGCGACAGAGTTGATGTGCGAGATCACGTCGGAGTGGTCATGGGCGAACTTCTTGACGTTGCTCCAGCCCCAGAGCCCCGCCGGGTCCGTCTGGTTGAGCGGATCGGCGTTGGCGTAGCCGTATGTGCTGAGGGTCTGTTCGACCACCGGGTCGACGCTGAGGAACTGAGCCGTGGCCGGGTCGTAGGAGCGGGCCCGGAGGTACACCAGTCCGCTCTCGTCGTCGCTGTACTGGCCCGCGTACCGCAGCGCGGTCGACGCGGAGCCCGTGTGGGAACTGACGGCGCCGTAGGGCGTGTAGGCGTACGCTCCGGCCACGGAGCCCGAGGCGTCGGTCAGGGCCCGGGTGGAGCCCAGCTGGTCGTGGAAGAACCAGAGGGTGCCCGTGCCGGTGATCTGCTCGACCGGCAGGTCGTCCGGTCCGTAGACGTACGAGGACGAGCCGTCGGAGAGCAGGTTGGGCTGGACCTGTGGGTGCGGTCACACGAGTTGGCGTCGGGGCAGGACGGGGCGGTTGCCGCTGAGGCAGGGCATGACGAGCGCGATGACGGTGTCCGCGCTGCGGGAGCGGATGCCCCGGCGGACGATCGGGCGGGTCCTGGTGTTCGTGGACTCGATCAGCCCGCCTGTCACCTGCTGGTGATCAGGGTGGCGGCCGGTCCGCTGATTTTCGTCCAGGTGGCGGCGCCGTTGCTGGGTGCCTGGTAGATAGCGCTGTGGTCGGGCGCCAGGCGGTAGATGTGGTCGGCGGTGACGGCGAATTCGGCTCCCGCCTCGCTGACCGGATCCCAGAACCGGGGAGTGCGGGCGTAACGCAGGAAGGTGCCGTGATCGGGACTGGTGGCGAACAGGTCGGCCGGTCCGGCGTAGAGGTCCTGGGCGTGGCCGCCGATGAGGGTCCAGTCGCTGCCCGTACCGTCCCATTGGAACACCTGGCTGCGGTCCGGTGAGAGTCCGTAGAGGTGGGTGTCGCTGACGGCGAAGGTCGCCCCGTCGTTGCCCACGTAGGTCCAGATTTCCCTGGCTGTGTCGTAGCGGAAGATGCGGCCGTCGCGCGGGTCGGTCGCGAACAGGCCGGCCCCGCCGCCGTACAGGCGTCCGGCCGGGCCTCCTATCTTGGTCCAGCTCGTTCCGGTGCCGTTCCAGCGGTAGACGCCGGTGTGGTCCTGGGCGAGGCGGTAGAGGCGGGTGCCGCTGATGGCGAAGTCGGCACCGGGTTCGCTGACGGGTGTCCAGTTGCCGGGGGTCCCGCTGTAGCCGAGCAGCCGTTTGTCGTCGGCGCTGACGGCGAACACGCCGGCGCCTCCCGCGAGGATCCGTTCGGTGGGACCGCCAATGGGTGTCCAGGCCATGTCCCGGCCCTGCCACTGGTAGACGGCGCGGTGGTCCGGGGCGATGGAGTACAGCGTGCCCGGAGCGGAGGCGACGACCACGGGTTGTCCCGGCTGCTGGAGAGCCGTGTCAGACGGAACGCCCTGGGTGTCGCGGTTCCGCGGGGTGCTCGACGTCTCGGGGGCGGGTGTCGCGTCGGCCGGGGTCGGTGCCGACCCGGGGGTGGGCGTCACCTCGACCGAAAGCGGGGCCGAAGGCGAGGCCGCAGCCTGCTGCGGTCCGGGGGCAGCGGTTGCGTCTGCCGGGGCCGGGGCCGGGGCCGTAGCCGACGCGATGCCGGCAGCCGGCCGGTACGTGTCCGCGGACGTGCCGGCCGCGGAGGGGGACGGGGACGGACTGTGGGCCTCGGTGACCGCCGGCACACGGTAGGAATCCGCCAGGTACGGCACCGGGATGCCCGGTGCCGGTGCGCTGAAGTGCATACCGAGCAGCACTCCGACCAGTAGCAGGGCGAGGGCCGCGAACAGGATGGTGCCGGTCCTGCGGCGGGTGCCCGCGGCGCTGGGGGCGCCTGCGGCGTGCGGGGCGTTACGTGCCTGGCCGAACGGGGCGATGAGGCCGGTCAGGCGATTGTCCGGGGCGTCGACGACCTCGCCGCGGACAATCCGGGGTACCGGTGAGCGCGGTACGACGGAGGTCGCCCCGAGCACCTCCCGGCGCCGGTCGGCCAAGGCCTCCCGCACCGCCACGAGGTCGGCGTCCAGGCGCCACAGCACGGGCAGACGGGCCCGCACCCCGTCGGTCACCACCAGCTCGGACCCCGGCTCCCGGCCCTCGTCCGCCCGGCCCTCGTCCGCCCGGGCGTGCGTACGCTCCTGATCGGCCAGAAGCCCGACGGCGTCCTGCTCCCGCTGCGCCGCCTGTTGCGCCTCACGTGCACTCTGCCTGATGCGCCGCACCTCGGCCAGGCAACGCGTCGCCTCCCGCAGCCGGGCCCGCCGCAGCTGCGCCGCGCCCCCGCCGGGCGCCTGCTGCGAAGCGGGGCACGTGTCGTCCTCCGCGTCGTCGCCCAGTTCACCCCGCAGCTCGGCCACGACCTCCACCAGCACACGGATCAGTTCATCCGCCTCCGCGACCCCCTCCTCGGCCTGTCGCTGCGCCTGGCGGGCCAGGTCCAGCGCCTGCTGGGCGGCGAAACGTCCCGCCTCGGGCGGCCGCAGTCCCCGGGCCGCCAGGGTGGCTTGTTCGTGCAGGCGGGCAGCACGTTCCAGCAGCACCGTCCGGGCCCGCGGGTCGGTCACGCGGTTGTGGACCAGCCGCTGGAGCAGGTGCCACGGGATGTCCTTCTCCCCGGAGCGGTATTCGCTCCAACTGGTCTTGCCCGCGGGGTAACGCCGGGCGAGCTCGCGGACGGTGACCCCCGATGTCACCTCCCGCACGAACCGGGCCAGGGCATCCGCCTGCTCGGTCTCCCCCTTGAGGCGCCCCTGCGGACGTCCAACACCAGCCACCCCGTGCCCCCTTGTCCTGTCCGGCGGCCGGACCTGATTGTCCGCCGCCCCCTGACCCTCAGTCGGCTTCTTGTAGATGAACAATCAAGCAGGCTGCACTGCGGAGTCTCCACCGATTCCTCGAACAACGTGCCGGGGTCGCCGGGTCGGCGGGCCGGCGCCCCCGGGCCGGTCATCTGGTCGAACCGGAAACTGACGCTACATCAATTCTCTTGATCCAATGGATCATTGGCGAGAGGGGAGTTCCCGGTGGCTGGTTCACACACCCTTCGCCCGGCAGCAGCCCTGGCCGCCGCCGCGACGGCCGCCACCGTGCTCCTCGGCCCGGCACCCGCCGCGGCCGGCCGACCCCGCCCCGCCGACCCCCCGCCTTCTGCTCACCCCCGCCTTCTGTCGCTCCCGTCGAACGCCGCCGAGACCGGCACCGTGGCAGCCCTGAACACCGCGGGCGACGTCCTCGGGGGAGTGCTACCCGAAGGCGGCTACGCACAGTGAAACCGTCGCGGCCCGGAGGCGGGGGCCGCGGCCAGGAATTGATACGTGCCCGAAGCGGGAATAGCCTGGAACCATTGAGAGTTGGCGGGTGCCCGATGCGTCGGCCCCGCTGAGCGGTACTGCGTCCAACCGGTACTGCGTCCACCGGTACCGCGTCCATCTGCTGGGGGCGCCCCATGCACACCCACCCGGCACGGGCCCTGGCCGTCTGTTCGCCAGGGCACGGCAGACTCCACCTCTTCGTCGGCGCGCACGACGGCGCCGTACGGTACCGGGTGTTCGACGGCCGCTGGCACGCCTGGCACGCGCTGGACCGCCCCTGGCCCTCGCCCGGCGCCCCCGCGTTCACCGGCGCCCCCGCGTTCAACTGGCTGAGCGCGACGGCGGCCGAGGGCCGCCCGGTCGAGTTGTTCGCCCTCAGCGCGGCGGGCGAACTGTTACGTCTACGCCCCGGCGCGGGGGAGCACCCGCACTGGACCTCGCTCGGCACGCTCGCCCGGGGCGGCTCGGCGACCGGTTTCACCGTCGTGTCGAGCCGCCCCGGCGATGTCCACCTCGTCCTGGACGCGGGCGCCCACGGCTGGGAGTTCCTGCGCGGACACCCGACCAAGGGGCCAGTTGTGCTCCGCACGGGCGAGCGCGCACCCGGGCACCTGACGGCAGTGCCCGTCGCGCCCGGCCGGATCGACCTCCTCCTCGCCGACACCCGCGAACGACGTCTGCTCCGCGCACACCTGGAGAGCGACACCCCGCCGATGCGCGAGCCACCGGTGTGGGAGGAGCTCGGCCCGCTCCCCGACGGCGACGAACGCTCCTTCACCTGCCTCGCCGCGACGGAGCGTGACGTCTTCCTGGGCGGCGACCACGGCCTGCGGCACTCCGCCCTGGCACCCTGGCTCGGCTGGGAGCAGGTCGGCGGCGACCTCACCGCCCCCGACACGACCGGCCCCCGACTGGCCGCCGTCGCCTCCGGCGGCGGCCGCACCGACGTGCTCGCCGTCTGGGCCGGTGCCGCGCTGATGCACCGGCGCTTCGACCGCGGCTGGCAGGACTGGCAGCTCCTCGACCTGCCGGACGCGCCCACCGGCAGCTACCCCGTGCTCCGCGCGGACGACCTGGTCACCCTGACCGTCCGGAGCCAGGGCCTGCACGAACAGACCCGGCCCGACGGCACGGTCCAGCTGGTGGCCGACCCCGGTGGCGGCCACCTCCTGGTGGACGTCCCCCCACAGCACCTGGCCGAGACCGTGGTGGAGTCCGGTCAGCCGCCCCAGGGCTTCCTGGCCGGCCCTTCCACCCTGTGCTTCGCCGTCGGCCCGGACCCGGTCACGCTCACCGTGGCCGGCCTGCTCGACGCGATGAACCGCCTGCCGCTGATCGTCACGACGGCCACCACCGCCGACCTGCTGGCCCGGCTCGAAGTCCCCTGGAACCTGCTGCTCACCCTGCAGCCGGACGCCCGGTGCACCCACCGCACCCTGCCCGCCACCGGCACGGCCGGCGGCACCGAGCTGTGGCACAGCCGCATCGCGGGCCCCGACGGACACCTGACGGCGCGGCCCCTCCGGTCCCTGGCCGACGGCACCGACCACGGCACCCCGCTGGACACCTGGTACGACCGGATCGTCGCGGCCGCCGCCGAGAACCCGGCCGTCCCCCTCACCGTCGACCGGCTGATCCTGAGCGCCTACGGCGCCCGGTTCTCCGCCGCCGCCCACTGGCCCCAACTGGAGTGGGCCCAAGACGCCGCACTCGGCCGGGACTTCCACGTCAAGGTCTCCGCCCCCGGCGCCCTGTTCCCGTTCGGCCACCGGGCCGCCTACATCGAGGTCTCCGACCGCCGGTTCGACGGCACGGACCCCGCCGTGGCCGCCCTGCACCGCAAGGCCTTCCTGATCGTCACCGAGCCCGTCCGCGACGACTACGGCATCGGCGCGGGCGGCCCGCACGAACGCCGGTTCCCGTTCCAGAGCGTCGCGATCGACCCCGGACAGACCGACGGCCTCGACGACGCCTCCTGGATCCCGGTGGGCTCCTCGGCCGCCCCGCCGAGGTGCTTCTGGCCGACCAGGGCCGGCACCCCCGTGGTGTTCACCCTCCAGGCCACGGCCGGGCAGGAGTACGTGGAGCTGAACCTGCCACTGCTGTTCGTCGAGGACGCCGCCACCGGCGCCGGCTACGGCGCGGCACTCGACAGAATCTACGGAAACGGTCCGAGCACCGGAGCCTTCGCGAGCCTCGGCCGCCCCCTCTGCGACATCGCCGCCCGCATCCCGCTCGTCATGACGTCCCCGACCCAGGCGGTGGAGGACGCCGTGCAGGAGGTGCAGTCGATGACCTTCGGCGGGATCGGGGCCGGGCTCTCCCCCAGCGGGGTCGGCTTCTACCCGCAGGTGACCCAGCTGGCCGTGGGGCTGCCGGCCGTCCGCCGGCTGCTCGGCCCGCTCCCGGCGCTCCCCGCCACGATCTCGCAGGCGCTCGTCGACACCCCCTGGGGCAGCCCGACACCCGAAGCGCTGCTCGACCTCGTCACACCCCGGACGCTCGACTTCGGGGCCGCCGGGGCCCGGGTCGGCGGGCTGTCCGCCCCCAACATGACCGTGTCGCAGATCTCGCGCACGCTCGGGCCGGCCGTCAGCGACGCCTTCCAGACCGTTCCCTCGAAGCTGTTCGCCCCGGACGCCACCCTGTTCGGCGTGGTCCCGCTGAGCAGCCTCATCGACGTCGTCAGCGCACCGCCGAAGCTCCTCTGGGTCGGGCAGCAGACGCCCACCCCGTCCGCGGAGCTGACCTGGCACCAGGGCCTGCAGAAGTCCTTCCCGCCGTTCACGCCCGACACCGGGTGCGCGCTGGACCTCGACGTCCGGGCCCTGTCGGTCGACGGGAAGCCGGAGATGCACGCCACCGGGACGATCAGCAACTTCAAGCTGATCGTCCCCGACGTCGGCGCCCCCGCGTACGTCGCCCTCACCTTCGCGTCCGTGACCTTCACCGCCGACCCCGGCAAGCGGCTCGACCTCTCCACCCGCCTGACGAACGTCACACTCGGCGGGGACCTCGGGTTCCTCGCCACCCTGGAGCAGTACCTCCCGCTCGGGGGGAACGGCCCGAGGATCGACACCTCGGCGACCAGCATCACGGCCTCGTACACCGTCGCCGTCCCCAGCGTCGGCCTGCTGGTGTTCAGCGTGCAGAACCTCACCGTGCAGGCCGGCGTCACGCTGTCGCTGACCGACCAGCCGATCGTCATGGACTTCGCGTTCGGCACCCGGGAACGGCCGTTCCTGGTCACCGTGTCGGGCTTCGGCGGCGGCGGGTACCTGGAACTCGGCCTGAGCGCCGGCGGCACCGACAGCGGCCTGCAGCGCTTCACCGGCGGGATCGAGTTCGGCGCCGCCATCGTCATGGACTTCGTCATCGTGTCCGCGGAGGTGCACGTCTTCGGCGGCGTCGTCTTCGCCAAGAACGGCACCGACACCGAGGTCACCGGCTATCTGCGGATCGGCGGCAGCGTCTCGCTGCTGGGGCTGATCAGCGTCTCGATCGAACTGACCCTCAGCCTGACGTACGACTCCACCTCCGGCTCGCTGAGCGGTTCGGCCCGGCTCGTGATCACCGTGGACCTGACCTTCTTCTCCAAGTCCTTCACGCTGGAGTGCCACAAGTGCTTCGGCAACTGCCCGCCCCCCGCCGGGCTGCGCCGCCCCCTGAGCGGCGCCTCGACCGCCTCGGACCCGTCGGTCGAGGCCGCGCTCGGGCCGCAGGGGCAGACCTTCCCGTGGCAGACCTACTGCCGGGCGTTCGCAGGGGAGTGAGCCATGTCATCGACCGGCCCGGAGAGCCTGACCGGCCTGGAGAGCCTGACCGGCCCGGAGAGTTCGACCGGCCTGGAGCGGCAGTTCGTCTGGACGGTGCTCCCGGCGGGCCGGCTGGCGACCGTTCCCGGCCAGTCGGTGCCGATGGCGCTGCTGTCGGTGCTGCTGACACCGCGCCTGCTCGCCCCGGACGGAGCCGCGCTCACCATCGCGGACTTCGGGATGCAGGACTGGCCGCGGCGGCTCGCCGGGGTGGGCTTCGACGTCCGGCGCGGCGGGCGGGCGCTGCCGTCCGTGCGCGTCCCGTACACCGCCCTCGACGGGAGCACCGTCCAGTTCCCCCCGGACCGGCAACTCGCCGTCTGGCAGACGCTGTTCGCCGCCACGATGCCGGTGGAGCCGTACCGGGCCACCAGCTACGACGGGCGGGCCACCAAGGCCTTCCCGGCCGGCCGGGCCGGTACCGACGTCAAGGGCATCTACGCCGCCACCGCCCAGGCCCACGCCGCGCACCGCGGCGCGGCGCCGGAGAGCCACCCCGGGCTGCGGGCCGCGCTGCGGGCGATCGGCGAGCAGTGGCAGCCCGGCCTGCTGGCACCCGCCGGCGCCACCCCGGCCCACGCCACCCCGACCGGCGCCACACCGCCCCACGCCACCCCGACCGATGCGACGCCGGCGCTCGCCCAGGCGTACGCCTTCTACCGGCGCGGCGCGCCCGACACCACGCCACCGGACCGCCTGGCGACGCCCCCGCCCGCAGACGAGTTCCACCAGGGCATCGCGCACCTGGCCGACCACCCCGTCCTGCTGCGCGCGCTCGGCCTGCTGGTCGACCTCGCCGTACCCGCCTCCGCGCTCACCCCGGTGGACCAGACGCACCCGGCGGAGCTGAGGGTGGTGCCGCTGTGGCCCCAGCCCGACCCGAACCCGTCACCGGGCTGGAGCGCAGCCGCCCAGACCGACCTCTCGCCCGCCACCGCCTACACCGTCACCGGCACCCGCTTCGTGCCCTCCTCCGTCGACGGTCCGACCTCCACCGGCTTCAGCGGCGGCCTCCTGCCGCTGACCGGTGCCGGTCTCGCGCCCTCCGCGAACCCCCGGTTCGAGCTGCTGCCCTTCGACGTGGACGGCGCCGCCCTGCGACTGGTCAGCACGGCCCGGTCGGACGCGTCGTCGCCCCCTCCCGGGGAGTCGTCCCCCGTTCCGGTCGGGGCACTGCCCGCGCTGCACTCGACGGGCTTCGCCCTGGTCGACCGGGCGCGGGAGGAGGAGCACGGCAAGCAGCTCCAGCGGGCGCAGCAGCGCGGCACGCCGGCCGGCCTGCTCGCCTCCGCCCTGCTGGCGGACTCCCTGCTCGGCGGCTACCGGATGGACGTGTTCGACGACAGCCGCCAGACCTGGTACTCGCTGTGCCGGCGGCGGGTGCACCACACCGTCGGCGGCGTGCCGCTGCTGCCCGACGGCCTGCTGGAGGAGGGCTACCTGCGGCCCGGCCCGGTCGTCACCGGCTTCGGCGACGCCGACGCGCTGTACCTGCACGAGATCGTGGCGCGCTGGGACGGCTGGAGCCAGGTGGCCCAGCGGCCCGAGCGGGTCACCGCCACCGGGGACACCCTGCCGGTACCGGTCACGTCGGGCCTCGACACGGTGGTGGAGTGCGACACCGGCTCGCTGCCACGGCTGCGGTTCGGCCGCAAGTACCGGATCCGGGTCAGGATCGCCGACCTCGCCGGCGGCGGGCTGCGCGTCGAGGAGGTCGGCGCCGCCGACGCCCAGTCGGACCTCGTCCCCTACTGGCGCTTCGAGCCGCTGCCGCCGCCGGAGCTGGTGCCGACCCGGGAGTGGGACGACGGCGACGGCCACGACCGGATGGTCATCCGCAGCGACCGCGGCACCTCGGCGGACGACTACGCGACCCTCCACGGCTACCGTGCCCACGACCTGCGGCACCTGCTGCCGCCGAAGTGCTCGCTGGCCCTGGCGCTGCAGTACGACGGCGCCTTCGACACCGCGCTGGGCCCCGCGGCGCCCGGCACCGAGGTGAGCCGGCTCTTCGCGGTCGCCGAACGGGCCGACCGCGAGCTCACCGACGTCCAGGGCGCGCGTACCGTCCCCGCCGGGCCGCCCTCGCCGTCCTCGTACGTCGTCCTGCCCGAGACCGACGCGGCCCTGCCCTGGCTGGCCGACCCGAGCGGCGTGTGCGCCGCCCTGAACGCCCGGCCCCGGCCCATCGACCCCGGCAACGGGCGGCCCGGTCAGATCGACCCGCCCGACGACGCCGTGATCGCCATCTGGCAAGGCACCTGGCCCGACCTGCAGACCGCGTCCGTACGGCTGGAGGCGGCCGCGAGCGGCTGCACGGTGAGCCGGGCGGACCCACGCCACGTCACGGTCGCGCTCGGCCCGGCCGAGCAGGTGACCTTCGACATCCCGTCCTGCCTCACGTTCGACGACGTCGCGCTGTTCGGCATCGCGCTCTGGCAGGGCGTCGACCCGAACGTGCCGCACCTGCCGGCCTTCCAGGACATCGTCGCCGGCCGGAACCGCCTGATCACCCCGCCGTGCACGGTCACCCTGGTGCACGCGGTGCAACACCCCCTCACCGACCCGAGCGGGCAGCTGACGCCCAGGCGGGGGCCCGGCGACCGCGACACCGTCCTCGGGACGGACGCCTTCGCGATCGACATCCCGAGCACCGGACGGATCGACCTGCACGCCGACTGGACCGACCAGGACGACAGCCCGCCGGCCGCACCGACCACCACCCGGCGGATGGCGCACGTCGGCTCGTACGAGGTCCAGCACCTGCCTCTGCTGGAGGCGCTGCCGGAGATCCGCCAGGAGTTCGGCGACACCCGCCACCACCACGTGAGCTACGCCGTGACGGCGGTGTCCCGCTTCGAGGACTGCTTCGCGCGCATCCTCGCCACCGATCCCGGTGCCTGCACCGCCGCCGGGCAACTCGGCGACATCGACGTGCCGAGCACCGTGCGCCCACCCGCCCCCCAACTGCTCGACTGCGTACCGTCGTTCGGCTGGACCCGCACCACCGACGGGCAGCGGTCGCTCACCCGGCTGCGCCAGGGCGGCGGCCTGCGGGTCCTCCTCCAACGGCCCTGGTACGTCTCGGGCGACGACGAGGCCCTGGCCGTCCTCACCTTCCCGCCCGGGCCGGTCCCCGCCGAAGCCCTGCGGTACGTCGCGGTCGCCGGACGCGACCCGATCCGGGACACCGGGGCACCACCCGCCGTCCTCACCGGAGCCCAGGTCAACGCGGCGCAGCGGGCCCAGGTGACCCTCCCCGAGCTGCACCGCCTGCTGGACGCCGCCCTCTACCCGGTCGAGTTCGACGCCGAGGGCGACCGCTGGTTCGCCGACCTCGACCTGACGCCGGTCGTCTCCGCCTCCTACTTCCCGTTCGTCCGGCTCGCCCTGGCCCGTTACCAGCGGTACACCATCCCGGGTGTCCCCGACGTGTCACAGGTGGTGCTGACCGAGCCCGTCCAACTCGCGCCACAGCGGCGCCTCACGGTCACCCGCAGCGCGGGGCAGGCGGGCGTCGTCCTGGAGGGCCTCGGGCCGGGCGGCGCCGGGAACACCGTCCGGACCGAACTCCAGGTCCAGGACCCGGGGGTGACGGCGCCGGACGGCGTCACCGGCTGGTCCACCGTCCTGACGGCCTCCGCCGTCCTCGGGCAGACCATCACGATCAGCGTTCCGGACACCGGGCAGCGGGCCCAGCGCCTGGTCGTCCGGGAGTTCGAGACCCGGCCCGTTCCCGCCGGCGCCGACACCACGGGTCGACCCGTGTTCGTCGACGTCGTAGCCCTCGGAACGTGGTGACGGACGTCACCGCGGCTCCACGACCGAAGAAGCGATCATGGCAGACATCTTTCCCGACACAGGCCAGCTCCGGCTCGCGGACCAGGCCACCAGCGGCCTCCTGCCCCTCGTCGTGGACAAGGTGGCGACGTCCTGGTCCGTCCTGGTGGTGGCCCTCGGCCCGAACTGCGCACCCCTGGGCGCGAGGCCACCGGACATCGAGCTGAGGGCGGGCTCCGGAGTGCTCACCACCGTCGCGCAGGCACCCGCCAAGTCGTCGATCGTCGACGGGACCGGGAGCGCGGTCGGCACCGCGTCGTGGACCAGGGACGCCAACGACGTCTTCACGGTGCAGATCGACATCTCCAATCCGGGGGAACGCCCCTGGGGCCTGCGGATCACGAACACCGACCCGCAGGAACTCGGCTTCGTCTGGTCCACGGGGCGGACCCCGGCGAAGACCCAGCAGCCGCGGATCATCCTGGACCGTACCCCCCTGCGGATGACGGTGGCCTTGGGCGAGACCGTCCCGGACATCACGATCCCGATCTCCAACATCGGCACCGGACCGCTGCACGTGAACGGTCCGGGCGACCAGCCCATGGGTGCGGGCTACGTGCTGAAGAACTTCCCGGCCAGCCTCCCGCCCAACGCCTGCGACCACCTCCAGATCGGGATCAGCCCCGTGTCCGAACCGATCGTCACCAGCCTGCAGACCGCCGACTTCGTCCTGCCCTGCAACGACCCGGTGACCCAGGAGGTCACCCTGCAGCTGTCACGTGACGAGAAGGGCAAGGACGTCAAGGACGTCAAGGACGTCGCCAAGGAGAACAAGGACGACAAGGACGACAAGGAGCGGAAGGAGGCCAAGGAGGACAAGGACGCATTCAAAGAACACCCCGCCGAGGGCATGCACCCGGCATCCGAAGTCAACCACCCGCCCGAGCACTTCATCCCCCCGGCGCAGCGCCCCGACCTCGCGGACAGCGCCCTGCGGGACGAACCCCCCGAGCCGGGACGGACCGAGAGGTAGGCGCCGCATGTGGCTGGTGCTCTGCGATCCGGCGGACCGGGCCGCCGTGTGGGCGTGCGAGGGGCTGCGCGAGCGGGGGCTGGAACCCCTGGAACTGCTCTCCCCGCAGACCCTGCTCAGCTCCACCAGGTCGGTGCACCGCGTCGACCGCCTCGGCGCGAGCTTCGAGATCACCCTGCCCGACGGGCGCGTCCTGGACAGCCGTGACGTCGACGGCGTGCTCAACCGGGTGGCCTCCGCCCCCTTCGGGTACCTGCCGTTCACCACCCACGCCGACGCCGCCTACGCCGCCCAGGAGCTGGACGCACTCCTGCTCAGCCTGCTCACCTGCCTGGCCCCGGTCTCGGTCAACCGGCCCGCCGGGTACGGACTGTGCGGCGCCTGGCGCTCGACCGCCGAGTGGACCGCACTCGCGATCAGAGCGGGGCTCCCCGCCCGGCCGGCCCGGATCTCCAGCAGCCCCGACGGCGAACCGCGAGCGGCCCCGACCGGGCGCGGCGACGTCCTGGTGCTCGGCGAGCACGTCTTCGGCGCACCCCCGGCCGAGGACGAGGAGCCGTACGTCCGGCTCGCCCGGCTCGCCGAGGTCGACCTGCTCGGAATCGACCTGCTCGGGGCCGACGTGCCCGGGGCCGACCACCGCCGCGACGACGGTCGGCCGGCGGTCTTCGCGGGAGCGAGCCCCCTGCCCGACCTCCGCCCAGCCGGCGCCGCCTTCCTCGACCGCCTGTACGAACACCTCACCGGGCTCCCCCGGGGTGCGCCGTGATCGTCGTCTGCGGCATCGCCAGCGAGTCGCCGCTCGCCCGGGTCAGGGCCGAACTCGACAGCCTCGGCCTGCCGTACGCCATGCTCCACCAACGGCGCTTCGAGGAGCTGCCGTTCGAGGTGGAGGCCACCGGCGCCGCCGTCCGGGGACGCATCCCGTACGACGGCGGATCCATCGACTGCGCCACCGTCACCGGCATCTACCTCCGGCTGATGGAATGGCGCAGACTCCCCGAAGTCCGCGAGGCGGGCGAGGACACGGTACGCAGGTGCCGGTCCTGGCACACGGCCCTGAGCACCTGGGCGGAGCTCGCCCCCGGCTGCGTGATGAACCGGGAGAGCGCGATGGCGTCCAACACGTCGAAGCCCCACCAGGCCCAGCTGATCCAGCAGTCCGGATTCCGGGCTCCGGAGACCCTGGTGACCAACGACCCGGACCTCGTCCACGAGTTCCACGCGCGGCACGGCGAACTGGTCTACAAGTCGATCAGCGGGGTCCGCTCGATCGTCCGGACCCTCGACCGGGAGGCCCTCGACCGGCTGCCGCTCATCCGCTACTGCCCGGTGCAGTTCCAGCGCTACGTCACCGGCACCAACGTCCGCGTGCACACGGTCGCCGGCGAGGTCTTCGCCACCCGGATCGAGACCGACCGGGTCGACTACCGCTACGCCCGGAGCGACGGCGGCCGGGCCGAACTCTCGCCCTGGCAACTCCCCGACGACCTCGCCGAACGCTGCCTGCACCTGGCGGCACGACTGGGGCTCGCACTTGCCGGCATCGACCTGATGCTGGCCGACGACGGCGAGGTCTACTGCTTCGAGGTCAACCCCTGCCCGGCCTTCAACTACTACGAGGCCAACACCGGCCAGCCGATCGCCCACGCCATCGCGCTCGCGCTCGCGCGGCACTGAGGAGAAGGAGACTCCGATGGCCCAGCTCGTCCTCACCGGCCAGATCCACGGCCAGACCACCACCCAGTGCAACTTCACCATCGCCGTGAACGGCGGTGACCAGGTCGGGCCGGACAGCGTGGTCCTGGACCAGTCGATCTTCAACATCCCGGACACCGACGCGTCGATCGACATCCAGGCGGCCGCCCTCGACCAGACCAAGTACGGCACGCCCACCGCCCACCTCGACATCGACTCCTCCGGCACCGTCCAGGCCACCTTCCCGCCCGACGGCAACTGGCCGCCACCCGCCGTCACGTCCTCCGACTCCGGCCAGACGATCCAGCTGACGGTCCACTTCTCGCCGCTGCGCGACGTCACCGAACAGGCACGCGTCAGCCTGGCCCAGACCGGCAGCGACTACCCGGGCAGCCCGCCCGCCCCGCCACCCGGCGACATGAGCTTCCGCACCCCCGGCGTGGCGCTGCCGCCGGCCGCCTACTCCCCGCCCCCGGGCGTGACGGACAGCACCTTCATCGCCTCGCCGTCGATCAGCGGCGGCGCGATCCAGGTCGAGACCCGCAGCGTGACCCCCGGCGGCGAGGCCGTCGTCCTCCGGCTCCCCGGCATCGACGCACCGCAACTCGTCGCCGTCTACTGGCCCTCCGGCGTGTCCAGGGCCCCAGGCGGACCGCCCGCGCCCTTCCTCGTCTACTTCCACTCGGGCATGGCCCAGAAATCCCCGGCCTTCTACAACGAACCCCGGGACCGCCACGACCCGACCACCGGCAGCACCTACCCCTTCGGCTGGGACTACCAGTTCTTCGGCCTGCTCAAGTACCTCCAGTACATCGGCGACCCGTTCCTCACCAACCCCTCCGCCAAGGGACTCCCGCTCCAGATCGACGGCGCCGCCCGGAACGTCGTGCTCGTGCTCCCGCTGATGCGGGTCGCCGGCAACCCCTGCGACGAGATCTCGTCGTTCGCGGACGCCACCGTCCTCCAGGAGTACCTGCCGGAGATCCAGGCCCTCATGCTCCGGCGCAGCGGCAACTTCCAGTTCGGACCGATCGGCCGCCTCGGCATGGCCTCCTTCAGCAGCGGCCACGCGGCCCTCACCTGCTTCCTCGGCAACACCGCCAACCAGGCCCACCCGCTCTACCTGGACACCCTCCAGGAGGTCTACCTGTTCGACCCGCACGCCGACCTGGTCTCCGAGACACTCGCCCCGCTGACCCAGGTCGCCGCCTGGGCCAGGCGCGGCACCTCCGGTACCAAGACCGCCCGCCTCTACACCCAGAACGACCCCGCCCAACTCTCCCCGCTGCTCACCCAACTCGGCGTCACCGCCCCCGGCCCCGCCCCCTTCGACGCCGCCACCCCGGACGACCGCAACTCCCTCACCTCCCTCCCCCTCGCGGCCTGGAACACCCTCGCCACCCAGAAGGGCAGCGCCGTCCCGTACGCCAACACCGGCCAGGTGCACCAGGTGCTGTCGGCCCTCATGCTCACCGACGCCCTGCGCCGCAGCCGGTTCTGACCCGCCCCCCGCTCCCCGAGCCCTACGCCGGCACACTCCTCGACCACCTCTTCGAGCGGCCGACGGCTCCGGGAAGGTGTGCCGCTGGATGGCCCCATGTCCGGGACGGGAGTGGGGAGTTGTCCCGGTTGTCCGGAGTCGAGCGGAAACGTTCCCAGGGTGGCTTTTGCAGCAGTCGCCACAGCGGGTCTACCGGCCGGTGCGGGGAGTAGCGTTTCGTGCTGGCTCCCTGGTTCCTCGCGGGGGCTGCCCTGGCCGACGGATCACGGCCACCGGCCGGGGCTGGACGTCGATCACACGTAGGTTGAGTATGCCCAAGCCCGACCGTAGCCATCGAGCGCGCCCGAAGGCGCCCTCGATGGCGGTGAACGCTATCAGTCCCGTCCCGCCGTGCGGGCGGGTCATCGGGGTGTGCGGGGCGCGCGTGCCCGTGGCCCTTCTCGCTCTGGACGGCGCCTAGCGGTACGTCGCCGCGCTCGCCCTCGGCGCGCTCTCGCGCGGCAGCGCTGTCACCTGGTGGCGGCTGACGCTGCGTTGACATCGGCGGGTGCAGGGAACGGCCGCGGGCCGGTCCCCGCACCCCGTGCACCCCCGCATCCCGCGTACCCCCCCGCCCGGCTCGCACGCCGGACTTTGACGGCCATCCCAGGATCTGCATATGCCACAGGCATCATCTTCTGGGCCCGGCACCGCCCCGGGCCCGCCCCACCGAACCCGCCGAACCGGACCCGACACCGGATTCCTGGCGTTCGTGGCCCTTGTGTACGACCGCTACCTCGACTACGCCACGGCCCGGCTGAGGGATGGCGCGAGCGGCGCGGCCGCCGTCGAGGAGGCTCTCGCCCACGCCCACGCGTGCTGGGCGGCCCTGCTCGCCGGTCCCTCGCCCGCCGGTGACGCCTGGTGCGTGCTGCGCGCCGCGGTGACCGCGCACCGCCCCGGCGCCACCGCGTCGCGGCCAGGACCGGTCGACCTGCTGCACCGCCACCTGCCGGACCCGCTGGCCGACGCCGCCCTCCTCCACCACGGGCTCGGTCTGTCCGTCTTGGACGTGGCCCGCCTGATGGGCACGGACCCCGGCGCGGTGAGGGCGGGGCTCCGCAGCGCTGACCGGCTGATCGCCGCAGGCGGGGCCTTCTCCCTGATGGAAGGGAGGGCGCCCAGGGCCTGAACGACATCGCTGCCACCCGCCGCCACACGTTGTGCGCGGGCGGATGGCGGCGCACAAGACTGTCCAGCGCCGCGCCGCGCGCCACCCCCTTTGGGTGATGCACCGTCAGACACGTGGCGCTTTCAGTCATGCGATCTTTACAATGGGCGCTCAACAGCCGTGCGGCCTGCGATGGTTGCCAGGAGCGAGGGGCGCTGTGGGGTCCAAACGTGAGATCGACGTCACCGTGCCCAGCTCGGCACGCATCTACGACGTGCTGGCGGGCGGGAGCCTGAACTTCGACGCCGACCGCGCCGCCGCCGAGTGCCTGCGCGAGCGGGTGCCGGACATCGACGCACTCGCACTCGCCAACCGGTCGTTCCTGCACCGCGCGGTGAGGGCGCTGGCCGCCGAGTACGGCATCCGCCAGTTCCTCGACTGCGGTTCGGGCCAGCCGATGACGCTCAACGTCCACCAGATCGTCCAGGCCGTCGACCCGAGGTCGCGCGTCGTCTACGTCGACAACGACCCCATCGTGATCGCCTACGGCCGCGAGTCCCTGGACGAGAACGACCGCACCGCCATGCTCAACGCCGACATGACGGACACCGAAGGCATCTTCGAGCACCCGGCCGTCAAGGAACTGCTGCGTCCGGACGAGCCGACCGCCGTCCTGTTCGTCGCCTCGCTGGAATGCCTTCCGGACTCCGCCCAGCCGCGCAGCGTAGTGCGACGCATCGTCGAGCGCCTGCCCCCGGGCAGTTTCGTGGTCATCAGCCACGCCGTCAGCGGCGACCCACAGCTGCGTGGCGACGTCACCAGGATCATGGCCGAGCAGACCGGCGAACTCTGGGGCCGGGTACGGGAACAGTGGGAGGTCGACGCCTACTTCGACGGCCTGGCCTTCGAACAGCCCGGCCTGGTCGACGTCGCCGACTGGCGCCCCGAGTCAGCCCTTCAGCAGGCCCTGCGCTCCAGCCAGTGGCAGCAGTACGGGGGCATCGCCCGCGTTCCGCATCCTCAGTCGGCCGACTAACGTCCCTCGAACCGCTTCAAGGCCTGCGTCAGGATGTCCATGCTGCGCCGCCGGTGGGCCGCGCCCTGGCTGATCTTCAACATCAGCTGTACGTAGGATTCCATGTCCGCGCTGGCGTTCTTGCCCTTGCGCACCTTCTTGCGCGCGCTGGGCTCCCCGGTGTCGGCGGGGTGGTAGGTGGACGAGCTGAGGCCTTCGATGTAGACCATCTCGGGCGGCCCCTCGGGCTGGAACATCAGGTGGGTGAGACCGCTGACGGGCGTTGCGATGGTCTGGTCGAGTGGCACGACGCGTACCTTCACGCTCGGCATGTCCGCCACGTGCAGCAGGTGACGCACCTGCGCCGCCATGACGGCGGGACCGCCGATCGTCAGCTGCAGCGCGAGCTCGTTGATCATGAGGACCGTTCGCGCGGGCGGCGAAGCGAAGAAGCGCCGCTGCCGCTCCATTCTGGCGCGGACCCTGTGCTCCGCGCGCTTCTCGTCGACGGCCAGGTGGTGGCCGGCGATGATGCCGCAGGCGTAGTCCGGCGTCTGCAGGAGCCCGGGGATGATCGTGGTCTGGTAGGAACGCAGCTCCCGGGCGACCGGCTCCAGCCCCAGGTAGGTGCTGCAGTGCGCGGCGACAGCACCCTCCCACTCCGGGGCCTCGAACCATTCGAGTTGCCGGCCCCGCTCGACCAGGTCCTGTAGCTCCCGCAGTTCCCTGGAGTCGATTCCGTAGACCTCGGCGAGGGTGGCGACGATCTCGCCGGAGACCGGCGTCTTGGCGGACTCGATGCGCGACAGCGTCGAGTACGACAGTTTGGATTCCGGCAGCAGGATCTTGCCGTGCGCGGCCGCCCGCTCCTGGGACAGGCCTCGCCGGTCACGGGCCCGGCGCAGGCGTTCTCCCAGGACCACCCGGTCCGCCGTGGGAGTGCCCCGCACCGGCGGCGCCGGCTTCTCGGTGCGAGGGTTCAGCGGCAGGACGGCGGCGAGGCCGTGGTCGCTGGCGCCTTCCGCGGGCTGGAGCGGGCTCTCGCCTTCGGCCGCGCGAGCGCCGATGGGGCGCTCGTCGGCGGGAAATTCGGCAGATTCGGAAAGGGACGACACGCGGACTCCGTAGGCGATTCGGGTGGCCTGACACCAATGGCCCACATCCTCCCACACGCCGTGCCCGCGTGCCGTCACGCGGCAGAATCCCGGTCAGAATATGAAGCTAATCTGACTTATCTGATTCTTGAATCTCCCTTTAGGCGATCAAGTGGTCGAACTCGTTCCGCTTGGCGCCGTCGAGGAACGCCCTGATCTCACCGCGCGTGACGATCAGGGCGGCACCCTCTGGGTCGCGGGAGTTGCGGATGGCCACGTCGCCGGTCGGCAGCCCGGCCAGCTCGACGCATTCGCCACCGTCTCCGTAGCTCGCCTGCGCCTTGACCCAGGCGACATCCTCGATCAGCGCGGCCGACATTCCATTGGTGAAGCCCTGCATGTGACCTCCCGCATTCGACGTACTCGACTGGCGGCCTTCGGGTATGACCGGAGCCCGACCCGGACATCCCTCGGACAGCCTGGGGTGCTGCAATTGCAGCACCCCGTGAGCCATGAATGCTAGCCATTTATTTTCGAACACCGCACCGGCCGAATGGGGGATCTGAATAGCGATTATCTGCTTAAATTCGGCTGCTGATCGGCGTGGCATGGTCGGGGGCGGGGAAGGCGGTTACCGGCATCGGGGGCTGCATCCTGGTGCCTGTCGGTCCGTCAGGCCGATCCCGTCCGGAGCCGGGGAGTGCCGGGGCGGCGCGGTGAACGACGTGTAGTGCTCGGTTCCGAGGATCCGATACCTGACGTCCTCGGGCAGACGGGCCAGGATTCCGGGGAGCGGGCGCGCGCACTTCGCCTGCGGCGGCGCACATCTCGTCCCAGGTGGGCATCGGCTGCTCCGTTTCGGGTGCGTGGTCAGGCGGGATCGGCGGCGGGCGCGGTCCTGTCCCGCTGGTCGGGGATCTCGGTGGCGTACTGGCGGGCCTGGAGGAGGTAGGAGGAGCGGTAGCCGCTGTTCGGGTCGGCCATCAGCTGCGCGTGGGTGCCCTGTTCGGTGAGCCGGCCCTCGCGCAGGACGTAGATGAGATCGGCGCCCGCGGTGGCGGCGAGGCGGTGGGTGATCAGGATGACGGTCAGGCCCTGGTCGGCGAGTTCGCGGATGCGGGTGAACGCGGCGATCTCGGACTTCGCGTCGAGGGCGGAGGTGGGCTCGTCGGCGATCACGAGGTGGGTGGGGCGTCCGCCGGGCCCGGTGGTGGTGGCCCGGTGGTGGGTGCGGGCCATGCCGACGCGCTGCCACTGACCGCCGGACAGCTGGACGCCGCCCTTGAAGCCGCGGGCGGCGAGGGTGTCCCAGCCGTTGTCCTGGGCGTCGATGATCGGGTGCAGGTCGGCGTAGTCGGCCGCGCGCTTGAGCAGGGCCGGGTCGTCGCCGTGTTCGGGCCGGCCGATCAGGACGTTGGCCCGCAGGGTGAGCGGCCACTGCTGGAAGCCCTGTTCGAGGACGGCGGAGGAGGCGAACAGCTGGTCCCGGTCGGCGGTCGCGGCATCGACGCCGTCCCACAGCATCCGGCCGGCATCGGGCAGGTAGAGGCCGGTGAGGATCTTGACGAGCGTCGACTTGCCGGAGCCGTTGTCGCCGACCAGGGCGACGACCTGCCCGCGCGGGATCCGCAGGGTGATGTCGGACAGGGCCGGGCTCGTGCGGCCGGGGTAGGTGAAGGTCACTTCCTCCAGGGTGATGGCCGCGGGGCGGTGCGGGAGGTCGGTGCCGCCGGCGGGGATGGCGCGCCGGTCGGCCTCGCGCTGGAGGCGGTCGAGGTCGGTGACGAACAGGGCCTCCTCGTACAGGTTGTTGACGGTGCCGACGAGGGAGGTGATGTCGGCGGCGCCGGTGCGGATGCCGACGACGGCGGTGCCCGCGACGGCGAGCGCCATCTGCCCGTCGTGGACGAGCCAGCCCAGGACGGCGAAGGTCGCGGCGGCGGCCAGCCCGGAGAGGACGGAGGCGAGCAGGGAAGTGGTCGCGGTGGCGCGGGCGAGGCGGTTCTGCTCCTGCTCGGACGCCTCGGCCATCGCGATGTAGTGGCCCAGGATGAACGGGCCGATGGCGTGGACGCGGACCTCGGGCGCGGAGTGCGGCTGGGTGAGCAGCTGGGCGAGCAGACTGGCGGCCCGGTGGTGCTGGAGCCAGGCCATCACGGAGCCGTAGCGGCGCCGGGCGGAGCGGACCGCGCCCCACCCCTTCGGCGCGGCGATGAGCACCAGCATGGGCAGCAGCACCGGGTCGAGGGTGAGCAGGACGCCGCCGGCGGCCACCATGCCGAGCAGGGCGGTGAGGACGGCGATGCTCTGGCCGATCAGGCGCCGCACGGCCGCCGTGCCGTACCTGGCGGACTCCAGCAGTCTGCTGAACTCGGGGTCCTCCACCGCGGCCAGCTCCACGCGGGCCGCGCGGCGCAGGTAGGCGACGGTCGCGGCCCGCTCGGTCTTGGGCTCCAGCCGGCCTCCCGCCCAGGAGGAGACCACGCCCAGGACCGCGGACAGCGCGGAGGCGCCGCCGATGGCGAGGGCGGCCGGCAGGGCCGCGCGCAGCAGTTGGTCGGTGCTGCCGGAGGCGAACAGGGAGGCGAGGGCGCGGTTGGTGGCGAGCAGGCCGAAGGCGGCGGCCAGCGCCCGTCCGGTTTCGGCGACGGCGATGGCCACCAGGGCCACCCGGTCGGCCTGCCAGGCCAGTCGCAGGGCGGTGCGGAGCATGCCGGGGATCTGGCGGGCGACCGTGAGGAAGCTGATCCTGAGCATGGTCTGCTCATGGGAGGTGAACCCCCAGTCGGGGAGCAGCCGTCCGCCGAACAGGAACTGCTCACTGTCGGAGACGTGGTCGGTCGGCGGCGGTTCGAACGGCGCGGGTTCGGCCGACGGGGGTTCGGCCGACGGGGGTTCGGCCGGACGGGACTTCAAGCGGTCTCCTCCACGGTGCGGTTGAGGCGGGGCGGGGCGTCATCCGGGTTCGCCCGGCCGGCGGGGTTCTGAGACGAGGTACTCGGCGACGCCGGTGCGGCGGGCGGTGAGTGAGGCGCGGAGCGTGCGCAGTCGGCGCGGGGTGACGATGCGCCCCCATTCCTCGACGGTGCGGACGGCGTGACCGCTGTGCTCGGCGGGGTCGGGGGTGATGCGTTCGAGCTCCTTGTCGGTGAGCCGGCCGCCGTCGAAGGTCACGCCGATCTTCCAGGGCCACGGCGGCTCCGGCGGGGTGAAGGAGAGCATCAGGAGGCGGGGGGCGTCGTCGAGGGCGGCGGGGACGAAGCCGATCTCCTCGGCGGTCTCGCGCAGCGCGCACGTCCACGGGTCCTCGCCGTCGTCGAGGAGGCCGCCGGGGTACTGGTATTCGCCCGGGTGGTGGACGGAGGTGAGCAGCAGCGGCCGGTCGTGGCGGTCGGTCAGGAAGACGCCGGCATAGGAGATGCCGTGCGGCAGGGTGGGGACGAACCGCTCGGGCGGGACGAAGACCACGGTCAGGCTCCTCGCTGGTCGTGACGGCAGGGGTGGCCGAGCCGGGTGCGCAGGTCGGCGGCGAGGCGTTCGGCCCGGCCGGGGTCGTCGGGCAGGACACCCGAGCCCTCGGCCATCAGCGCGTGGAACTGCTGCTGCTCGTACGGGATGCCGGGCGGTAGGGCGGCGATGTGCCAGTGGACGTGGGCGTTGCCCTGCATGCTGCCCAGGCTCAGCACGTAGAGGCGTTCGGTGGGGACGGTCGCGGCGAGCGCGGTCGCCACCCGGTGCACGACCAACTGCAGGGCGAGGTACTGGTCCTCGGTGAAGCCGCTGATGGTGTCCTCGACGTGGGTGCGCGGGGCGACCAGGAGCTTGCCGGGCAGGGTGGGGTAGCGGTCGAGGAAGGCGACGTGCACGCCGTCGTCCAGGACGATCCGGTGTTCGTACCCGGGCTCACCGGCGAGCATCGAGCAGATGAAGCAGGGGCCGTTGCGGGCCCGCTCGTTGTAGGCGTCGAGGTCGAAGGCGGTCACCGCGTCCAGCCTTCTGAGCCGGGGCGCAGCGCCATGTAGCCGTCGACGGGGTCGAATCCGAGGGTGCGGTAGAGCGGGGCTCCGGTTTCGGTGGCGCGCAGCTCGATCGATCCGCAGCCGCTGTGCCGGAGTGCCTGGACCAGGGCGGTGGTGACGGCGCGGGCGTGCCCGCGCCGTCGGTGGGCCGGGTCGGTGGCCACGGTGTGGATCCGGGCCCACCGGCCGGTGGGGTGGGTGGGGCCACGGTAGCCGCGGTAGACGATGCCGATGGCGCAGGAGGCCAGCGTGCCGTCGTCGGCGGGGACGACATAGACGAGCAGGTTCGGGTCGGTGCCGAGCCGCTCGCGCATGTCGTCGCGGAAGGTGGTGCGCCAGTCGTCGGTGAGCCGGGCGCCGTCGAGCACCGCGACGCGCAGGCGCAGCAGTTCGTCGGCGTCCTCGGGGCCGGCGGGGCGTACGGGGGATCCGGTCATGCGGGACTGCCTCCGGGGTTCGGTGGGTCACTCGGGTGGTTGTCGGGGGAGGCCGAGGCGGACGAGGTGCCGGCCGGTGCCGCCGTCGGGCCGGTGCCGCCGTCGGGCCGCTGCACGGTGCGGTAGGCGTACGGGATCCGGCTGGGGTGGGGAAGGCGACGGTGCCTTCCTCAGCCCTGGACCAGGTCGCGGGGGTCGGACCCCTCGGCCCAGCCGTGGGTGGAGAACCCGCGGCCACCGGACAGGTACGCGGACAGGGCGGCGTGGGAGGATGGGAACATCGGCAGCGGCAGCTCGCCCTCCGGCGACCACACCACGGCGAGGTGCTTGCCGGGCTCGGTGTTCGTCAACTCGCCCTGCCAGGCGGTGGCGAGGAACACCGACAGCAGGAAGGGACCCTTGCCGTCCCAGCCCTGGCGGACCTGGATCGTGTGGACCAGCCGCAGGTCGCGCGGGTCGACCTCCAGCCCCGTCTCCTCCGCCAGTTCACGGGCGGCGGCCTCGTCCAGGCGCTCGCCGACCTCGACCTTGCCGCCGGGGATCGTCCACACCGGCGTCGTGCTCCAACTGTTCGTCGCGTAGTTGATCGTCGCGACCCGGCCGCCACTCCGGTCGTGGACGATGACGGCCACCGCCTGTCGCAGGCTCTCCACAGCACTACCTCCAAGGACGCTCGATCAAAGGGGACTTGGGGACTTCACGGGGCCGGCGACGGTCCGCGCAGCGGCTCCAGGACGGTGCGGGGTGAGCTGGAGCATCACGCGCACGGGTCGGCTGGGCGGCTGGCGGGGCCGACGGGGCCGGGCCGGGTCACGAGGCCTCCCCGGTGGGCTGGTCGGCCGCTGCGGCGAGCAGCGGCAGGTAGTGGTGCAGATAGGGCGGGACCTTCAGATCGAGCACCTCGTCGAAGGGCACCATGCGCACGGCCAGGCCCTCGTCACCGAGCCGCAGGTCGCTCTCGGGGCCGTCCCAGACGGCGTGCAGGACGCGGGTGAGCGGGAGGCCGAGGTCCTGGTGCGGGCCGGGGAGGGTCCGTAGCCCGGTGATCTCGACGCCGGCCTCCTCGCGGACCTCGCGCACCGCGCTCTCCTCGGCGCTCTCGTCCCCCTCGCGCCAGCCGCCGATCGGAGCCCAGTAGCCGGGCCAGGCCATGCCCGGCCTGTCTTCGCGCAGGTGCATCAGCAGTCGACCCGCGCGGTCGGTGACGAAGACCAGGACGCCCTCGAAGTCGTCGCCATCCGGGGCGGGGCGCTCCAGGTAGAGCGGGACGCCGCAGCGGTGGGCGCGCAGCACCTGCCGGAGCCGCTGGTAGTGGGCGGGGGTCATCCGGGAGCGCCAGTCGTGGGCCGTCTCGAACCGGAACTCGGTGTGCTCGGCCGGATCGAGCCGGATCCGGGCCTGCTGTTCCACGGTCAGCGTGCCGCCGTCGAACACGTAGCCGGCGACCGGGACCGGGTAGTCGGCGTCGGCCTGCGTGTGGATCACGGCGACCAGGCGCCGCCGGAGCACCTGCGGGTTCTCCGCGGCCAGGTCCAGGCCCAGCTCCTCCCGGGCTTCGCGCAGCGCGGCGTCGAAGGGGCTCTCGCCGTGCTCGACGTTGCCGCCGGGCATGTTCCACACGCTCGGGTCGATGGTCGAGCGCATCCCGAGGACGCGGCCGGCGGGGTCGGTGACCAGGAAGGAGCCGTAGGCGCTGGGCCGGGCGATGGTGGTCAGGTAGCCGCCGACCGGCCGCCAGCCCGGGATCGCCAGGCGGCCGGTCAGCCACTCGATCACCGCGCGCTGGCCGTCGCTGGTCGTGGGCAGCCGGTCCGCTGGAGCCCACTGGTGGGAGTCGTGGTCGCCGGAGAGGACGACCGGGGCGCCCTCCGGAACGACGGTGGCGAAGACGAACTGCCGCACGCGCCGGCCGTTCGGGTCGGTGAGGTCCAGGCTCCGCGCGTACTCCAGCGGCAGCCCGGCGAGCCCGGTCTGATCGGCCAGTTCCCGTGCCGCGCCCGCCGCCACGGGCTCGCCGTCCTCGTGGCCGCCGCCCGGGTACTCCCACAGGCCGGGCAGGACGTCGTGCGCGGCCCGGCGGATCATCAGGATCCGGCCGCAGGCGTCGCGGACCACCACGCCGACGCCGATCCGTTCGGCGCCCTCGCGGAAGGCGAGGCCGGTCAGCATGTCGAAGTCGATCACCGGGTGGACTCCTCGGTCTCTCGGGCGGGTGTGTTCCGCCGGTCGGTGCCGGTCTTCGCCGCAGCTCCTCCGAACACCGTCGGCGCGCGGGCGCGCAAGTGTGCTGGAAGAAGGCGATCCGACGTCCAAGTTTCTTTCTGCGGACCTGAGTTAAGGAACCTCCCAGAGGTTGGCGGTCTCCGATGATGGTGCTGTTCGAGCGCGGCGTTCAAGCGGATTACCTCCGGGCGAGCCCGGGTCGAACGGGGAGGTTTCGAGCACCTCCGGGCGCGGCCGAGGGCGTCCTCCAACTGGCCGCGGACGGGCTCGGACAGGGGGCGGAGCCCAGCGCGCAGGCGGCGAGAGCCTGTTCGAGCCCGGCCGTCAGGCCGGGTTCGAGGCGGCCGCGGACGCCCGGGCGGCCGAGAAGGTCGCGCAGCGCGTAGCCGTCGCCGGATTCACCCGTTCGGATGATCGCCGAGCGCCAGCTGTCCACCTCCGCACCGTGGCGCAGGGCAAGGGGCAAGCAGGGCGAGGGGGCCGGCGATGCCGTGTGCTTCCCTGTCGAGTTCTTCTGTTCATTCATCAGGGTCCCGGACCAACGGATGCGGAGCGTTCGGTCCCGGCTTCCCGCAGTGCCGGTTCCTCGTCGGCTGCCTGTCGGGCCCGGGCCGGTCTCACGGACCGTGCATGGCAGACTGCGTCCCCGTGATCGATGAATTCGCCAAGAAATACTTGCACAGCGATCTGCGCGATGTCCGGGAGGCGCTCGTCTGGAAGCTCGACGGGCTGTCCGAATACGACGTCCGCCGACCTCTGACCGGCTCGGGCACGAGCCTCCTCGGACTGGTCAAGCACCTCACGAACATCGAGTACCGGTACTTCGGCAACGTCCTCGGCCGCCCGTGCCCGGAGCCGCTGGGTCGGTGGGACGACGAGCGGCTCTGGGCCGAGGCGATGTGGGTGACCGAGCACGAGACCCGCGAGGAGATCATCGGCCGGTACCGCCGGGTCGCGGAGCACTCCGACGCGACGATCGACGCCCTCACCGTCGAGGCACCGGGTTACGTGCCCTGGTGGCCCCGTCCGAACGTCACATTGTTCAGCATCCTGGTGCACGTGCTCACCGAGACCAACCGGCACGCCGGGCACGCCGACATCCTGCGCGAGCACCTCGACGGCGCCACCGGGACCGAGGCGAGCCACGCGAATTCGCAGCCCGACGCCGCGTTCCGGCAGTCCCGGTTCGCCGAGGTCGAGCGGGCCGCCAGGGCGGCGGTGGGCACACCCTGACGAGCCTAAGTGGGCGTTTGGAGAGCTCTACTCCTGTGACGACATCCACGAAGCCTTCCTCACTCGCGGATGCGCACTCATCTGCTGGCGGCGGCTTGTCTCCCTACCTTGACAGCATCGGAACCCAGTGATCCATCACCTGGCACAGGCACAGGCACTGACGATGGTCGGCAATCCAGTGGTCAGCATGGATCCGGCCAGACGCCCCGCTCGGACAGGTGGAGCACGAGGGCGGCGATGTTCCAGGCGTCGTCCTCGCCGCTGTGGTGACGGCCTTCGAGTCGCCGCCCGGCGATCTCCAGGGCCTTCGCCATGCCGGGGCGTTTGCGCAGGCCGTATGCCTCGGTGAAGGTCGTTTTGGCGTTGGTGTGGTGCCGGCCGAAGGGATACGGCGTCCTGGTGGCCTGGCACTGCCGGGTGAACTGGTTGCGGTCGTAGTCGCCCCAACTGGCCCACGGGCGTGCCCCGGCATGGTGTTCGGCCGCCAGGAGCCGGCACGCCTCGGCGAAGCCGACCCCTGTGTCGACCTCGTGCTGGGTGAGGCCGGTCAGTTCCGTGCAGAACTCGCTGACCGTGGATCGGGCGGGCCGCACCAGGATCCGGTGGCGGGCGAGGCGTTCGCCGGCGTCCAGATCGACGACGGTCAGTCCGATCTCGATGATCTCGCTGACCGCTCCCCGCGGTTGGCCGCCGGCCCAGCAGGTTGCTTCGACGTCCACGACGTTCAGGAGGCGCTCGGCCCCGGTGCTGTCCATGGCGGGAAGCGTAGGGAGGAGCGGCGGCCGCGGCACCTGGTTTTGCCTGCCGGGGCGCGGATGCGCCGCCGCCCCGCACCCCCGGGTGCGGACGGCGGTTGCGGCAGGTCGAGATCAGCCGGGACGCTGGTTCAGTCAAGACGAGCGTTGAGGACTGGCCGTTCAATGCGCCGTTCGATCTTCGTGATCCGCAAAACGTGGCCATGGAGATCGGCCGTGGTGACTTCGAGGGAGCATGGCGGCGAGCGCGTCCTGAGTCCCAGGGCTGATCAACGGGTCCAACTCCCATGCATCAAGCCGATGTTCGAGAACGACGGCAACCCGCGCCTCGCCTCCTTCGAACAGGGCGTCCGGACTGCCCGTGACTCCCGCAGCCGCAGCCGCAGCCGTCGGCTCGTAGGCAACGCCCTCCTGCTCTCCGTCGCCCCAGTGCGCGAGGCCATGTCCCGCGCCTCCCGGGACGTGCCCACCTTGACCGAAGAGTCGCCGAACTCGACTCGGGTACACCCCTACTGGCGGGAGCATCAGGTCAAGGTCTGGGCGGCCCATGACCGGGCCACCCGGTTCGTGGCGGAAGTGACCAGGGCCGCTGCCCTCTTCGACAGTGCCTTCGGGTTCGACCGCTCGCGCGACCGAGTCGCGTCGAGGTCGTTCGCAACGGACCGAGAGTTCGCCGCGGAGTAGTGGAGCAGCGGAGTAAACGAGCTTCCTTCGACGGGAGGACAGTTGAATTCGCCATCTGAGCAGGTGGTCGGGGTCCGGGTCCGCGACCTGGTACGGGACGTGGTCGCCGCCTGCGCGCCCGGGGAGGCGGTCATGGTCGACGGCCTGCTGCGACGGAGCGACGCCGAGGTGCTCGCCCGGCTGCGACGGCTGCGACGGCGGCGACGGCGGCGCGGCGACCGTGATCCGCTCGGTTTCGGTCTCGCCGAGATCGCTCCGCTGGTGGCCCCGCTGCTGTGGCTGACCCTGGACCGGGCCCGCGAGAAGCTCGCCGAGAACCTGGTGGAGGTCGCCTCGCGCGGATCGTCGGCGCTGTGGCGGCGGGTACGGCGGCGGGTGCGGCGGCGCGCCGGTCGGCTCCCGAGGTCATCCCGCCACTGACCCGCGATCAGCAGCGGTTGGTCCACCGCATGGTGCTCGACGCGGCCGGGGAAGCCGGGCTCTCCCCGGACCTGGGGCGGCGGATCGCCGACGGGGTGGTGGCCGGTCTCGCACTGGCCGACCCGGACGACCAGCCGGACGAACGGCCGGACGACCAGCCGGATGAGGCGGTGGAGGGTGGTCCGGGCCACGTGCCGGGGGAACGATGACCGGTGCCGGGCCGCGCCCGGCCGCCTGGCCCGCCTCCAGCCCGCCGCGATGCACCGCTGACCCGTGAGAACACCCGCGATCCGGGCCGGAAGGAGCGTCCGGACCACCTGGCACGAGCCCGCTTTCCGGCCCTGGGCCCGGCGATCGGCCACCACGGCCCCGCGCCCTCGTGGGCGCGGGGCCGGCTGTTGCGCGGCGGTCCTCAGTGCACGAGGAGGGCCTTGACGCCCGAGAGCACCGGGATCAGCTGGTACCGCCCGTCGCCGGGGCCGCAGGAGGGCTTGGTGTCGGGGGTGTTGGAGATGTTCGTCCCGGCCTTGAAGCGTCCGTCTCCGCTCGGGGCGAAGGTCGTGAGGTGGTCGCGGTAACCGTCGAAGTAGTACATGCACTGGTGCAGGTTCAGGTACCGCCCGGCGGTCAGGTCCAGGGCTGTGGCGCTCGACAGCAGGGGGATGGGGTGGTCGGTGCCTCCGCCGCCGCAGCTGACGGTGGTGTCAGGGGAGTTGGAGATGTTGGTGCCGGCGACGAACTTGACATCGGTGGTCCCCACCACCGTGGTGAGGTGGTCCTGGTCGAAGTCGCTCCAGAAGATGCACTGGTGCAGGTTCAGGTAGTGCCCGGACGTCAGGTCGTAGGGTTCGGCGGCCGTGTAGACGTTGGGCTCGTAGCGCCCGTCCCCGGGGCCGCAGACGGCGGCGGGGACGGGGGTGTCGGAGACGTCCGTTCCGGCTCTGAACCGCCCGTCCAGGCTCGGGACCAGGGTTGTCATGAGGTCGAAGTTGCTCGCCCCGAGCGGGCTGTTGTAGACGCACTGGTGCAGGTTGAGGTACCGGCCGGCAGGGGGCTGCGAAGCGATGGGGGTGGGGCCGGTTGCGGCGGGAGCCGGACCGGCCAGTGCAGCGACGGACAGGGCGGCGGCTACGAGCGCAGCGGAGCGCGGGGCGAGGCTCATGGGGGTTCTCCGTGACGGGGCGCGGCCACTTCGGGCGAGCAGCCGTCACGCAGGAGGCTTCCCAGGGCGCAGCGGCCCGGGGCACCACGCTTGTGGAACTTCACCTGAAACGACCGGGCGGCGGGGGCGGTGAATTTCGTCCCGGGCCGCTGGTGAGTTTCGCCTCGGATCCGGTGAGTTTCGGGTGTTGCCGCAGGTCAGGGGCTGGTGAGAACCCCTTGTGCTACCCCGTCCGGGTGATGGCGGGGTTCGGCACCTTGGCACGGTGGGCAGAGCCTGCGGCATGACGACACCTTCGCGGTGCCGCCCGGCCGGTACCCATGACGGACCTCGTGGTGACGGGTCTACTGCGTGCTGGGCGAGCATGCGAGCTGCAGGCGTGGTGCTGGCGGCAGCGGTGTAGGCGCTCCCGTCTCCGGTGCGGCGCGGAACGCCTCGATCACGTAGGCAGCGAAGCGGCGAGAGGACGTGAGCCGGGCGGCACGCGGCGCGTCTTGGAGGCCCCGGTGGGCCATGAGCATGAGGATCAGGTCGTCGACGACGAAGCCGGGGCGGAGCTGGCCGGTGTCCTGGGCGCGGCGGGCCAGTTCGGCAACCCTGAGCGAAGTCCGCTCTCGGTCGGCGGCGAAGTCCATGACCTCGGGGAAGGCTGTCATGAAGGCGTCGGCGAATCCCCGGCTGTGTGCGTGGAGTTCGCAGATGCGCTCGACCAGGCTCCGGAATCCGTGCCACGGGTCCGGGTCTGCGAGGGCGTCGCGGACGGTGGCATGGCAGGCTCGCCGCTGCTCGGCGAAGGTCTCCACGATCAGCGCCTGCTTGGTCGGGAAGTGCCGGTACAGCGTGGCGGGGCCGACGCCTGCCTGCCGGGCGACCTCGCGCATGGGCGCATTCAGGCCTTCCTCGCTGAACACCGCGCGGGCGGCGTCCAGGATGCGGGCCCGGTTGTCGCGGGCGTCGGAGCGCGCGATGTGAGGCAAACGGTCGGTCATGGCCTCTCACTTTAGCCAATTGGACGGGGGCGTCCGTTACGGTCCGATGGCGGTGACGCCGCCCCGTCCCGGCACCCTGCTGGTGGTGCCTCGGGCTGGGGAGCCGGGCTCGCCGCTCACGGTCGCAGCAGTTGTGGCCCGTTCGTTCACCGGCCTAAGGAGCAGAGATGAAAGCCGTCGTGATCAGGGAGTTTGGAAACCCTGACGGTCTGGAGGTCGTCGACTTGCCCGTGCCCGTCCCTGCCCCGGGGCAGGTGCGGATCACCACGGAGGCCATCGGGGTAGGCGGCGTGGACGCCGGGGAACGCTCGCCGCGTACGGCTTCCGGGAGGGCCATCTCCTGGGCAGCGAGGTGGCGGGTAGCGTCACCGCGGTGGGAGAGGGCGTGGACGCTTCGTGGATGGGGCGGCGGGTGTGGGCGTTCACCGGCCTGTCCGGCGGGTATGCCGAGCAGGCCGTCGCCTCGGTCGAGGACGTCCTTCTGCTGCCTGACGGCCTGACCGGCGCGGACGCGGTGACTCTCGGCGGTTCCGGTGTGGTCGCCCACTTCGCCCTGGACCGCGCTCGTTTCGCGCCCGGCGAGACGGTGCTCGTGCGCGGTGCGGCGGGCAGCATCGGGATCACGGCGGTCCAGCTCGCAGCCAAGGGCGGTGCGGGCGCGGTGGCGGTCACCACCTCATCGGCGGAGCGTGGCACCCGCCTGCGGGACCTGGGCGCGACCCATGTCCTCGACCGCTCCGGCGAGGGCGGCTCGGACGCACCGTCGGGTTTCGACGTGGTGATCGATGTCGTGGGGGGTCCTCAGCTTTCCCTGTTCCTGGACCGGTTGAACCCGAACGGGAGGTATGTGGCTGTCGGCGTGGTCGGCGGGCAGCCGTCGGCGGACTTCGGCATGCGGCTGATGGACGCCTTCCGCAAGTCGCTGTCGTTCGCCACCTTCAGCTCCGACACCGTGCTCGGCTCCGACAGGCAGGCGGTGCGGTCGTCCCAGTTCGATGATGCCGCGCACGGGGACCTGCGCACGGTCGTGCACGAGGTGCTGCCGCTGGACCAGGCGGTGCTGGCTCACCGAGCAATGGACGCGGGCAAGGTATTCGGCAGGGTCGTGCTGGCGCCCTGAGCCGGGCAGGAACGGTGTTCGCGGCGCCGCACTATCGCAGCAAGGCCGACCTGGTCCGCGCCGGCGGGTGACTCCCGTTGAGGGGCTGGTGTGCGGGGTCGGCCGTACCCGGGCGTTTCCGCCCGGGTGTTCGGGGTGTGTCGCCGTGTTGTGTCCCGGCCTGGATGGCCTGTGGGTGAAGAGTTATGAGTTCGTGTCGGATGGTTCCGGGCTGGGTGGTACGGTCCCGGCAGCAGGTCTAGACAAGTCAATGATCGTTCGGTGAGGGGAAGTTCGTTGCGTCGCTCTGCTTCTGCTGCTCTGTCCACAGTCGTATCCGTCACGTTGCTCTCGGGGTTCTGGGCCGCTTCTCCGGCCCAGGCGGCCGTCTCGGGGACGACACCCGCCGACTTCACCGGGACGGTGTCCCTCAACTCCACCGGTACGGTCGACAGCGAGGCGGTTGTGACCCTCTCGGGTACTTACCGCTGCTCAGGGCCTTCTTCCTACGCCGTCGTCAACAGCTCGGTGGGGGACAGGGTCGCCATCAGCACGTCTGTCATCTGTGACGGTGCCGAACACGTGTGGGTCAACCATGGCAGGCCCAACCCGGGGCCTCTTGTGAGGGTCGGTCAGGCCGAGGTCGCTACGCGCTTGCAGCGGTGGGAAACAGGGAGCAATGGCTTCCCGCGCATTGTCACGCTCGCGATCGATCGGAAGAGCGTCGATCTGCAGGCTGCTGCGCAGTGACGCAGGGCCCGCCGGCACGCGGGACGGGCTCGTGCTCGTCGTGACGTGACCGCGGACGACCTGGTGGGGGAGCACCGGCGTGCGGAGGGCGGACATCGGCAGGCAGGACCCGTTCTCCGCGGAGTCCCACGAGCCCGGCCCGAAACGCCTCGCCCAGCCGCCCCGATCCGATCGTCTTCCGGGGCGCCGCCAGGACGATGGCCGAGTCCGTCCCGGCCGTGGTCGCCGCCGACCGCCTCCCGGAGATGATCGACAGGCAGACCCGGGCGATGGCCGAGGCCACCAGCGCCCAGCCGATCCGCACCGCCGACACCCTGAGCTGCGCCCCGCGGCAATGGCCGGGTACCCCACGCTCGTCGGCGCGGGGTATCCGGCCACCAGCGTATCGGCGGGTATCCGCGTCCTCGAACGCATCGTCCCCGAGGGCGAACTCCTCCTCAGCTCCGCCCACCACGACTTCGGCAGCCAACGTGGCAACCACGGCGCGCTGAAGAACGAGACCCTGCACAAGCGGATCGAGGACACCGGCGGCGTACTGCGAGCACGTGCTCGACGTCGCCGCCAGCGCCGGTTTCGTCATGGCGGAGGACGGGCTGAGTCGGCTGCGGCCCGGGGCGCTTGACTTCCGCATCGTCCTGGTGATCCCGGCCTCGATCGTGTAGGGCCTGGTGTACGCGGGCTGGTGGGCGGCGTTGTTCGTGGTCTGGCTCGTGGTTCTGGTCCTCGGCCGGATGCCGTAGCCGCTGTACGAGGCGACGGTCGCGGTCCTGTGCTACCGGATGTGCTGCACCGCCTGCCTGACGATGCTTTCGTGGGCCTGCCCCAAGCGCTTGTTCGGCGAGGAGCCGGGCGGCGAACCGGAGGGCCCGGCGTCGGCCACCCGTCCGCTGGTCCTCGGCGGCGCCGGGCGCGGCCTGCTCGTCCTCTTCCTCCTCCTCGGCGTGGCCTCCTGGGCGACGGGGTCGGTCACCGCCTCGGTGAACTCGGACGACGACTTCGACAACGACGAGGTCACCAACCCCGCCCAGAGCGTCCTCGGGCCCCTCGTCCCGGGCCTCGCCGACCGCGTGCCACAGCGCCCGCCCGCCGCCGGCTGCGCCGAGGGACGGCTCCCCGTGGGGGGGCCGGTCACAGGGGCACGGCTCCCTGTGACCGGCCGGTGGGTTCAGTTGATGTGGAGCGTCGTGACGGTGCCGTAGTTCTTGGTGATGGCCTGGTTCTTGCCGAAGGTGTGGCGGTAGAGGGAGCCGTCGCCGGGCTCGTACTCGAAGTACCCGGCGTTGTTGCCGCTACTGAAACTCGTGACCGACCTCTGGTCGATCCAGATGTCGCCGGCGTTCGCGAAGCACCTCCTGAAACCGGTGCCGTTGTCGTTGGTGATGCCGATGGTGAAGTAGTCGCTGGCAAACAGGCATTCGGCGAAGTTGACCTCGTTGGTCGCGTGGGCGGGCACGGTGCCGACGGCCAGAGCCATCATGGCGACCCCTGCGGCCACGGCGATTCGTCGCTTCAGCATGACGCAAACTCCCTGGTGTGTGAGGTGGGGCATGCGAGTCGAACTGAAGGGACACTAACAAGAGGTGTTGAGGTCGCAACCTGGTGTAACGATTTTCGGACATCATCCCATTTGCCGGGAATTTTGCGGGACTTTGCTGAGCAGAATTCCACACCTGTCACACCTGCCGCACCTGTCACACGGACCCGCATGGCCGTCCGGGCCGGGCCGATTTGCTCCTCCAGGAAGGCGACGGCGGGCCGTTGCGTCTACGGACCTGCTCGCCGTGCTGCGCCTGGGCGCCACCGCCACCGCGGATGCCGACGGCGCCTTGGAGGTGTTCACTATCGGGTACCAGTCGTCGGTCCCGGTGCGGATGCACCAGGCGGGCCCGGACGGGCCGTGGTCGGCGCCTGAGCTCTTCGGCCCCGCCGGGGCGGGCGTGCCGAGGTTCTTCGGGGTGCCGGTGGCCTTCCAGCGGGCGGACGGCGCGCTGGCCCTCTTCGAGGTCTACCAGGGCTCGGGCAGCCCGCAGTTGTACGTCAACGAGCAGAGTGCCCCCGGTCTCTGGGGCCCCTGGCGCGACTGCCGCAACGGCGGCTGCGCCGGGGGCTGACCGCCGGCGGGCCCCGGGTGACGGAGCCGGGGAACGAGGCCCGGGGCCGGCCACCGCCACCGTTGCCGCCGTCCGGCCGTCTGGCCATCGCCTCCGATCTGTCGGGGCACTGCTGGAAGGACACCGGGGAGTACGCCCGGCCGCGTCGTCTCGGTGTGGTCGACGACTGTGGGGGCTGTCAGGTCGGGCGGGCCCGGGGCCGGGCGTTCGGCATGCTGGAGGAGCGCACTGGTCCGTTCGTCGGCGGCTGGCTGGCCGGCCGGCTTGGGCGCCGGATCCGTCCTGGACGTTGCCGACGTTGCCGCCCGGCGTCGATGGGGCGGCCTTGGCGGTGACCCCGTACGGGCCGTGACGAGCGGCGCGCTCGTGGGCGGTGACGGCCTTGGGAATCCCCCGGACCGGCGCAGGGGCGGCCGACGGGCCGAGCCGATCGGCCGCGAGCCGTCGCCCGGCGGGTGGACACGTCGGTCCGGCCCGCCGGGCTCGCCGACACCCTGGTTCTGCGCCGGTCCGGGCGTCGTGGTCGCCCGCGTCCGTGCGTGGACGGGGGTGGAGTGTGTGCTCAGCCGGCCGCGCGGTAGGCGGTACCCACCCGGTTGGGGGTCGCCCGGTTGTAGAGACCGGTGCCGCCACGGTCCGCGGAGAGGGTGAACCACGCGTAGCGCTCGACGAAGGGGAGTGCCTGGAGCATGGTGGTCGACTTCGTCACGAACGCGGCCTGTTGTTCCGGTGTCGGGTACCTCGGGGTGCCGTTGGAGAAGTCGGTCAGGGCGTACTCGGTGAGCCAGATCGGCTTCTTGTAGCGGTTGTACACGGCTTGGAGGTAGCTGCGCAGTTGACCGGTCGCGGCGTCGGCGCGAAAGTCCGAGCCGTACCAGTGCAGGGGGATGAAGTCGACCTTGTCGTGGCGGGCGGCGGCGCCCTTCATGAACTGGTCGAGCCAGCCGCCCGCGGCGTCGCCGCCGCCCGCCACCGCGGGTGCGCCCAGGCGCATCCCGGTCGACTGGAGCCGGGGCCACAGGTCGAGGGCCCTGGTCACGCTCATGTTGGCCTGTGCCGGCAGGTCGGGTTCGTTGAATCCGAGCAGGGTCGTGCCTTCCTGCCTGGCTGTTCGCAGTTGTGCGTCGGTCACCGAGCCCGCGCCCCAGATCATGGGGACGAACTCGACGCCGGCGGGCGGTTTGATCTGTTGGCGGTCCGGGGCCCAGGTGTAGAACCAGCCGGCCCTGGAGTCGGCCAGCGCCTTGGTGACGTCGGTGAAGTTCCAGGCGCTCACGCCCTTCTTCTTCGCCGGGGCGGCGGTCGCGTCGGCCGCACTGCCGACGGTGAGGCAGGTGAGTACCGCGAGCAGGGCGGTGAACAGGCGCATTCGACGTGGCAAGGCGGTTCCTCTCTTCGGTCGCGCGGTCGCGCGGTCGTGACGGGGGCCGCGGCGGCTCGGGCCGGGGGCCGGGGTCCGGGGCGGGTGGCTCACGCGGTGGGGCCGAAGGCGACGGTGAAGCCGCTGCAGCGGCTGCACTGCTGCATCACCTTGTTGCCCGGCGTCTGGTCCTGCTTGGACCACGTGTAGGCCTTGGGACACTTCGCGCTGAGCGCGCGGCTGTAGCTGCTGGGGGCGTCCCGGCTGGGGTTGGTGCACAGCATCGGCTTGCCGTCCGGCCCGCGCGTCAGGTCGGCGGGCGGGCAGTAGGGCAGCAGGTTCGCCGCGCAGCCCCGTGTGTCGCAGCCCCCGCCGGCGGGGATCGTGGCGTTCACCGGAGTGATCGTGATCGGCAGCGAGAACGCGTTCACGTAGCTCACGTCGTACCAGGGGGCGGCGCCGTCCTTGGCGTCGAAGTTGAACTCCGCGAGGCTGGCGGGTTGTTCGCCCGTCGTGCAGTGGTCGGCGGCCGGGCCGCAGTCGGCCACCCGGCAGTGGAAGGTGCTGCCGGGGGTCCCGCCGCATCCCTGGCGTGCGAAGAACTTCCCACGCCAGTGGAACGGGGCGGCGCTCTCGGGGATCGTCACCGTCGCCGACTGGCCGGGAGCCAGGACCGGTAGCCGGGTGAACTGCTTCGACCCGTCGGCGTTGACGCCGCTTCCGATCCACAGCTTCTGCGACGAGTGGTTCACGAACGTCACCGTGTGGTTGACCGCGGCGGCCGCGACCGTCGCGGTGCGGGCCGGCGCCGCCGCACCCGTGACGGCCGCACCCGTTGCCACACCCGTGATGGTCGTGCCCGTGACGGTCGCGCCTGTCGCCGGGCCCGCGCTCGGTAGTACCGCGGTCAGTGCGGCGGCGGCCGCCGTGACGAGCAGTCTGGTCAGGAATCCGCGCATGACTTCTCCGTTCCGTTCAGCAGGTCAGGTTGGTGCCGGGGGAGGTGCCGGGGGAGGTGCCGAGGACGTGTGCGGACCGCTGGTACAGGTTGACCCTGTCCTGCATCTCGGCGGTGTTCCTGCCGTCGCACTCCACGGCGCCGTTGATGCTGCGGATCGTCTGGCCGGATCCGGCCCCGGTGACGATCGCGTGGTGGGCCGTCATGGAGCCGGGGCCGGACTGGGTGTTCCAGTACCAGAGCGCGCTCTTCCATGCGATCTGGGGGTTGGTCTGGAGCAGGTCGGGGTGGTGGAGCAGGTCGATGTGCAGGGCGTCCCCCGCCGCTTTGCAGGTGGAGCTGAGCTGGAGCGGCCCTCGTCCGTAGTAGGCCGCGCGTTCCGCCGGACACCCGTAGGGGCGGGCGGTGTCGCAGTACGTCGGGTAGTTGGCGGTGTTCTGCTCCACGACGTGGCGCAGGCCGCCGGTCTCATGGCTGGCGTTCGCCAGGAAGGCCGCGGCCTCCCGCCGCTTGAGCGCGTCGTTCCCGGTGTGTGCGAAGCCGGGGTAGGCGCTCGTCGCGCCGACCAGTGCGTCGTAGGTGGAGAACCGGTCCCTGTTCGGGAACATCCGGTCGGACTGGGCCTTGTCCATGACGAAGCCGGCCTGGTCCGCCGCTGTCGCGTGTGCCGGTGCGGCCGTCGACAGGCCGGTGGCGTGGGCACAGGTGGGCAGGGCGATCGCCGATACGGCCGTCGCCGCGGCGGCGATCCTCGGGGCTGTGCGTCGAGGGGACACGCGGGGCCTTCCTCCCGTTGCGCAGTGCGGGACATCGGGTCCGCCGGTCTCCTGCTCCCACCGGCGGGTGTGGTCGGGTCGTTCGGGCCGGCCTGGCCGTTCGGGTCGGCCTGGCCGGCGCCGCGGTGGTGTGTCAGGAGCAGGTCTTGTCCGGGTGGTCGTGGGTGATGGCGCAGATCATCGCCTGTGCCCGGCCGTTGTTCGGGTACCTGCGCTGGAGCTCGTTCTTGAAGTCCTTCCACTGGCGTGCGATGTCCTTGACGGCGAGGTCGTAGGCGTGGTCGAAGTTGTGGGCGACGACCGAGCGGGGACTGTCCTTCGTGTCCTTGTTCAGGACCCCGTCATGCGTGGTGCGGCCTGTGCAGTTGGAAACCGTCCCGCTGTGGTCGCGGTCCGGATAGCAGCCCGTCGCCAGGTCGTGAGGGATGTGGCCGGTGGCGTCCTTGACCCAGTCCGCCCTGCTCATGGAGCTGTAACGACCGATGGAGAAGAACGCGGGCAGATCGGTGCGCCCCAGGCCGGGGGGGTTCTTGACGCCGATGGCTCCCGGGCCGGCCTGGTCGATCCAGTTGCTGTGGGCGTAGAAGTCCTCGATCTGGTGCCAGCCGCGGCCCAGGTCCTCCAGCACCTCGCACTTCGCCCGTCCCGGCCGGTCGTTCCACGAGCAGGCCGGGGAGATGGAGGTCTGGGCGGCGATGACGCGCCCGTTCGTGTCGACCAGCCGGTCCGCGGCGGCGACGGCCCTCCTGACGTGGTCGACGGAGCCCTCGACGCAGTCGATGATCTCGGCGTTGGACTGCTCGCGGGTGCGGGGGTAGCGGCTGTCGTACCGGGGGTCGAGGTAGTCGGCGTTGTCGCAGTGGAGCTTGCCGATGCCGAAGTACTCGCCGTGGTCGTTGGCGACGATCGCGCCCGAGTTCCCGTCCGCCATCGCCGTCAGCGAGTTCGGGTGCCAGCCCCCCGGGCCCAGGGCGGCCCGGGTGATCTTCTCGTGGTTGCCCCCGCTGAAGGCGTGCGCCGGTGTCGCGGCGCCGAGGGCGACGGCACACGCCATCGCGGCGCACGCGGCGCCGCAAGCGCGCAGGCGCCGCCGGCGGGAAACGGAGAGGGGGTTCATGAGGCCTCCAGTCGCACGATGGACGTCTTCGGCAGGTGTGGGTGCGTCCGGGCATGGAGTCCCGTCCGTACTGCGCAGGCCATGGCGGACCCATGGCGGCACTTGGTGACGAAGCGTCATCAAGTCTGCACCCGTACGTTAGTCGCCGCGCCCACGAACCGACAGGCCGTCAGATCGCCAGTACCCCAACGGCATCCGGCCGCGCATCGCGGTGTCCCCGTGCCGTGAGGCCCCGGCGCCCGGCCCCGTTCACGGGAACGGGCAGCACAGCCTCCCGGCCTCCTCCCGGGCCGGGCTCGTCCACCCGCGACCCGCCCCCGCCGACCCGCCCCCGCACCAAAACAGAGCAGGGATTCTGTACAGCCCCCTCCGCCAGCAGAACGTCAATTCTTCTTGACACAGGGCGCAGTGCCACGGCTCACCGACACCCTGTTCCACCCGCTTGCTCTCCGTCGCCGTGCACTTCCTCATCGACACCTCGCCTGACTTCTGACGTCCCGCCGATGGCGCCGCGCTGATCACCGAGATCGGCCGCTACAGCGCCAGCGGCCGCGCCCACTACGGGCAGCGCGCGGTGTGTGGCCGTCGCCGTGGCGGTGGTGGCGAAGGCGGGGCCCGCGGCGGTCAGGGCGGTCAGGGCGAGCGTGGCGAGGGCGGTGGTGGCGCGGCGCCACGCGGTAGTGGTGATCATGGTCAAGCTGTGCCGGCCCCGGGTGTCGGGTGACGGGTGTTCACCTGAACAGCGGGGCGCCAGTCGTCCAAGGTTGGCGCTGAGAGAGCCAGTACCTCGGCTGTTCGGGTACTGGCGGTCCCGCCGGGGCTCTCGCGCCAGTACCCGGGCTTCTGCGGATAGCGGGGTACCGCCAGCCGGGGCCCTGCGGTTGTCAACCCTGGCTCGCGGTTTCGACGGGCAGGCCCCGGGTGGCGTCGAAGGCCGGGCGGGTGGCGAGGGCGGCGTTGTGCAGTTCGGCGAGGATCGAGGCCAGGGCGGATTCGGCCTGCGTCGCTTCGGCCTCCTGCTGATACCGCCACCTCTCCTCGGAGGGACCGCCCGGCCGGGAGGCGGCGATCTGCGCGTGGAAGCGCAGCCGCCTCTGGTCGAGGACCTGGAAGGCGACCGACACTGCGAGTCCGCGGGCCTCGTCGGTCGTCTCCTGGGTGCCGGGCACGTGGCGGACGCTGATCCGCTGGCCCCGTTCGAGGTGGGCCTGTTCTCCGGGGACTCCAGGACGTCGGCGCCGCTGCCCATCGGGGACGGCCGTGGCGGTGTCGACGCTGGTGACCTCGGTCCGCGGCCAGGCGTCGAGGTCGGCGGCGGTGCGGGCCATCCCGGCACTGATCTTGCTGATCAGGTGGGAGAAGTCTTCGAACGCCTCGTAGCGCAGGCGCATCGCCTCCTCCTCGGCCGTGTCGAGGGCGGCGATCCGGTCGAGCAGGGTGGCGGGGTCCTTGGCCATGGACGACGGCGCCTGCGGTGGCGGGGGCGGAAGTTCGGGCACGAGGGACAGCGTGCGGCTGTGGTGCAGCAGCCGCAGCACCTCCACGTCCGGGTGGCGCTGCAGGGCTTCCCGCAGTGCCGCCACACGGCCGGTGGGGAACCGGTGGCCGAGGACCACGCCGGTCAGCGCGCCGCGGATGTCGACGCTGTTGTGCTGGAGGGACTGGTCCACCAGGATCAGGCGGTATTCGTTCTCGTTCGACCAGTCGTAGTGCTTGCGGAAGAAGAGCTGCTCCGCCGTGTCCCGGGCGTAGACGCGGGCGAGGGCGTCCACCCCGAAGGCCTTGGCCTGCCCGAGGTCGAACCCCCGGCCGTCGACCGCTTTGTCCATGAGGTTGTAGGACACCGGCCCGTGGAACCGCAGGTCGTCGTCGGTTCCCGCGCGGTCGAAGGCGCCGATGAGCCTGTCGCGGTCGAACCGCAGGCAGACACCGCTGTGACGGCCCGCGTAGTGGGCCCACAGCGACAGGTGCGCCCACCCGCGCAGCGCGTTCGGGTCAAGGGCGTCGGGAAGGAAGACGAAGTCCCGGGTGAGGCAGGCGACCTTGGTGTGCAGCCGGATGCTGCGGTCGATCTCCTCCCAGACCCAGTCGGCGGCATCGACGTCGGACTGGTCGTCCTCGTGGACGCTGAGAACGGGATGGAACGGGTCTGCCTCCCACAGGTCGTTCATCGACTCGAACGGGCCCAGGCGAAGCGTCCCCGTGGCGAGGATCCCGGTGATCGCCGCGTCGGCGCTCGTGTAGTGGTACAGATCGCCGGTCTCCGTCGGCTTCGCCCTCCGGGCGCCGCGCTCGGCGAACGCCTCGAAGGGGTCCTGGAGCGTCCCCACCTGCCGTGACCTGGACATCCGGCCTTCTCCTGCCGCTCAACCGGCGGTCCCCCCTCGGGACGGGCCTTCCGGTGCCCACACCCTACGCCATTATCGTCTGAATGACGATAATGGCGTAGGGTGTGTGATGTCTGGGGTTCTCCGGTGCTTGGGTCAGGGGTGTCGGCGTACACGGGTAAGCGCTCAGGCAGGTACACGTGAATGTGCCCGGCTGGGGGAGGGTAGCCGGGTGGCGGGAGACGCAGATCGGTGGTCACCAAATTGGGATGACAGGTCGGTGACCTGGCTGCCGAGTTCTGGTGCGGCCAGCGCCACAGCACCCAGTACCCGGACGGCTGGGCCTGTTCTTCGGCCTTGCGTAACCG
>NZ_JBFBNR010000057.1:0-44686 GCF_040687675.1 Kitasatospora sp. NPDC056731
GTCCACGGCGAGCGCCATCAGGCCGACGAGCAGCAGCGGGGCGAGCACCGCGACCAGGACCGCCGCCCGGCGGATGGTGCGGGGCGCGAGGGGCGCCAGGCCGGGGAAGGGGGGCCGGGTCTTTCGGGCTTCGCTAGGTGCGGGCGGCGGTGGTGCGGGTGCGGCGGGAGAGGGAGTCCAGGACGACGGCGGCGAGCAGGACGGCGCCGGTGATCATGTACTGGATGGCCTGGGCGGCGTGGACCATGTCCAGGCCGGTGGTGATGGACTGGATCACCAGGATGCCCAGCAGCGCGGACCAGGTCTTGCCGCGGCCGCCGAAGAGGCTGGTGCCGCCGATGACGGCGGCGGCGATCGCGCTCATCAGGACGTTGCCGCCGCCCAGTTGCTTGTCGGCGGAGCCCTGCTGGGAGGCGTAGAACAGCCCGCCCAGGCCGGCCAGGAACGCGGACAGCATGAAGACGGAGATCCGCACCCGGGCCACGTTGACGCCGGCGCGCCGGGCGGCCTCCACGCCGCCGCCGACCGCGAAGATCTGGCGCCCGTAGGAGGTGCGGCGCAGGACGAAGTCGGTGAGGACGACGACGCCCACCAGCACGACCAGGGGCAGCGGCAGGCCGCGGTCCTGGTTGAGGGCGTAGGCGGTGGCGAGGGTGAGCACGGCCAGCGCGCCGGTGCGGATGGCGGTGTCGGCGGTGGAGCGGGCGGTGAGGCCGGCGGCGGTGCGCCGGCGGGCGGTGCGCAGGTGGGCGAGCAGGTAGAGGGCGGGGGCGAGGACCGCCAGGGCCCAGGCGTAGGCGATGTCGCCGTCGCCGAGGAAGGTGGTGTCGAGGGTGGCGATGAGGCCGCCGTGGCGGTTGTTGACGGTGCCGAGGTCGCCCAGGACGTACTCCTGCAGGCCGCTCCAGGTGAGCATGCCGGCGAGGGTGACGACGAAGGCGGGGACGCCGACGCGGGCGAAGAAGAGGCCGTGCAGCAGGCCCATGGCGGTGGCCGCGGCGAGGGCGGCGAGCACGGCGAGCCATTCGGCGACGCCCTGGCGCACGGCGAGGACGGCGGCGAGGGCGGCGCTGGCGCCGGCGACGGAGCCCAGGGAGAGGTCGATCTCGCCGAGGATGAGGACGAAGACGACGCCGACGGCGATGAGGCCGGGGCCGGCGATGAAGCGGGTGATGTTGGTGAGGTTGTCGGCCTGGAGGAAGTGGCCGGTGACGGACTGGAAGATGACGGCGATCAGGATGAGGCCGACGACGACGGGCAGGGAGCCGAGTTCGCCGGCGGCCAGGCGCCGGCGGGCGGCCTCCAGGTAGCCGGCGGGGCCGGCGGCCCGGGTGTGCAGGCGGGGGTCGGCACCGGGGGCCACGGGGTCGGCGCCGGGGGCCGCGGGGGTGTCGGCGGGGGTGCTGGGCGTGGTCATGCGACGTCCTCCTCCTCGGTGTGGCGGGCCTGGCGCCGGGCGTGGGCGTTGTCGGTGGCTCCGGTGATGGCGGAGACGATCTGCTCCTGAGTGGTGCCGGCGACGGGGAAGACGCCGTTGTTGCGGCCCAGGCGCAGGACGGCGACGGTGTCGGCGACGGCCCGCACGTCGGCCATGTTGTGGCTGACGAGGACGACGGCCAGGCCGCGTTCGCGCAGCCGCTCGACGAGGTCGAGGACCTGGGCGGTCTGTTCGACGCCGAGGGCGGCGGTGGGCTCGTCCAGGATGACGAGGGCGGGCTCGCCGACCAGGGCGCGGGCGATGGCGACGACCTGGCGCTGGCCGCCGGAGAGCGCGGCGACGGGGGTGCGCACGTCGGGGATGCGGATGGCGAGGGTGTCGAGGAGTTCGCGGGCGTGCTGCTCCATGGCGACCTCGTCCAGGAGCCCGTGGCGGCGTTTCTCGCGTCCGAGGAACAGGTTCGCGATGACGTCGAGGTTGTCGCACAGGGCGAGGTCCTGGTAGACGGTGGCGATGCCGAGGGCCTGGGCGTCCTGGGGGCGGGTCAGGCGCACGGGCTCGCCGTGCCAGGTGATGGTGCCCTCGTCGACGGGGTGAACGCCGGCGATGGTCTTGACGAGGGTGGACTTGCCGGCGCCGTTGTCGCCGACGAGGGCGAGGACTTCGCCGGGGTGGACGTCGAGGCCGACATCGGTGAGGGCCTGGACGGCACCGAAGCGCTTGGAGACCGAGCGCAGCTGGAGGACGGGTGCGCCTGTCACATGAACCTTCTTCTGCGGTGGTGGACTTGGACCCGGGTCGAGCTGGGCGGCTGGGCGGCCGGGCGGGCCGGGCTACTTGAGGCCGGCGGCGGCGCAGGCGGCGGCGTAGTCGGCGGTGCAGATGTCGGAGACCTTGTAGAGGCCGTCGGCGACGACGGTGGTGGCGATGTTGGCCTTGGTGACGACCTTGGCGTCCAGGAACTTGGCGGGGATGGCCTTGTCGGTGGCGCTGTCGACGGTGGCGGTGGCGACGGCCTTGACGTCCTTGCCCTTGAGGAGGTCGACGGCCAGTTCGGCGGCGGAGTCGGCGAGCGGGCGGTAGGCCTTGTAGATGGTGAAGGCCTGGTCGCCGTTGACGATGCGCTGGATCGCGTCGAGGCCGGCGTCCTGGCCGCCGACGGGGACCTTGATGCCGGCGCCCTGGAGTTGGGTGATGATGGCGCCGGCCATGCCGTCGTTGGCGGAGTAGACGGCCTGGAAGCCGTTCTTGCCGAGCTGGGTGACGGCGGCACCGATCTTCTGGCCGGCGATGGTGGCGTCCCACTGGCCGGACTGCTCGTAGACGATCTTCTTGACCTTGGTGTCGAGGATCTTGTGGGCGCCGGTCTTGAAGTCGGCGGCGTTGGGGTCGGCCTCGTCGCCGTTGATCATGGCGACGTTGGCGTCGGCGGCCTGCGGGCCGAGGGCGTCGACGAGGGCCTGGCCCTGGAGTTCGCCGACCTTCTCGTTGTCGAAGGAGGCGTAGGCGGCGACCGGTCCGGTGGCCAGGCGGTCGTAGGCGACGACCTTGACGCCCTTGGCGGCGGCCTCCTGGACCCAGCCCTGGGTGGACTTGGCGTTGAAGGGGTCCAGGATGATCACCTTCACGCCCTGGGCGAGGAGGGTGTCGAACTGCTGCTTCTGCTTGGCGGCGCTGCCCTCGGCGTTGTTGTACAGGACCTTGCAGTCCGCGCACAGGGCGGCGACCTTGGCCTCGACGAAGGGGCGGTCGAAGGATTCGTAGCGGGTGGAGGAGGCGTTCTCGGGTAGGAGCAGCCCGATGGACTTGCCGTCTCCGGAGGCGGCCGCGTCCTTCTTGTCGCCGCCCGCCTTGCCGCAGGCGGCCATGGACAGGGCCAGTGAGATGCCGGTGGTGGCGATGAGGACGCGACGCAGTGCTGCGTTCATGGGGGTGCCTCTCCCTGACGTCGCCGCGGCTCTGCGGCGGGGTGGGGGGAGTTAAACCTGAACGCGTACATGACGTCAATAAGTAAATTCAGACTGCGGGCGATGCGCCTCTACTCGTTATCTTCATGAACACTGACGGGGAGTTGAAACCTGGAGGAAGCTCCAAATGACGGAACGGCGGTGCCCGTTGCGGGGCCCGCCGTTCAAGAGTCGATCAACCTGTCGAGGTGTCAGGGAGTGGGGCGCCCGCCGCCCCCCGTGCGGCGGGCGCCCCCGTTCGGAGGTGGTTCCGGTGTGTCAGGGGCGGTCGAGGGTGATCGAGTTGATCGGGCCCAGGTCGTACCAGACGCCGTTCTGCGCCGGGATGTCGTAGACGCAGCTGCCGCCGCCCGAGCCCTTGCACAGGTGGGCGTGGGCGCCGCCGGACTGGTTGTTGAGGACCCAGTGGTTGCCGTACTGGTTGCTCAGGTTGTGCGCGCCGTAGCTCCAGTACACCTCGCTCGGGGCCGAGGCCGGGTTCTGGTTCTGCGGGTAGACGCAGACCGCCCCGTACGGACAGCCCGCCCAGGAGCCGTCGGCGGCGCCGGCGCTGCCGGCGCCCAGGGTGGTCAGGGTGGTCAGGGCCGCGGTCGCGAGGGCGAGGGTGGCGACGGCGTGGGTGATCCTGCGCATGGATGGTTCTCCCTTGGCTGGTGAGCGGCCTGACGTGGGGTCCGGCCGGTGCTCAGCAGCCTAGGAACGCGGGCGCGGCGGCGGTCCCTGACATCTGACAGGGGCGCGCCGCCGCACTCCGGAAGCCGGTTCACCGGCTCGCTGGCCTAGAGCTCGCTGGGCTAGAGCTTGCCGAAGGTGTCGCACTGGGCGAGGTCGCCGGTGCGGTAGCCGGTGGTGAACCAGGTCTTGCGCTGCTCGGAGGAGCCGTGGGTCCAGCCCTCCGGGTTGACCCGGCCGGTGGCCTGCTTCTGGATCCGGTCGTCGCCGACGGCCGCGGCCGCGTCCAGGCCCTGGGCGATGTCCTGGTCGGTGAGGGAGGCGATCAGCGGCCGCCCGGTGGAGGGCTGCGGGGTGGTGGTGGCGTGGTGCGCCCACACTCCGGCGTAGCAGTCGGCCTGGAGTTCCAGCTTCACGGAGGCGCTGTTGGCGCCCTGGCGGTCGCTGCCCACCTTCTGCATGGTGCCGAGGAGGTTCTGGATGTGGTGGCCGTACTCGTGGGCGACGACGTAGGACTCGGCGAAGGGCCCGCCCTTGGCGCCGAAGCGGGCCGAGAGCTCGTTGAAGAAGCCGAGGTCGAAGTAGGCCTTGCGGTCGCCGGGGCAGTAGAACGGGCCGACGGCGGAGCTCGCCGGGCCGCAGGCGGTGGAGACCTGACCGGTGAACAGCACCGTCTCGGCGTTGCGGTACGCGGTGCCCGTGCGCTTGGGCAGTTCGGCGCGCCAGAACTCCTGCACGCTGTTGGTGACCGCCACGATCCGGCAGTCCTGGCGCCGGTTGGCGTCCGCGCCGGTCTTGCAGGCCTGCTGCACCTCGCCGGCGGTGTGCGCGCCGTTGGAGGTGGTGGAGCCGCCGCCGGAGGACAGGCCCAGCAGCTGGGGGTCCACGCCCAGGACGACCGCGAACAGCACGACGATCAGGCCCACCGCCCCGCCGCCGATGGCGACCTTCCCGCCCGGGATCCCGCGCCGGTCGTCCACCTGCGAGGTGTCGAGGTCGCCCTGGTCGTCGAACTGCATGCCCCTGCCCGCTTCTGTCATGTTTGTCAGTACTGGTGACGGTCTGTGCCGGTGACGGCCCGCCCAGCCTACGGGCAGCGGGCGCCGGCGCGGCGCAGCGGGGGCGCGGGCGGCAGGAGCCGGACGGGGGCGGGGCCGGGGCCGGGCGGCGACTGCGGAGGTGGCGATCGGGCACCGCTCCCCCGAGGCCGCACGCGCCGCCCTGGATCACCATCTGACCCGGCCAATGGGCTGACGATTCGTCAACTCCTGATGCGGATAACGGATTCGGCCGCGACGGAGACCTCGGCAGGACGGGCGGGCCCGCGGGGGCGGCCGAGCAGGACGCCGGCCAGGACCAGGGCCAGCCCGCACACCTGGCGCGCGCCGAGCCCCTCCCCCGCGAGGCCGGCGCCCAGCAGGACGCCGGCGAGCGGGTTGAGCAGGCCGAGCAGCCCGACCGTGCCGGCCGGCAGGTGGCGCAGGCCCGCGAACCAGAGGGCGAAGGCGAGGGCGGTGGCCACCAGGGCGACGTAGCCGAAGGCCGGGAGTGTGCGGGCGTCCATCGCCGGGGGCGCGCCCTCCGCGGCGGCGGCCAGAGGCAGCAGCATCAGGCCGCCGGCGGTCAGCTGCCAGGAGGTGACGGCCAGCGGGTCCGCGCCCTCGCGCCAGCGGGCGGCCAGCACGTAGCCGACGCAGGAGACCAGCATCGCCGCCACCGACGCCGCCAGCCCCGCCCTGCTGACCGCGCCGCCCGCGCCGAGCAGCGTCAGCGCCACCCCGCCCAGGCCCACCACCGCGCCGACCAGGTGGGCGCGGTGCGGGCGCTGCCCGGCCAGTGCCCAGGCGGTGAGCAGCATCGCCAGCGGGGAGGCGGCCATGACGGTGGCGGCGGTGCTGGTGGGCAGCAGTTGGGAGGCGAGGTAGAGCAGGACGAAGAACACCGCGGTGTTGAGCAGTCCGAGCAGGGCGCTGCGCCACCACCAGGGCCCGTGCGGGCGGCGGCGGGACAGGATGAGCAGGACCAGTCCGGCGGGCAGGGCGCGCAGGGCCGCGCCCCACAGGGGCCGGTCGGCGGGCAGGTAGGCGTGGGTGACGTAGTAGTTGGCGCCCCAGGCGAGTGGCGCGACCGCGGTCAGCAGGACCCACCGCAGATTGGCTTCCATGGAAGGCAATATACCTTCCCGGGAAGGTACTGGCGGTAGGATGGCCCCATGGAGCACCAGCAGCACCCCCGGACGCCCTCCCTGCCGGGCGCGGACGCCGACCACGTGGCGCTGATCCAGGCCGCGTGGCGGCGCGAACGCCCCGACCTCGACGTCTCCCCGCTGGCCGTCATCGGCCGCCTGCACCGCCTCGCCGCCCGGCTGACCGGCGAACTCGCCCTGGTCTACTCCCGCTACGGCCTCGGCGAGGGCGACTTCGACGTCCTGGCCGCGCTGCGCCGGACCGGCGCCCCCTACGAGCGGGCCCCCGGGGAACTCGCCGCCCACACCATGGTCACCACCGGCGCGATGACCAAGCGGATCGACCGCCTCGAACGCGCCGGACTCGTCACCCGCCGCCTCGCCGAGGGCGACCGGCGCGGGCGCGTCGTCGCCCTCACCGACGCCGGACTGCGGCTGATCGACGAGGCGTTCACCGCCCACCTGCGCAACGAGCACCGCCTGCTCGCCCTCCTGTCCCCCGAGGAGGCCGCCGCCCTGCAGACCCTCCTCACCGCCTGGCAGCACCGCCTGGACGGCACCGCGCCGGACGGCACCGCACCGGACGGCACCGCGCCGGACGGCGGGCCAGCACAATTTGACTGCTCCCCCGGCTGACGCCGGGGATTCCGGCTTCTGTCGGGTGGATTGGTGACTCAGGCCGCCTTCCGGGACGGCGTCCCGGCAGGTCTTCTGCCATCAGCGTCAGCCGGGTTCAGACCTGCCCGATTGAGCATCACGTAAGCGGAGTTCTTGTCCCTGGGGGACACGGCTCCGCACGTGGTGCAGGTATAGGTGCGCAGTCCCAGCGGCAGTGCGTGCTTGGCATCCCGGCCCGCTGCCGCATCGGCAGCCGGGCCTTGACGTCCTTGAGTGCCTTCGCCCGGGACTTGGCGAAGTCCCGGATGATCTGCTGCTGCGGAACGCTGGAGCCCTCGCGCAGCCACACCGTGGCGGCGCGGGCCTCGGTCAGCATCCTGTCCAGCTGCCCGGGGCCGCACGTCGCCTGCTCCGCGCCCTCGGGCAACGCCCGGTTGCGGACGTGGGCCTGACGGGACTTGGCGACGCACTCGTTCCAAACCCACCGGCACCGCCCCCACTCGCCCAGTAGGCCGGCCTGAGCAGTAGCCGACAGGCGCAGCCGGTAGGTGTACCGGGTATGCCCGGTACACCCGTCCGTGTCCTGCGCCGTGATCGCCATGACCGGCAACATAGCCTGACGGTCTGACAAAGGTGCTTGGACCGGGGCGGTGGACACCGGCCCGGTGAGCGGCAAAACGGCCGCTCCCGACCCGCCACGCGGAAAACCGAGCTCCTCCCCGACCTGAAAGCCGGGGCATCCTCCGACATCAAGGTGACGCATGACCAGCACCCCGCCGCCGCCCCAGCCCGAACCCGGGCCGCCCGTCGCCCCGTCCCCGTCCGGCCCGGAGAGCCCGGGGGCCCGGGCCGACCGGCGGCTGGTGGAACTGCTCCAGGAGCTGCGGGTGCTGCAGACCGGCGTGCAGATCGTGTTCGCGTTCCTGCTCGGGGTCGCCTTCACCCCGCGCTTCGCCACCCTCACCGACGGCCAGCAGGACGTCTACGTCACCACCCTGCTGCTGGCCGTCATCTCCTCGGCCGTGTTCGCCACCCCAGTGGCACTGCACCGCGGGCTGTTCCGCCACCCCGGCAAGGCGCGGATCGTCAAGGTCTCCGTCCACATCGCCCAGTTGGGCTTGGTGCTGCTGGCCTGCGCGCTCACCGGCGCCGTGCTGCTCGTCCTGGACGTCGTGCTCGGGACCGCCACGGCTCTGGCCATCACCTCCGTCGTCGCGCTGATCTTCGCCGGGCTGTGGTTCGTCCTGCCCTGGGTGGTGCGCCGCCCGCTGCACGACGACTGAACCGGACACGGATCCGCCCCCGACCTCGACCCGGCCGCCGTCGCCGACCTCGTCCTCGTCCTCGTCCTCGACTGCTATGTGACCGCGCTGAGCCGCTGGCTGGCCAGCGACGCCGCCTTCCCGCTCGCCGACGCCCTGCTGGCCAGGCTCGCCGTGCTCGCCGCCGACTTCGGCCCGCCGCGCGACGCCTGACGCCTGACGCCCGCTTCCGCCTCCCGCGACCCGCTTCCCGTCACCCGCGCCGCGCCGGGGGCGGGCGCGGCGCGGGTGACGGACGGGACCGGGCCGGGGCCGGCTGTCGGGCGCCGGGGGCCAGGCGGGGAAGGCCCACACCTCCCTCACCCCTCAGAGCCCGCCCGCCACCGAAACCGCTTACCGCCCCACCCCGCGCGGCGGGTACCGTGCCCGGATGCACAGCAACGACACCAACGGCGGCGGGAGCGCCAACGGGGACGGCAACGGCAGCGCCCCCACCTGGGACGTCCTGCTGCTCGGCGGCGCCTCCGGCCTCGGAAAGAGCCGCGCCGCCGCCGAACTCGCCCGGCACAGCGGCGCGTTCGTGGTCGAGTTCGACGACGTCGTCGCCGCCCTGCACGCCGCCACCACCGCCGAGGGCCACCCCGGCCTGCACCACTTCGACGGCCTCGACGACCCCGACGCGCTGCCCGCCGACCGCGTCCTGGAACTGCAGATCGCCACCGCCCGCGCCCTGGACGACGCCCTGCTCGGCGTGGTGCGCAACCGCCTCACCGTCGACGTGCCCGCGATCGTCGAAGGCGACTACCTCACCCCGGCCGCCGCCGCCCGCGCCGCCGCCGAGGCCGCCGGGCAGGGCCGCGTCGTGCGCGCCGTGTTCCTGCACGAGGGCGACGCGGCCGGCATCAGCGCCAACTACGCCCGGCGGGAGCCCGACTGCGGCCCGCAGGAACGCCGCGCCGCCGTCAGCGCCCGCTACTCCCACTGGCTCGCCGACCAGGCCCGCACCCACCACCTGCCCGTCCTGGACTGCCGCCCCTACCCCACCCTCGCCGACCGCCTGCTCCGCGCCCTGGCCTGAGCTGGCCTGACCTGGCCTGACGTGGCCTGACGTGGCCTGACCTGACGAAAGGGGTCCACAGGTGCTGATCGTGGTGAGCGGCGGGCCGGGCAGCGGGAAGACGACGCTGGCCCACGCGCTGGCACAGGCCCTCGGCTGCCCGGCGGTGTGCCGGGACGAGCTGAAGGAGGGCCTGGTGCACGCGGGCACCCGGGCCGGGAACCCCGACGAGGCGGTGCGCGCGGCGTTCTTCGACGTCCTGGAGGTCCTGGTGCGCGCGGGGGTGAGCGTGGTGGCGGAGGCCGCGTTCCAGGACCGGCTGTGGCGACCCGGCCTGACCCCGCTGGCCGAGCACGCCGAACTGCGGATCGTGCACTGCCGGGTGGACCCGGCAGTGGCCCGCGCCCGGATCCGGGCCCGCCTGACGACGCACCCGCGCCGCGCCGCGCACGCCGACCGCGCGCTCCTCGCCGCCCCGCCCGGCCCGGGCAACCTGCTGGACGACTTCACCCCGCCGTCCCTGCCGGTACCGCACCTGCACGTGGACACCACCCACGGCTACCGGCCGCCGCTGGCGGACATCGCCGCCTTCGCCACCAGACCCTGAAGCCGACTGTCCGTCAGTTCGCCAGTGAGCCCGGCGGCTTGCCGGGTCAACTCTGCTCAGCAACAGGCTAGTTCAGATTCCCGCAGGCGTTCGACGGGCTTCGCGTGGACGGCGGCTCCGCCGACCTGCCGCGCCCGGCCGTCCGTTTGCGGGCAGCGCGCGAGGGGGAAGACCCCGCGCCGGGCCCCGCTTGCAGGCGAGACGCCGTGACCGCCGTGACCGCCGTGGCGTCGGCCGTCACTCCGACAGCCGTACTCGGCGGTCCGTCCGTCAGATTGTCAGCTCGCTCGCATGGGCCGCCGGGATGACTTCTCCCGCGCGCCGGATCAGCCCGGATAACACGGACGACATAGTCAGTTCGTCACCTTACGGCCGCATTCATGCCGTCATCCAAGAGTCCCGCGAGCACCCTGGGGAGTCCCCGATGCCCGAAATCAGACGCCACTGGGGCTTGGCCCGAGCCTTCGAGGCACCAGGAAGAGCCCTGGCCCGACCGTCGAGGAGGGCGGGCTCGACACGGCGCGGCTGGACGGGAATGCTGGCAGCCGTGCTGATGCTGGCGCCGGCGCCGCTCGTCCCTCTGCTGGCCGCCCCCGCCGCGCACGCGGCTCAGACGTGCCCGGCCGATGCCGGCTACACCGACTGCCTGTCCTTCGCCTACACCGGAAGCGACCAGGACTTCACCGTCCCCACCGGGGTCTCCTCGATCAGGGCGAAGGCCTGGGGCGCGGGTGCGGCCGCCGACGGCGACACCGCCGCAGCCGACCGCGACCACGCGAACCGGCCGGGCGCCGCCGGCGCCTACGCGACCGCGCTGCTGGAGGTGACGGCCGGACAGCGGCTGACGGTGGTGCCGGGCCAGGGCGGGCGGTCGCGTCCCGACGGCCCGGACTCCCCGGCGGCCCGCAGCGGTGGCGCCTCCACCATCCGGTCGGGCCAGTCGCACACCCCCGCGGACACCCTGCTGGCAGCCGACGGCGGCACGGCCGGGGCCGGGGCCGGTCCTGAAGACGGGTCGCAAGGCCTCGCCCCTCACGTGACCGAGCGCCAGTACGTCACCGGGGCGGCCTTCGGCGGCTTCGCGCCGTCCATCGCGGGCGTCAACAGCACCGACACCAGCACCAACACCAGCGCCGACGCGGCCAAGAGCGGCGGCGGCCACAGCGGCGACGGCGGCAACGGCCTCGTCGTGCTGGAGTGGAAGGACCCCGGCACCGGCGCCACGACAACGCAGGCCGACCCCTCACCGGCCGCGACGCCCACCGGCCGGAGCAGCGCTCCAGGAGCCCCGTCCCCGGAGGCCGCGCCATCCGCAGCGGCCGGTCCGGCCGGGCCGAGCAGCGCGGCCGCCCCGCCGAGCGCCACCCCGCTCGGCCGCCTGCCCCGGGCACCCGGCGACCCCCTGGACTGCACGGGCAACACGATCTACGCCATCCAGCGCGGCTCCTCCACCGCCGCGAACGGCACCCTGCTGGCCCTGGCCGCCGGCAGCGTCGGCGGATCCAGCGTGACCGCGACGACGGTCAGCACGCTCCCCGCCGGGTCGGGCTTCACCAACGCCCTCGGGATCACCGACGGCGGCACCGCCGCCTACGTGGTCGACCAGACCCCGACCGTCGCCGGGTCCGTCAACGTGTACGGCTACAACGCGGCCACCCAGACCTGGACCACGTACATGGGAACCGCCGGCGCCACCACCGACTCCTTCGTCTCCGGCGCGGTGGACCCGGTCAACGGCGTCTACTACTACGCCAGCTTCGAGCCCGGCACGGCGACCACGCCCGGCGTGGCCACCCTCTACGGCTTCAACACCACCACCAACACCGCGATCCCCGGCGTGATCGCCACCTTCGACCTGCCCGTCACCGGCGCCTCCGGCCCCAACGGCGACATCACCTTCGACGCGGGCGGCAACCTCTACGCCCTCTCCTCCGTCGGCACCGACGCCGCCATCGGCCGGGTCGCCGGGCCGATCCCCACCACCGGGTCGGCCACCGGCGTACCGCTGACCGACACGGTGCTGAGCACCCTGCCCAACCCGGACAGCAACTCGTTCAACGGGGCGGCCTTCGACAACGCCGGAATGCTCTACATCGAGTTCGCCTCGGGGACCACCACCTTCCTGGAGCAGCTCAACCCGAACACCGGCGTGATCACGGCCGGGCCCACGCCGTACTCCAACAACGCGTTCCTGTCCGTGGACCTCGGCGCCTGCTCCACCAACCCGACCCTGGCCCTGCAGAAGAACATCGTCGGCCGGTTCGCCTCGTCGACCACGTCGAACGACCAGTTCAACCTGGCGATCACCGGCGGCGGCATCACCCAGGGCAACACCGCCACCACGACCGGCACCAGCACCGGCATCCAGACACCCCCCTCCGGCCCGGTCATCGCCGTGTCGGGAACCACCTACACACTGACCGAGACCGCCGCCTCCGGCAGCCTCGCCAACTACACCACCGCCTACGACTGCGTCGACACGGCCAACGGCAACGCCCCGGTCGCCTCGGGCACCGGCGCGACCACCTTCAACCTGCCGTTCCCACCCACGGTGGAGGGCAAGAACAGCCCGCTGGTGGTCTGCACCTTCACCAACACACCCGTCCCCGCGACGCCCGCACTCACGATCATGAAGACCGCGTCCCCGACCACGGTCACGGCCGTCGGGCAGGTCGTGGACTACAGCTTCCTGGTGACCAACACCGGCAACGTCACCCTGACCAACGTCACCGTGAACGAGACCGCGTTCTCCGGCAACGGCACCCCGCCCGTGATCACCTGCCCGGCCGGCGCCGCCTCCCTCGCCCCCAATACGTCCGTGACCTGCACCGCCCCCTACACCGTCACGCAGGCCGACATCAACGCAGGCTCGATCACCAACACCGCGACGGCCACCGGCACACCGCCCACCGGCCCGCCGGTCACCTCACCGCCCTCCAACGCAACCGTCACGGCAACCCCCAACCCGGCGCTCACCATCGTGAAGTCGGTGGATGCGACCGAACTGACCGGCGTCGGCCAGGTGCTGCACTACTCCTTCCTGGTGACCAACACCGGCAACGTCACCCTGACCAACGTCACCGTGAACGAGACCGCGTTCTCCGGCAACGGCACCCCGCCCACGATCACCTGCCCGGCCGGCGCCGCCTCCCTCGCCCCCAATACGTCCGTGACCTGCACCGCCCCCTACACCGTCACGCAGGCGGATGTCGACAGTGGGAAGGTCACCAACACGGCGACGGCTACGGGCACTCCGCCCACCGGTCCGCCGGTGACGTCCCCGCCGTCCTCGACCAGCGTCCCGAACACCCCGGCCCCGGCGCTCACCGTGGTCAAGTCGGCCTCGCCGACCACGGTTTCGGCCGTCGGGCAGGTCGTCGACTACAGCTTCCTGGTGACCAACACCGGGAGCGCCACGCTGACCAATGTGACGGTGAACGAGACGGCCTTCTCGGGCAGCGGCACTCCGCCCGTGGTGACCTGCCCGGCCGGCGCGGCCTCGCTCGCACCCGGCACGTCCGTGACCTGCACCGCCAACTACACCGTCACGCAGACGGATGTCGACAGCGGGAAGGTCACCAACACGGCGACGGCGACGGGCACTCCGCCCACCGGTCCGCCGGTGACCTCCCCGCCGTCCAGCGCGACGGTGACCGCGAAGCCGCCGCACGGCCACCTGCCGAGCACCGGAGCGAACACCCACCTGGCCGGGCTGGCGGGGAGTCTCCTGCTCCTCGGCGGCGGGCTGGCATTGGTGACGCGCCGCAACCGTCGTCGCTGCTAGCAACGACGGCTGACGGCGGCGGTCCCCGGAGCACAGGCTCCGGGGACCGCCGCCGTTCTGCGCCCGTCCGTCGCCCGTCCGTCGTCCGTCCGGCTCGTGGGCGAGGGGCGGGCGACGGAGCGATCCTCAGCCGAACGGATGAACCCCCGCCACCGCCAGGCCCGCCGAGCCCGCACCGCCTGCGCCGGCACGGTAAGACAAGCCGGGCCCCTCCGCGGTGACACCGGTGTGATCGTTCCTGGCGCCACCCACAGCCCAAGGAAGTAAGAGATGCACGAAACGAAGCCCAAGGCCCGAACGGGTGCCGCCGTCGGCATCACACTGCTCGCCCTCACCGCCCTGTCCGGCTGCCGCCAGCCCCACAACGGCGGCAGCCAGGACGTACAGGCCGCTACGGCGGCGCCCTCGGGGGAGGCTGCGAACAGCGGTGAGATCGCCGTGCTGGAGCAGCCGACACTGCCGCCGCCGTCGTCCGTCGCCAACGACCAGGAGAAGCGCAAGCAGGTCGCCATCGGCACCTGCGAGGCGACCAAGGACGGCTGGCGCGCAGCCGGCACCGCGGTGAACCCCGGCGGCCGGGACGCGGATTACCGGATCGTCGTCTACTTCACCTCGGCGAAGGCCACGGTGCTCGCCCTCGGCGACACGGCGGTGAACGTCAAGGCGGGGCAGAGCGGCGCGTGGGAGGTGCGGCAGACGTTCCACGCGCCGCAGGGAACCCTGTGTGTCCTGCGGGGCGTCAGCTGAGCGCCCATCGGGTGTCGGCGGGGTAGCTGCCGCCGGGCGGTCTAGCGCGGCGGGGGCCGGTTCTCGTCGCAGGTGGTGCGTTGGCCGTGCAGGAGGAGGGGGACGGCGCGGTTGGCGAGCGCTTCGGCAGCGCGGGCGGCCTGGGCGGGGGCCATGACGTCGGGGAGTTCATGGGCGGGGACGAAGCGGGCGCCGAACAGGCCGCTGCGGTGCCGGGGCGGGACGGTCAGGCGGGTGTCATCGCGCACCGTGCCGCCGTCGAAGACCAGGTTGAGGCGCTCCAGGTAACGGTCGGCGGGGGTGAAGTCGACCGCGAGGACGTCGGCGAGACGCAGGTCGAGCCCGGTCTCGGCGTGGAGGTGACGGGCGGCCGCGAGGTGCGGGGGCTCGTTGGGCTTCGCGGCTCCGCCCGGGAGGATGAGGCCGTCCATGTAGTCGGGGTCCACGAGCAGGACGTCGCCGCGCGGGTTGCGCACGAGGACGAGGCAGCCGAGCCGGCACACCGGCGGCTTGGCGAGCAGACGGGGGTCACGCATCGGGGGTTCACTTCCTGAGGGCGGCAAGGAGTACGAGGGAGAAGCCCGCCCACCACAGCAGGCGGACCAGGAGTTCAGCCGTCACGCGTCAGACGCTCGTAACGCAGGCCCTTGCGCAACAGGTCGACGACCCGCAGGAGTTCGGACGGACGGGCGCAGCCGAGGCCGATGAGGTAGCAGCCCGTCCTGCGGCCGTGCTCCCAATCCACCTCGACGGACGGCAACTTCACCCCGCCCAGGGCGAGGGCGGTCGTCAGGTCGTCCAGGACGTCGGCCGCCTGCCGCCGCTGGTCGACAGTGGCGCGGTAGACCTTCTCCCCCATCACGCCCCCACCTGCCGCCGCACCTCGAACCCCCGCCACGCACTGAAGGCGGCGGAGAACGAGGAGAAGGCGGCCAGCTCACCCGAGGTACCGCTGCGCAGCCACTCCCCCGTCGTCTCGTTCCGCACCCGGTAACACCGGCCCTCCGGGTCCCAGCGGACCCCGTAGCCGTGGAGCTTGATACCAACAGTCATCTTTTGACTCCTCTCTGTATTCGTACGGAGAGGTTCTCGTGGCCGCCACGCCATCAACAGGGACGGAACGTCCTAGTTTTGGGATCTAGTCAGCCAGCCCCAGAGAACGGGCAAGCCGCCTCAGGCCGGGCGGACGCGCCGGCCCCGCCCACAGATCGGAGACGATGGCCACGGCGAGGGTGTGGTGCCGCATCCAGCCCGGCGCTACTCGCTGGAGCTTCTCCAAGGTCGCCACCGCTCCCGCCGCGTCCCCCATATCCGCATACGCGCGCGCTACGTCCAGGAGCAGCCAGGTCCGCCAGGACACCGGGGTGTCGTTGCTGAGCCGGATTCCCTTCGCGAGCCCCAAGGCTTCCTCCGGCCGGGCGAATTGGACCGCGAGCCGAACCCGCTCGATGCGCACCGAGGAGCTGTTGAACACGCTGACCATACGACCGTCGGCCGAGGTAGGAAGCTTTGAAAGGCGTCTGGTCGCCTGCTCTGCGGTCAGCATCATCTCGGATGCCCCGTCATAGTCGCCGCTCCGGGCCGTGCTGGTCGCTGCGGACATGATCAGTCCGCCCCACACCTTGAGTCCCTCCGCCTTCGACGAGTGCTCGCTCTCCACTCCGTCCGCTGCGTGGATGGCCAGCGTCTGCGCGTCGCCGAGCCGGTTCTGACGCTGGTACGCCCAGGCCACCGAGTTGCAGATCATCGCCCCCAGCAGCGGGTCTTCCGCCGAGTCCGCTGCCGCTATTGCCCGTTCGAGACTGGACAGGCCGAGATCCGTCTTCCCGAGACGGATCGCGAGATGCCCGCCCAGTTGGAGAGCCTTGCCTAGCGCATGGTTACCGGCCAGGCGGTCCTCGCCGCGGCCCACGGCCGCGGCGAGGCGGGCATCCGCGATTATCGCCGGCAATGTCTCCATGACCCTGCCGAAGTCGGCCGCGTGATAAAGGGTCCAGGCCTCTGCGATCTCGCCACGCAGCAGCGGAATCGACAACTTCTCCACGCCGTCTGCCACCGGCAGCGGCGTGAACAAGGGCGGCATGATCGCCCGCCGCACCGCGACCAGGCCAGGCGGGTCCGCATCACCTGTCGACGGCACCGCCGGTGGATCGCCCAGAAGCGCAGTCAGTTCAACGCCAAGCCCCTTGGCCAGCGCGTGAAGTGTCGGAAGCCGCGCCGAATGCTTCCGCAGCTGCTCAAGTTTCCGAACCACATCCACCGACACGCCCGACTTCTCAGCCAGGCCCTCCTGCGTCAGATCGGCCAAGCGCCGCAGCCGCTTGACCCGATCCCCAAGATGATCGCTCGCCATGTTTCCGACACTACGCGCACGCACGCCCCGACCAGCGCGAGTTGCCAACCCCGCACCCCAGCTCACCACCCCGCGCGCCGCCGCCCCTGCCCGGGGGCGGCGGCCGGGAAGCCTAACCCGGCGCCGGAGTGGGAAGTCATCCCCATCGACTTCCCACTCCACCCGCAGGAGGCAACCGCGATGGGCACCAGCTGGCGCAAGAGCACGTACAGCGGCGGGTCAAACGGCTGCGTCGAGGTCGCCGACGGCTTCACCGGCCTCATGCCCGTCCGGGACTCCAAGGACCCCGACGGGCCCGTCCTCCGTTTCCCCTCCGCCGCCTGGCGGGCCTTCGTCGCCGCCGTCAGCGCGGGCGAGTTCGACGACCGGTAGTGGCAACTCCTGGGTGGGATGAAGGAGCTGTCGGGTCCGGGTGACCGCGTGCGTCAGCGGGCGGGGGTGTGGGCAGCGGGGCGGACGGCGTCGGGCAGCAGGTGGAGTTCGTAGGGGGTGTAGCAGTCCGACATCTCGCCTCCGACCACGGCGCCGCAGCGGCAGGCGCGGTTGGGCGGGCCGTCGCCGGGGGCTCCGCAGCAGCCGGGTGGGCCGCTCGTTGTCGCGTGCCCGGTGAGGCCGGTCCCGTCGTCGGGGTGCAGGACGAAGGTGTTCCGGGGCCCGGCCGAGACGACGACCATTCCGTCGAAGTCGCTGATGCACGGGCCGCCGGGGTAGGCGGGGGGACAGCTGTCCTGGTCCTCGGCCGGGACGAACGGCGGCCCGTACGGCTGCGGATCGACGGCGTAGTGACCGCGGGGCATGGTGGGCGGGGCCTGTCGGCGGCCGTTGACGAGCTCGCCCTCGAACAGGTGCCGGGCCGGAACCGCCGGGAGGGGCTCAAGGTCGGCCGTGAGGGCCTCGCCGCAGGCGGCGCAATGAAAAATCGTCATCGCGGCATGTCTACAGCGCCGGCCCTCACCTCGCAACGGGATTCCGCTGCCCCGCCGGGCGGGGGCTCGCCCGTCAGCCGAAGCGGAACACCTTGTCGGGCCAACTGCTGTCGGGCGTCGCGCCGTCGAGGGCCTCGCTGATCGTCCGTTCCTCGTAGGCGAAGTGGGATTCCATGATCGCCGTGAGGCCGTCGAGTTCGCGCCCGACCGCTTCCAGTCCTTCGCCGGGCGGTTCGGCTGATTCGGCCGATTCGGCGGCGCGGTCGGCGAGTTCGCGCACCCTGGTCAGGATGCCGGCGATCATCTCGTGGTCCTCGACGAGTTTGGCGACCGTCCCGGCGAGCTGCGGGCGTTCGCGCACCAGCTGGGCGAACATGCCCTCGTCCTCGCCCTGGTGGTGTGCCGTCAGCGCGGCACAGAAGGCCAGGCAGTGGGTGCGCAGCGTGTCGCCGTCCGGGCGGCGCTGTCCGATCCCGGCCCTGATCCGGCCGACCTGGCGGCGCAGTTCCTGGTGTGCTCGGGAGAGTTGAAGACTCAGGGCGACCACGCGGTCGCCGTCATGGGAAGCCACGGGAGGCGGCCCCTTCGGTTCCGCACCTCCATGCCTGACGCTGTCCGCCACCGGCACGCGATGCTGCCGTCATCCGACCACGGGTCGCGGCGCCGGGGCAAGCGCCGCCGCGGCAGCGGCCGGCAGCCCCGGGCCCGAGCGGGCGGGCCGGGGGCGGCGCGACGGCCCCGGCCCTACGCGGGGCCGGCGGGGCCGGTGGGGGTGGTGGGGGCGGCGGGGCCGGCGGGGGCGGCGGGGGTGGTCAGGCGGTGGCGGGCGGCGGCGAGGAGTTCGTCGGACAGGGCCGGGTCCTCGCTGGCGCGTGCCAGGAGGAGCGCGCCGACCATGGTGGACAGGTCGGCGAGGGCGCTCTCGCGTTCGGCGGCGTCGGGCAGGTGCTGGAAGCCGTCGGCCAGGTCGCGCAGTCCGGCGGTGAAGGCGGTGCGCAGCGGGGAGCCGGGTTCGGCGCGGGCCGCGTCGGCGGCCAGGGCTGCGGCGGCGCAGCCCTGGCCGGGGTTGTCGCGGTGGAGGGTGGAGAGGTAGCGGGCGAGGAACTCGGCGCGGGGGGTGGGGTGTTGGGGAGCGGCCGGGTCGGGGGTGGGGTCGCCGGTGGGCGGGTGGTCGGCGAGGCGGTCCATGGCTTCGCGGCGTTCGGTGAAGGCGGCGGTGAGGGCTTGGGCGACGAGGTCGTCCTTGGAGGCGAAGTGCCGGTAGAAGCCGCCGTGCGTCAGGCCTGCGGCGGCCATCGCCTGGGGGACGCTGACCTGGTCGGAGCCCTGCTCCCGGATCAGTCTGGCGGTGTGGTCGATCACCTCCTGGCGGTGGCGTTCGGCCTCGGCCCGTGACACGCGGGGCATGCCTGCGTTCCTTTCCTCGTCCTGCGGTGGTGGTGGTCCTACTTTCCCATCCGGGCTTCCCCATCCAGTTTAGATGATGGTAATAATCTAAACGTTGCGGTGCCCCGGCTGCGGGCACCGCCTTCCGAGAGCGAGGAACACGCACATGACCGTGATCGACAGCTCCACCGCCCTGGTCACCGGAGGCCTGCGCGGCCTCGGCCGGGCGTTCGTCGGGGAACTGCTGGCGCGCGGCGCGAAGAAGGTCTACGCCACCGCCCGCACCCCCGTGCCCAGCGAGGACGCACGGGTGGAGGTCCTCGCCCTGGACGTCACCGACGACGCCTCGGTGGCCGCCCTGGCCGAGCGCGTCCAGGACGTCGACCTCGTCTTCAACAACGCCGGCGTCCTGTACCCGGGAGCGCTGCTCACCGCCGACCTGCGGCAGGTCCAGGAGACCTTCGACACCAACGTCCTGGGCCCGCTGCGCATCGCCCGGGCCTTCGCGCCGGTGCTGGCGGCCCGTGGCGGCGGGGCGCTGGTCGACATCCACTCCGCGCTGTCCTGGGGCGCGGGCGCCGGCGCCTACGGCGCCTCCAAGGCCGCCCTGTGGTCCCTGACCAACTCCCTGCGCCTGGAGCTCGCCGCCCAGCACACCCAGGTCGTCGGCGTACACCTGGGCTTCGCGGACACCGAGATGGTGGCGGCCCTGCCCGTCGACAAGATCCCGGCCGCCGAGGTGGCCCGCATCGTCCTGGACGGCGTCGAGCGCGGCGATCGCGAAGTCCTCGTCGACGACCTCACCCGGGCGCTCAAGTCCGCGCTCCCCGGCCCGGTGGAGGGCCTCACCATCCCCATCCGCCGCTGAACCGCACCCCGCCGAAACCGCCGAAACCCGCCGGCCACCGCCGGCCGACACCGAGGAGAACACCCATGCCGCTGTGGCACGTCTACCACCCTCCCGGCACCTACACCCCCGGGCAGAAGCAGCAGCTCGCCGCCGACATCACCGGGTTCTACACCCGCTTCGGACTGCCGAAGTTCTACGTGATGACGCTCTTCCACGAGATCGGCGCCGACTCCTTCCACGTGGGCGACCAGCCCGCGCACGACGCGGTGCGGATCGTGGTCGAGCACATCGCCCGGCACACCGAGGACCCCGACCTGCGCAAGCGCACCCGGGAGGCCCTCGCCGCCCTCCTCGCGCCCCACACCACCGGGCGCGGCCTGTACTGCGAGTTCCACATCGACGAGACGCCCCGGGACCTGTGGATGATGGACGGAATCTCCCCGCCCCCGCCCCAGAGCGAGGCCGAACAGCTGTGGGCCCGCGAGAACCGCCCAATCCCCTACTGATCCCCTGCCGGCCTTCTACTGACCTCCTGCCGATCTCCTGTCGACGGACGCCCCGGCACGGCGCCGCCGCGAGAAGTCGGACAGGCCGACTTCCCACTCCAGGACCCACCGACCCGGCACCCCGCGGGCGGTGGGTCCTGGCGGGTTCAGGCGGGTTTCAGGCGTCGAGGGTGATCTCGGGGTAGCGCGGGGAGGGGGCGTCGAAGAGGGTGGTGGGGCGGCGGCGCAGGTGGAGCTGGAAGTAGGCGGTGAGGTAGGCGCGTTGGGCGGTGACGGCGCGCAGCGGGTCGCCGGTGCCGAGGAAGTGCTCCAGCTGGTCGGCGGGCCAGGCGATCACGTCCTGCCCCTGGGGGACGAGGAGTTGGAGGTCGGTGTAGGACAGGTGGCCGGAGCGGGTGAGGGTGAGCCGGCGGCGCCAGCCCGTCAGGTGGGGCCACAGGGTGTCCCACATGGCGTCGCGGGCGGGGCTGGCCCAGGTGGAGGCCATGAGCAGCAGGGGGCGCGGCTGGTCGGCGGTGGCGCAGGTGCCGAAGAGGGGGCCGTCGAGGACGGCTCCGGCGCGGATGCGGGGGTCGTCGTGGAGGGCCTGGGCGGTGGTGGCGCCGCCCATGGAGTGGCCGAACATGGCGACGGCGTCCGGGTCGAGGGCCTGGGCGAGGCCGGCGGGCAGGGGGCGGTGGTCGGCGTCGGGGTCGGCGCCGGCGGCGAGGTCGGTGAGGCGGTCGAGGACGAGGCGGACGTCGGCGGCGCGGTAGGCGACGATGTCGGCGTCGGTCATGGCCTGGACGGCGGCCTTGTCGCGTACTTCCAGGCGGTGGCCGGGGAATTCGATCTCGCCGGCGTCGAAGGTGTGGTCGACGGCGGCGACGACGTGGCCGTGGGAGGCGAGTTCCTCGGCGAGGGCGGTGTTGAAGGCGGAGTCGCCGCCGGAGCCGTGGGAGTTGAGGACGACGGGGTGGCGGCACCCGGTCTCGGCGGGGGCGTCGGTGTGGGCGTGGGTGGTTGGCCAGTCCAGGCCGGCGGCGGGGACCTGGAAGTAGGCGGTCTCCAGGTGGGCGGTCTCGGCGGGGCTCATCCAGGGGGCGCGGGGGTGGCCGGCGACGCAGGCGGCGGGGTACCAGAGGCGGGTGCGCAGCTCGCGCGGGCGCGGGGTGGGGGCCCAGCGGTCGGGGCGGGCGGGGTCGACCAGGTGCAGGGTGGTGGTGCCGACGGGGTGGGGCCCGGTGGGGGCGGGCAGCACCAGGCGCGGGGGCCGGCCCAGGGGTGAGGGCGGGGCGGCGGCGCGGGTGGCGGCGCGGGCGGGGGCGGTGCCCGCGGCGGTGAGCAGGGCGGTGGCGGCCAGGGCGGCCAGGGCGCTGCGGCGGCCGATGCGCGGGGCGGTCGCGGCGTACGGGGTGGTCACGGGGTGCGGAGTGGCAGCGGTGTGCGGGGTGGTCATGGGCCCACGGTGGCGGGTCGGGCCCTGCGGGCGCGTCGGGCCGGCGCAGGAGCGCCGGGCGGCGGGTACGACCGTGGGCATAGGCCCCGGGGCGCAGGCCTCAGCCGGAGACGGCGGGCCCAGCGGGCGAGGCAGGCGCGGCAGGGGCGGCAGGCGCGGCGGTGAGGAGGGCGTCGAGCAGGCCGGGGAAGCGGGTGTCGAGGTCGGTGCGGCGCAGGCTGACGAAGCGGTTGCGCCCGGCGACGCGGGTGGTGGTGACGCCGGCCTCGCGCAGGACGCGCATGTGGTGGGAGACGGTCGACTTGTGGAGGTGCTCCAGGCCCAGGTCGCGGGGGGCGCAGGAGTGTTCGGCGCCGTCGGCGTAGCTGAGCAGCAGGGTCATCCGGACGGGGTCGCCGAGGGCGTGCAGGACCGTGACGAGGTCGATGTCGGCGGTGGTGGGCTGGGGCAGCCGCTCGTCTTCGGTCATGGCACGTGATCCTCGTCGGGTGGACATTGGTTTGACAATCATCCACCCATCCCTAGTGTTTGACGAGCGTCAAACTGTTGCCCTATCGTCAAACAATCGGGGGGCTTTGCCATGCCCGTACGCCTGCTCCTGCTCGCCCTCGGCACCTTCGCCATGGGCACCGACTCGATGGTCGTCGCCGGCATCCTCGGCCCGATCGCCGCCGACCTGGGGGTGTCCGTGCCGGCCGCGGGCCAGCTGGTCACCGTCTTCGCGCTCGGCTACGCGCTGCTGGCCCCGGCGCTGGCCGCGCTCACCGCCCGCTGGCCGCGCCGGCGGCTGCTGCTGACCGCGCTCGCGGTGTTCAGCGCGGCCAACGCGCTCAGCGCGCTCGCCCCCAGCTACGGGCTGCTGCTGGCCACCCGGGTCCTGGCGGCCGCCGGGGCCGCGCTGTACACGCCGACCGCCAACGCGGTGGCCACCACCCTGGTCGCCCCCGAGCGGCGCGGACGGGCGCTGGCCACCGTACTGGGCGGGATGACGGTGGCCACCGCACTGGGCGTGCCGCTGGGCACCTGGGTGGGGCGCGGCGACTGGCGGATGACGATGTGGCTGGTCACCGCGCTGGGCGTGGCGGCGCTGGCGGGGCTGGCGCTGCTGCTGCGCGACCTGCCGGCGCCGGTGGCGGCGCCGGGGCTGCGGGCGCGCCTGGCCCCGCTGGGGCAGCGGCGGGTGCTGGGGGCGGCGGCCACCACGCTGGCGTTCTTCCTGGCCTTCCAGTGCGTCTACATCTACCTGGCCACCGCCGTCTCGGGGGCGACCGGAGGCGACGCGGACCGGCTGAGCCTGGTACTGCTGACGGCGGGCGTGATGTCGGTGGCGGGCAGCTGGCTGGGCGGGCGCCTGGTGGACCGGGTCGGGGTGCGGCGGGTGCTGCTGACCGGCTCGACGGTGGCGGCGGGCGCGTTCGCCGCGCTGCCCTGGCTGGGGCGCAGCATGCCGGGGGCGCTGGTGTACGCGGCGGTGGTGCCGCTGGCGGGGTGGGCGGTGTCGGTGGCGCTGCCGCACCGGCTGGCGTCGATCGATCCGGGGAACGCGCCACTGCTGATCTCGCTGAACAGCAGTGCGCTGTACCTGGGGACGGCGGCCGGAGGCGTGGCGGGCAGTGCGGCGATCGCGGCGCTGGGCGGGCGGTGGTTCCCGTTCGCGGCGGCGGGGCTGGCGCTGGTGGCGGCGGTGACGGCGGCGGCGACCACGCGGGACGCGCGGGCGGGTGCGCCGGGGGCGGCGGGGGCGGCGGAGGAGGAGGTGGCGACGGTGCCGGCGCCGGCACCGTCGCGGCCCTGATCCTCGAACAGGCGGGGCTCTCAGCGGGCGGGGGTCTCAGCGGGCGGAGCCGAGGTTGCGGTCGGCCTCGGCTCCGGCGAGCAGCAGGGTGGTCTCCTCGATGCGACGCAGGCGTCCGCAGGGGGCGTACCGGCCGAAGAGGTAGACCTCCATGGAGACCCGGGTGCCGTCGGTCTTGAGGACGTCGACGGTGTGCCGGGTGGCGGTGCGGTCGCCGTCGTGGAGTTCCTCGTGGACCTGGACGCGGCCGGAGGCGACCACGGCGCGCAGGTGGCGGATGTGGTCGGTGAAGGCGGCGCGGTCGTCCCAGCGGCCGTCGGTGCGCTGGCGGTAGTCGGGGGTGAAGTGGCGCTCGACGGCGGTCTCCAGGTCGAGGCCGGGGGTGAAGAGCAGGTCGTCGAGGGCGGCGGCGATGGTGGTGCGGGGGGCGGTGGCGGGCATGGGGGTTCCCTTCTCGGAATCCGGCAATGCGTGCGTGGCGCACGCTTCATGGGATGAGCGTACCCCAGGAACGCGTGCGCCGCGCACGCTATGATCGGGGGGTGGACCACTCCCCCGAAATCCCCGACCCCGAGACCAAGACCGACCCGGAGGCCGCCCCCGGCCTCGGGGACGCCGTCGCCCAGGCCCTGGCCGTCCTGCTGCGCCGCCCCGCCCGCGCCGCGCTCTACCGGCGCCTGACCGAGGGCCTGGGCGAGGCGGTGGACGAGGTCACCTACCCCGTGCTCTCCGGCCTGGCCCGCACCGGGGCGCGCAGCGCCGCCGACCTGGCCGCCGAGATCGGCCTGGACCGCTCCGGGGTCAGCCGCCGTGCCACCCGCCTGGAGGAGGCCGGGCTGCTGCGCCGCGAGGCCGACCCGCACGATCAGCGCGCCACCCTGCTGACCCTGACCGGCGCGGGCGAGCGCACCGTGGCGGTGATGCGCGGGCGCCTGGCCGGCGGCATCGAGGAGGCGCTCGCCTCCTGGCCGCCCGGGGAGGCCGAGGCGTTCGCCCGGTCGCTGCGGCGCTTCACCGAGCAGGGCCCGTTCGGCTGAGCACGCGGCGAAAGGGCTAAGGGGCGGCGGAGCTAAGCGGCGCGCGGGACAGCGCCGTGAGGGCGAGGGCCCGGAAAACGCGGGTGCCCCGGGCCGGGGAACCGGTCCGGGGCACCCGCGGGCGCGGGGATCAGGCGCCGAGGACCTCGCCGACCAGGGCGCGGGCCTCCTCCTGCACCCGGGCCAGGTGGCCGGTGCCGAGGAAGGACTCGGCGTAGATCTTGTAGACGTCCTCGGTGCCCGAGGGGCGGGCCGCGAACCAGGCGTTGTCGGTGCACACCTTGATGCCGCCGATCGGCGCGCCGTTGCCGGGCGCCTCGGCCAGCACCGCGGTCACCGCCTCGCCGGCCAGTTCGCCCGCGGTGACCTGCTGCGGGGAGAGCCGGGCCAGGCGGGCCTTCTGCTCGCGGTCGGCCGGGGCGTCCACGCGGGCGTAGGCGGGGGCGCCGTGGCGCTCGGTCAGCTCCCGGTAGTAGGCGCTGGGGGTGGCGCCGGTGACGGCGGTGATCTCGGAGGCCAGCAGGGCCAGCAGGATGCCGTCCTTGTCGGTGGTCCACACCCCGCCGTCGCGGCGCAGGAACGAGGCGCCGGCCGACTCCTCGCCGCCGAAGGCGATCGAGCCCTCCGCGAGCCCGTCGACGAACCACTTGAAGCCCACCGGCACCTCGACCAGTTCGCGCTTGAGGTCGGCGGCGACCCGGTCCAGCATCGAGGAGGACACCAGCGTCTTGCCGACCGCGGCGTCGGCGGGCCAGTCCGCGCGGTGGCGGTACAGGTAGTCGACGGCCACCGCCAGGTAGTGGTTGGGGTTCATCAGGCCGCCGTCGGGGGTGACGATGCCGTGCCGGTCGGCGTCCGCGTCGTTGCCGGTGGCGATGGCGTACTCGTCGCGGCGCCCGATCAGGGAGGCCATCGCGGACGGCGAGGAGCAGTCCATGCGAATCTTGCCGTCCCAGTCCAGCGTCATGAACCGCCAGGTCGGGTCGGTGACCGGGTTGACCACCGTCAGGTCCAGGCGGTGCGTCTCGGCGATGCGCGCCCAGTACGCCACCGACGCCCCGCCCAGCGGGTCCGCGCCGATGCGCAGCCCGGCCGCGCGCACCGCGTCCAGGTCGAGGACGGCAGGCAGGTCATCGACGTAGGTGCCCAGGTAGTCGTGGCGCCCGGTGGTCGCCGCCGCCAGCGCCCGCGCGTACGGGACGCGCTTGACGCCGCGCAGGCCCTCGCGGATCAGCTCGTTGGCGCGGTCCTGGATCCAACCGGTGGCCTGCGAGCCGGCCGGGCCGCCGCTGGGCGGGTTGTACTTGAAGCCGCCGTCGCGCGGCGGGTTGTGCGAGGGGGTGACCACGATGCCGTCCGCCAGCGCCCGGGGGCTGCGCCGGTTGTGGGCCAGGATCGCGTGCGAGACCGCGGGCGTGGGGGTGTAGCCGTCGGCCGCGTCCAGCAGCACCTGCACGCCGTTGGCGGCCAGCACCTCCACCGCCGTCACCTTCGCCGGCTCCGAGAGCGCGTGCGTGTCGGCGCCCAGGAACAGCGGTCCTGCGATGCCCTGTTGGGCCCGGTACTCGCAGATCGCCTGCGTGGTCGCGGCGATGTGGTCCTCGTTGAACGCGGCGTCCAGCGAGGACCCGCGGTGGCCCGAGGTGCCGAACGCCACCCGCTGGCCGACCTCCTGAGGGTCCGGGTTCAGCGCGTAGTACGCCGTCACCAGCCGCGCCACATCCACCAGGTCATCCGGCTGTGCCAACTGCCCGGCCCGTGCGTGTGCCATCCGTCTTCTCCCGCCAACTTCCCGTACGCGTCCTTGCCCCGTGCCACCGATCGTAGCCAGAACGCGACCGTGCCCCGAACCGCGAGGCGGGGCGGGGCACGGCGGGGCCGGGGTTCAGGGGCCGGGGTTCAGGCGGGCAGCTGCTGGCGGTAGGCGTCCAGGGCGGGGGCGGTGGTGGTGGCGAGGAACTCGGTCACCGTGTAGGCGACCAGGCCCTCGCGGGCGAAGGGGTCGGTGCGGGTCAGCTCCTCGACCGCGGCGCGGTCCTCGCCCAGCGCGATGATCACCCCGCCCTCGCGCGGCACCTTGCGGCCCGAGGCGAGGAAGGTGCCGGCCTCGTAGTGCCCGCGCAGCCACTCGACGTGCTGCGGCAGGGCGGCGTCGATGCGCTCCAGCGGGGCGGTGTACGTCAGCTCAAGTACGAACATGCGACCAGGCTAGCCCCGCACGGCAGGGGCCTCGCGGCCGGGGATCCCGGCGTGTACCGAGCCCCATTGTGCCAGTTCAGCGGGGGGTTTCGGTAGGACGCAGAGCACCCGGATCACACCTTGCCGGGCGGCGGGCGCAGCCCGCAGACTCGTCCGCATCCACTCCTTCGGCCACGCGCCGGCCCCCTGCCCAGGGCGGCCGGGGCGCGCGCCGTGCTGCGCACGGGCCGTACGGCGCCGGAGGCGGTGGGCGGTGAACAGTGAACGGACGAAGGGGGACGCGAGGATGACGGTGCACAGGGACACGGCGCACAGGGACCTGGTGCTCAAGGCGCGGGTGCGGCTGCTGAGCCACAACGAGTGGATCCTGGACGCCCCGGAGGGGCTGTGGGTGTACCGGGCGCTGTTCCCGGTCAGCCCGCCCGTGTACGCCTACAAGCTCGCCTACGTGCTGTGGACGGCGGCCGACTCGCCGCGGGTGGCCCATCTGCCCGAGGCGCGGCGGGCGTTGCTGGAGGAGGCGCGGGCCGCCTGCGCGCACATCCCCGCCGGCGCCCCGGCCTACCAGATGCGGATGCCGGAGTACATCGCGGCCGCGCTGGCGGGGCTGGAGCAGGAGGGGCGTGCGGGGAGGTAGGTGGTCGCGGGGTGGTTGCGGTACAACAATCCCTATTTGACGACTGATCGGAGAAACGCTGATATGAGCAGTTCAGGTCTGTCCCGCCGCGCACTGATCGCCGGCGCCGGCGCCGCCGTCGTCGGCTGGAACACCGCCGCCCGCGCCTGGGCCGCCGAGCCGGGCGAGAACGTGGATCAACTGCCCGCCCTGGACGGCACGGTGGCCCTGCGGGGCGCCGACGTGGAACGGTTCTCCTCCGACTTCGGGCACCTGGTCACCGCCTCGCCCCGCGCGGTGCTGCGCCCGGCCTCGGTGCGCGACGTCCAGAAGGTGGTGGCCTTCGCCCGCCGCCACCGCATCCCGGTGGCGGTCAACGGGCAGAGCGGCGACCAGGCGGTCGGCGGCGACAGCGGGCTGGAGTCGCACTCCAGCTACGGCCAGGCCAACCCCCGCGGCGGCATCGCGATCGACGCGCGCGGGCTGTCGCGGATCCTCTCCGTCGAACCCGGGCGGGCCGTGGTGGAGGCGGGCGCCACCTGGGCGCAGCTGACGGACGCGGCGCTGGCGGCGGGCTGGATGCCGCCGTGCCTGACGGACTACCTGCACCTGTCGGTGGGCGGGACGCTGAGCGTGGGCGGCATCGGCGGGGCGGTGCAGCGCCACGGGCTGCAGGCGGACACCGTGCGGTCGCTGGACGTGGTGACCGGCACCGGCGAGCTGGTGACGGCCTCGCGCGAGCACAACCGGGAGCTGTTCGAGGCGGTGCTGGCCGGCGGCGGGCAGGTGGGGATCATCGTGCGGGCCACGCTCGCCCTGGTGCCGGCGCGCGAGCGCGCCACCGTATTCACCCTGGCCTACGACGACGCGGACCTCTACCGCGCGGACCAGGAGAAGGTGCTGGCCCAGGGCCGCTTCGACCTCCAGGTCGGCAACGTGGTGCGCAGCGCGGACGGGCAGCGGTGGCGCTACACGGCGGAGCTGGTGGCCTACGGGGACGCCGGGCGGGCGGTGGACCGGGAGGCGCTGCTGGCGGGGCTGCACGGGGTGGCGGGCGAGACGACGGTGGTGGAGCAGAGCTGGCGCGAGTACGCGTTCCGGGTGGACGCGTTCGCGGGGTACCTGCGGGCGGCCGGGTTCTGGGGGCTGCCGAAGCCGTGGCTGAGCCTGTTCCTGCCGGCCTCGACGGTGGGGGTGTTCATGCGGGAGGCGACCGCGCTGCTGACGGCGGAGGACCTGGGGGCGGGGCTGCTGCTGTTCTACCCGTACGCGCGGGCGCGGGTGGGGGCGCCGCTGGCGGTGCTGCCGCAGGAGCCGGTGGGCTGGCACTTCGACCTGCTGGCGTTCCCGGCGCCGGGGGCGGACACGGCGGCGATGCTGGAGCGCAACCGGCGGCTGTACGACCGGGCGGTGGAGCTGGGCGGCAAGCGCTACCTGATCGGGGCGGTGCCGGGGATGACGGGGGCGGACTGGCGGCGCCACTACGGCGGTCTGTGGGAGCGGGTGGAGCGGGCCAAGCGGCGGTGGGATCCGGCGGGGATCCTGGCGCCGGGCCAGGGCATCCACGCCGGCTGACGGCCGGGCCCCCGGGCCGCCTGCGGGGGGCGGGCGGCCCGGCGGGGGGGCAGATAGAAGGTGGTCAGGTGATCTCCAGCTGCGCCATCATGCCCATCGCGGAGTGGTCCAGCAGGTGGCAGTGGTAGGGGTAGCGGCCGCGGTAGGAGTCGAAGAGGGCCTGCAGTCGCACGCTCTCCCCCGGCAGCAGGCGCACGGTGTCCTTCAGGCCGGACTCCGCCGGGCCGGGCGCGGCGCCGTTGCGCGCCAGCACCCGGAACTGCACCAGGTGCAGGTGGAAGTTGTGCGGGACGTCCTTGTTGGCGTTGACGACCGTCCAGATCTCCGAGGTGCCGAACGCCACCGAGGCGTCCACCCGCGCCGGGTCGTACACCTTGCCGTCGATCAGTCCCAGCGGGGCGGCGCCGGGCTTCTCCTGGTACTCCAGGACGACGGTGCGCTCGCGGGCCGCCGCGCCCAGGGCGGGCAGGGTGCGCAGCTGGGCGGGGACGCGGCTGGGGTCGTCGGCGGCGCGGGTGATGTCGAAGCGCAGGACCTGGCCGACGTGTTCGGCGGGGCCGGGGGGCATGGAGTTGGTGAGGACGATGCTGGAGCCGACCGGGTAGCGGGAGAAGTCGACGACGACGTCGGCGCGCTCCCCGGGGGAGAGGTCGACGGTGTCGGTGACGTGGGGGCGTTCCAGCAGGCCGCCGTCGGAGCCGATCTGGGTGAGGGGGCCGCCGTCGGCCAGGCGCAGGGAGAAGAAGCGCAGGTTGGAGGAGTTGAGCAGGCGCAGCCGGTACTTGCGGGCGGCGACCTCGACCTTGGGCCAGGGGCGGCCGTTGGCGAGGATGGTGGTGCGGTTGAGGGGGTCGTCCATGCGGTAGACGAGGCGGCCCTGGGGGTCGAAGCGGGCGTCGCGCAGGGCGATGGGCAGGTCGTAGCGGCCGGCGGGCAGCGGCAGGGCGGCTTCGGTGGCGTCGGTGATCAGGTAGGTGCCGGCCAGGCCCCGGTAGACGTGCTCGGACTCCAGGTGGTGGGCGTGGTCGTGGAACCACAGGCTCGCGTGGGGCTGGTCGTTGGGGTAGGTGTAGGTGCGGGTGGCGCCGGTGTCCAGGAGGTTCATGGGGCCGCCGTCGGAGGCGACGGGGACGCGGGCGCCGTGCAGGTGGACGGAGACGGGGTCGTCCAGCAGGTTGGTCTGGCGCACCACGACCGGGCGTCCGGAGCGGGCGCGGATGACGGGGCCGGGGAAGGCGCCGTTGTAGGTGAGGACGTCGGTGCGGTGCCCGGGCAGGATGCGGGCGTAGGACTTGAGCATGGTGACGGCGTAGGTGTCGGCGGCGCCGTCGGTCGAGACGGGGGCGAGCACCGGGGGCAGGGGCATCGCGGCGGTGAACTTCGGTGCCAGGGCGGGGCCGGCGTCGGGGCCCGGGTCGGCCTCGGCGGCGGGGGCGGTGGCGCCCGGGTGGGTGTGGGCGGCCGCGGCGGCGGCGGTCTCCACGGAGGCGGCCGGGCGCAGGGTGGTGCGCATGAGCAGGACCCCTCCCCCGGTCGCCAGGGCGGCGCCGATCATCCTGCGTCTGGTCACCATCGCGCGTCCTCCTGCTGCCGGCCCGGTGTGGCGGTGTGCCCGTGCGGCCCCGGCGGGTGGGGCGGGGGCGGGTTCCGGGGGTGATTGCAGCAGCGGATCCTTGCGCCCGGTTGGGGTCCGGCTGAGGCCCGGTGGAGCGCGCGAGGCGGGTTGCGGGCGGGGCGCGCGGTGAGCTGCGGGTGTTGCGGGCCGCTTGCGGCGGGCGGCCACCGTGGCTCGCAGAACACTGGAGGATCCCTCGAAGGGAAGGGCCGGAGCGTGGACCTGCGGTACTGGCTGCCGAGGGCGGCCGAGGTCGCCGAGCAGTGGGGAGAGCGGTTCGGGCCGTACAGCCCGCACCCCTCGCACCAGGTGGACGACGCGGACTTCGCCGCCGCGTTCGAGCGCTTCGCCAAGCGCCTGGAGCACAACTATCCGTTCTTCCACCCCCGTTACGCCGGGCAGATGGTCAAGCCGCCGCACCCGGCCGCCGTCGTCGGCTACCTGACGGCGATGCGCTTCAACCCCAACAACCACGCCTACGAGGGCGGGCCCGCCACCAACGACATGGAACGCGAGTGCGTCGCCCAGCTCGCCGCCATGTTCGGCCTGCCCCGCCACGTCGGCCACCTCACCAGCAGCGGCACCATCGCCAACCTGGAAGCCCTGTACGTGGCCCGCCAGAGCCACCCCGGGCGCGGCGTCGCCTACAGCGCGCAGTCCCACTACACGCACAGCCGCATGTGCCACGTCCTGGGCGTCGAGGGTCACGCGGTGGCCGCCGACGCGGACGGGCGCATGGACGTCGACGCGCTGGCCGACCTGCTCGCCACCGGCCGCGTCGGCACGGTGGTCGTCACCGCCGGCACCACCGGGCTCGGCGCCGTCGACCCGGTGCACGAGGTGCTGGCACTGGCCCGCCGCCACGGGGTGCGGGTGCACGTGGACGCCGCCTACGGCGGGTTCTTCGCCCTGCTGGCCACCGACGACGCCCAGGCCGCCGCCCTGCGCCTGGACCCGGCGCCGTGGCGGGCCATCGCCGGCTGCGACTCCGTCACCGTCGACCCGCACAAGCACGGCCTGCAGCCCTACGGCTGCGGCGCGGTGCTGTTCGCCGACCCCGACATCGGCCGCCACTTCGCCCACGACTCCCCCTACACCTACTTCACCGACGCCGAACTGCACCTGGGCGAGATCAGCCTGGAATGCTCGCGCGCCGGCGCCGCGGCCGCCGCCCTGTGGCTGACCCTGCAACTGCTGCCGCTCACCCCCCAGGGCCTGGGCGCCGTCCTGGCCGGCGGGCGGCGCGCGGCCCTGGCCTGGGCGGACCTGATCGAGGACAGCCCGCACCTGACCCTCCACCAGCGCCCGCAACTGGACATCGTCACCTACCACCCCACCCCCGGCGGGACGCCGATGTCCGCCGTCGACGCCGCCAGCCGGCACGTGCTGCGCCAGGGCATGGCCGACGAGCAGGACCCGCTCTACCTGAGCCTGCTGCGGGTGGACGCCGCCGACTTCACCCGCCGCCACCCGGCAGCGGCGGCGGACGCCGACGGGGCCTCGGTGCTGCGCAGCGTCCTGATCAAGCCCGAGGCGGAGGACCACCTGCCCGCCCTGCACGCGCGACTGACCTCGCTCGCCACCGCCCGGCCCTGACCCGCCCGTCGCCCCGCTGTACGAGTGCACCCCCCGTACGACCGCCCCGCCGCCCGCCCCCTGTCTGCCGAGGAGTGTCCGTTGACCACCGCCACCGTCCCGCCGGGCGCCGCCCTCGCGGCCCCCGCGGTCCGCCCCGCCCGACCCGAGGAGGCCCCCGCCCTCGCCCGGGTGCTCGCCGCCGCCTTCCACGACGACCCGCTCACCCGCTGGGCCTTCCCCGACGACGCCCACCGCGCCCGCATCCTGCCCGCCTTCTTCCGCGTCCACGTCGACCAGTGCCTGGCCCACCAGGGCGCCCTGACCGCCCAGCACCCCGACGACCACGCCCCCGTCGGCGCGCTGCTCTTCCTGCCCCCCGGCGTGTGGGAACACCCCGGGGAGCAGGACCAGGCGGCCGCCCGCGCCCTGGACGCGGCCGTCGACGCCGACGCCCACCCCGAATCCGCCCGCCGCCTGGCCGCCATCACCCGCCTCCAGGCCCGCCGCCACCCGCGCCACCGCCCCCACCACTACCTGGCGTTCGTCGGCGCCCACCCCGACGCCCGCCACACCGGCACCGGCACCGCCCTCCTGCGCGCCTTCCTGGCCCGCGTCGACCACGACGGCCAGGCCGCCTACGCCGAGACCAGCTCCCCCGGCGGCGCCCGGGTCTGCGGCGCCGGCGGCTTCACCCGCTTCGGCGAGGCCATCGCCCTGCCCGCCGGCGGCCCCCGCCTGACCCCCGTGTGGCGGGGCCCCCGATGACCACCCACACCCTCGACACCGCGCTGCGCGTCTACTCCGCCGAGCAGATCGACGCCGGCGCCGCCGACCACCACCCCGAGGCCGCCGAGATCCTCGCCTGGAGCCGGCGCTTCCTCACCACCGCCCACCCCGACCTCGGGCGCAGCGGCCCCGTCTGCCCCTACACCCAGCCCTCGCTGCGCCGCGGCCTGTTCCACATCGCCGTCGCCGACACCCGCGCGGGCGGCGACCTGCCCGCACTCGTCGGCGAGCTGCGCGCCTGGTACGAGCGGCTGCTGGCCGACCTGACGGAGGAGTCGGACCGGGAGCTGCTGACCGTCCTGCTGGTGCTGCCGGGCCTGGACCGCGCCGACTCCACCGCGCTGGACGAGGCGCAGCGCAAGGCCAAGGACGAGTTCGTCGAACAGGGCCTGATGATCGGCCAGTTCCACCCCGTCTGCGAGGAGGGCGGCCTGTGGAACCGCTCCTTCAGGCCGCTGCGCGCGCCCGTGCCGCTGCTGGCGGTGCGCAAGCTCCTCGTCTTCGACCTGCCCTTCCTCGTCGACGACGAGGCCCACCTGGCCCACTACCTGGCCCGCTTCGCCCCCCAGGTCCCCGCCCGCATCCGCGACCAGCTGGTCTCCGGCATGACGGAACACCGCAGGACCGCCCGCCTGACCGCCGCCTGAGCCGCGGCCCCCCTGCGCGCGGAGCCGGGTCGGCGCCCGGCTCCGCGCGCGCCCCCTTTTTCGCTGTTGCGCATGTCGGTGAGGGCGGAGGCCAGGCGGGCGGAGCCGACGGCGGCAGCGAGCGCGGAGGCCTGGGCGGCTCCAACGAGCGCCCGGAGTCAGGCCGGAGCCGTACAGTCCAGCCATGACCCACCCCGCCGCGTCATGGCGCGAGATCGAACGCACCACCATGTTCAGCAAGTTCGGCCGGTCCGTGGAACGCGTCGACTTCGAGCTGCCCGACGGACGGACGGAGGAGTTCTACCTCAAACGCGAGCGCCCAACCGGCGCCGTGCTCGCCCTCACTCCCGACCAGCACGTCGTCCTCGCCCGCCAGTACCGGCCCGGCCCCGACCGCGTGCTGTACGAACTACCCGGTGGCTTCATCGAACCCGGAGAAGAGGCAGCCGAGGCCGTCGCCCGCGAACTGCTGGAGGAGACCGGCTACCAGGGCGAGGTCCACGCGGCCGGACCGTACTGGCACGACGCCTACTCCACCGCCCTGCGCTTCGCCTTCTACGCCACCGGCTGCGCCAAGGTCACCGAGCCGACCCCGGAGCGCACCGAGTTCATCGACGTGGTCACCCTGCCCCTGCCCGAGTTCCGCTCCACCGTGTTGCGCAGGGGCCAGATGACCGACACCGCCGCCGCCTACCTCGCCCTGGACCGCCTCGGGCTCCTCTGACCCGGGGCGTACGGGCGGGCCGGCATCCCAGCCCACCCGCGGTCTGCTCACCGCCGTCGGGTACTTCGAGGACGCCACCGTGGAGACCGGCTGCACCTGGATCGCCCCCGGCTCCCACCGCGCCCCCTACGCAGGCGTCCCACAGCCCGACGGCGGCGGCACCTGGATGGACGAGCACCCCGAACTCTCCGGCCTCTCCGGCCTCTCCGGCCAGGCCGTCCCGGTGCCGGTCCCGGCCGGCGGCGTCCTGCTCTTCGACGGGACCCGGACAGCAGCGGTCTCGGGAAAATCGCTGGCGGCGGTGGCGCCCGGCCGGAAGGCTCGCACCGTGGCCCTTCACGAGAACGAGATCTTCGCGGACCAGGCGGTCGTCCGCTCCCTGCTCCGGGAGCAGCGGCCGCACTGGGCCGGCCTGTCCGTCTCGCCGGCCGGCGCGGGCACGGACAACACGATGTACCGGCTCGGCGACGACCTGCTCGTGCGGCTGCCGCGCACCGCGCAGAGCGCGGAGTCCGTGCGGAAGGAGCAGACGTGGCTGCCGCGGCTGGCACCGCACCTGCCGTGCCGCGTCCCGGAGCCGGTGCACGCCGGGACAGCGAGTGCCGTGTTCCCGCTCCCCTGGTCGGTGTACCGCTGGATCGACGGCGAGGAGCCCGGCCCGGGGTCGGTCACCGACTGGCCCGCCTTCGGGGCCGACCTGGCGGCGGTCGTCCAGGGCCTGCACCGCGTCCCGCTCATGGGGGCCGCCCGCCACGGCGCGCTCGACTGGTACCGCGGGGGCGACCTGCGGGACAGCAACGAGTCGATCAGCGCATGCTTCGAGAAGTGCCGGACGATCCCGGGCCTGGACCTCGACATCGAGCACCTGCTGCACCTGTGGAAGAGCGCGCTCGACCTGCCCGGGCCGTCCGGGCGCCAGGTGTGGCTGCACGGCGACCTGAAACCCTCCAACCTGCTGGTCCGGCAGGGCAGGCTGCACGCGGTCATCGACTTCGGATGCCTGTCGGTCGGCTTTCCCGACGCCGAGCACGCCACGGTGTGGGACCTTCCCTCCCCGGCCCGCCAGGCGTACTGGGACGCCCTCGGCCTCGACGACGTGACGTGGCTGCGGGCCCGGGCGTGGGCGGCCGGCGTCGGGATCGGCGGGCTGTCGTACTACTGGGGCACCTATCCCGGCTTCGTCGACGAATGCCTGGCGCGGCTGTCCGCGATCCTGGAGTCCGCCGGCGCGCGGTGAACCAGGGCGGCGCGGTCCTCAGGTCGCGCGCTGGCCGTGGAGGAGGACGGGCAGCGCGCGGCCCGCCAACGCCTCGCTGACGCGGGCGAGTTGGGAGGGCGCCATGACGTCCGGGAGTTCGTGGGCGGGGACGAAGCGGGCGCCGAACAGGCCGCTGCGGTGCCGGGGCGGGACGGCGAGGCGGGTGTCGTCATGCACGGTGCCGCCGTCGAAGACCAGGTTGAGGCGTTCCAGGTACCGGTCGGCGGGGGTGAAGTCGACCGCGAGGACGTCGGCGAGGCGCAGGTCGAGCCCGGTCTCGGCGTGCAGGTTGCGGGCGGCGGCGAGGTGCGGGGGCTCGTTCGGCTGCGCTGCGCCGCCGGGCAGGATCAGCCCGTCCATGTAATCCGGGTCCACGAGCAGGACGTCACCGCGCGGGTTGCGCACGAGGACGAGGCAGCCGAGCCGGCACACCGGCGGCTTGGCGAGCAGGCGGGGGTCGCGCATCGGGCGGTTCACCTTCTGAGGGCGGCGAGGAGTACGAGGGAGAAGCCCGCCAACCACAGGAGGCGGGCGAGTAGTTCAGCCGTCATGCGTCCGGCGCTCACTCCCCCGGCCGCTTGTGGACCTCGAAGACGCGCCACGTGCCCCAGGCGTCGGAGAAGGACCTGAACCCGCTGAGCTCACCGTCCGGTTGGCGCAACCACTCCCGGGTGACCTCGTTGCGGACCCGGTAGAGGCGGGCCCCGGCGTCCCAGCGCACGCCGTAGCCGTGGAGGCGGGGAACTTGGGCATCGGCCATGGAAATAACCTTCCGCAATCAGCGTTTCACGTTCTGTGCACATGATGGCCCGGAGTCACCTAGCATCGGAAGTGATATGCGACTTGCAGTCAGGCCAGCCGTGAGTTGGGGAAGCTCCATGAACAAGAAGACCATCGACCCGACCTCGTCCCCGTGGGCCGCCTTCGGAGTTCAACTCCGCAGGTCACGCGAAGCAGTTGGGCTCACCCAGGTCCAACTGGCGAAGAAGGTCGGGTGCACCGCATCGCACCTGTCCTACGTCGAACTTGCACACCGGCCCCCGAGCCTGCAGCTGGCGGAGCTCGCCGACCAGGAGCTCAGGACCGGCGGCACGCTGGTCCTGATGTACTGGCAGCTCAAGCACACCGCGTTGTTGGAGGGCTTCCCGGAGTACACCAACTACGAGGCCCGAGCGGAGCAGATCAGAATCTTCGAGATCAACGTCATCCCAGGGCTCCTGCAGACTCGCGCGTACGCAACCGCGATTGAGACGGGATACGCGAGGCAGGGCGCCGCACTCCCGGAACAGGCCGATGAACGTATCAACTTCCGGCTTGCCCGACAGCACATCCTGGAGCGGACTCCACCTCCGGTCCTGCACGCGGTGCTGGACGAAAGCTGCCTGAGGCGACTCGTCGGCGGCCGGGACGTCATGATCGAGCAGCTGCTCCACCTTGAACAGTTGGCCGATCGGCCCAACGTGGTCATCCAGGTGGCGCCGTACTCTCTGGGCGAGAACCGGCCGTTCACGCGCGTGGTGCAACTCCTTACCATGCCGAACCGCAAAGTTCTCAGCTACGGCGAGATCGAGCAGCGCGGTTACATCGACCGGGACATCCAGTCAGTTTTGGCGCTGACCAGGAGCTACGATCGCCTCGTGGTCGAGGCCATGAACCAGGCCGACTCAGTGGCCATGATCCGCGCGGTACGGAGGGATCTGGAATGGACGTCAATCTGACTGACGCTCGCTGGCGAAAGAGTTCGTACAGCGGCGGCAACGGAGGAACCTGCGTGGAGGTCGCTGACGGTTTTACCGGCGTGATGCCGGTCCGTGACTCCAAAGACCCTTTCGGCCCGGCCCTCCTCTTCTCCTCCGCCGCCTGGCAGTCCTTCGTCACCGCCATCCGTACCGGCGAACTCGACATCAACTAGGCCTACCTGGCGCCAGAGTGGGAAGTCGCTCCCATCGACTTCCCACTCCGCCCACAGGAGACAACCGCGATGGACACCACCTGGCGCAAGAGCACGTACAGCGGAGGCGGCGGCGCGTGCATCGAGGTCGCCGACGGCTTCACCGACGTGCAGCCCGTGCGCGACTCCAAGGACCCCGACGGCCCGGCCCTCCTCTTCTCCACCCCCGCCTGGCAGGCCTTCGTCACCGCCATCCGCGCAGGCGAATTCGGCACCGACTAGGCCTACCGCTGGACCTACGACGGCTCCCCGCTCGAAGCCACATGAACCCCCGAAGGATCAACGCGGTGCTGCGCTAGGGTCTGACGGCATGGGATCACCGACGGAACCGGACGCCTCCGGGGAGTTCCAGCGGATAGCCGACTGCTTGGCGGGACCGGGCGCCGACGCGCACCACGCCGGCTTGCAGGAGCTTGAGGTACTCGCCCAGGCACATCCCGCGCTGCGCCAGCCTGCCGCCGACGCCGTGTGCCGCTACCTGCGCGGCACCGTTGTGGAAGCTGCCGACAGTGCTGTCGCGCTTCTTGTCGCGCTGGCGCGGGGCGGAGACCACCTCGCCTTCGCCCTGGAAGGCGCCGTACTGCCGGACGTCGACTTCAGCGGCTGCTCCTTCGGCCCGACGGTCTTCGCGGACGCCCACTTCCGCGGTCGCTGCGTCTTCGACGGCGCCCACTTCCGCGACGACGCGATCTTCGCGCGGGCCGTGTTCGAAGGCGAGGCGTCGTTCGCCGACGTCAGGTTCGGCGCAGACGCCCACTTCGGGCTGGCGCGGTTCCACTCCCCCGCCGGCTTCGCCGGCGCCCGGTTCGACCATCTGGCCTGGTTCGGCCGTGGTGAGGAGTCCGTCCAGGAGGACGACTCCCGATTCGAAGAGTTCGACGAGGACTGCGACCTGTCCTCTGGCAAGCCGGATCCGTTCGGCGTGCAGATCCCCTGGCGCGAGCCGAACGAGGCCGATCCCGACTGGCCGAGCGCCGTGCTTCAAGAGGACTACCAGACCTGGTACGAGGGCAGCGACGGCACCTGCTTCCGGGATCGGGTGTCCTTTCGCGGCGCGCGATTCCACGGTCCGGCCTGGTTCTGGAAGGCACGGTTCGGGGCGGATGCGGAGTTCGGCGACGCCTGGTTCGGCGATCAGGTCCATCTCGACCAGCCGAACGTGGATCTCACCGGCGCGACCGCGGACACTGTCGCCGACGAAGACGACGCTTCGGAGTCCGACGACGCGGAAGAGTCGTTCAGCCCTCAGCAATGGCCCTTCGGCTGGGTGCTGCGTCCCGAGGACAACGGGCCGGGCCGGCTGGTGACGGACGAGTCCGTGGCGCCCTACGCCCACCAGCTCGCCGACGCCGACCCGGCGGTGCGGCTGTCCGGACTGCACGTGCTCGACGCGCTCGGCCAGGCCCGCGCCGACCAGCGGGCCGGAATCGTCGACGCGGTCTGCGGATTCCTGAGGGCGCCGCTGGCGTTCGAGGCCGGCGATGAAGCCGCGCTCACCGCGGAGCAGGTGGCCGAACTGAGGCTGCGGCGGACCGCGCAGCAGCTCCTCACCGACCACCTCCGCCCTCACGACCCCGGGGCGGCGCCGGATTCCCCGCCGCGCGAACAGTTCTGGGACGGAGTCGATCTCAGCCTTTCCGCCGCCACTCTGATCGACTTCGACCTCAGTGACTGCCGGTTCGCGCGTGCGGACTTCATGGGCACTCAGTTCCACGGGACCACCAACTTGGAGCGAAGCGCGTTCAAGGCGCACTTCATGCTGCCGGGCGGCGGCGGATACGCCACGTTCCACGGCGAATGCCGCACCGCCGGCGCCGCCCTCACCGAGGGCTGGGCCGGGCAGAGAAGCGCCGACGAGACCCTCCAGCAGGTTCGGGCGCGGTCGGCCGAGGTGACTGTCTGAGTCAGTCCGCCAGCCGTCGATCGGCACCAGGCCGGCGGCTGGATCTGGGGGCTGTCGAACCAGGCCGCGATCTCTCGCAAGAAGGCCCTGATCACGAAGATGGCCAAGTCGTCTCCGACGAGGGCAGGGTCTGCAGGTTCAGCCCCCGTGGGGCCCTCCTGCCCGCCGCGACGGCGCGCCGGGCAGGAGGGCCGGACGGGCCGGGGCCTGCTGTCAGACCCGGCTGATCTTGGAGACGCTGCCGCTGTTCAGGGACGACCAGCCGCCGGCGGGTACGTCTCCCTTCCAGGCCGGCCATGTCCGGGGCGGCTGTTGCACAGGTGGTCGCGGTCGCGTCGTCCCACCCTGCATGAGAAGTCGGCCCCTCCGACTTCTCATGCAGCCGTCCGCTGCGCAACGGCGGCCGGATCAGCAGGTGCCGTTGGCGGTCAGGTTCACCACGGAGACGATCGATGACGATCCACTGTTCCATGGCGAGACGTCAGGCCGTCGTGGCGCCAAGGCAATACGCTTCACGCGCCCTGGCGGCGTACCGATGGGCGCGGGCGATGGCGAAGTGGCTCGCGCGGCCGGGGTGTGGCGGGTGGTCAGTCCGTGGCCTTGGGGTGGCCGGTGCCGGCGTAGGTGATCCACGCGGTTCGGTCGGCGTCGTCCAGCAGGTACCAGATGCGTCCGGCGCCGGTGACCTCGTACTGCCAGCGTTCCAGTTCCTGGCCCTTGAAGACACCGGTGCCGAGCTTGCCCTTGAGACGGTGCTGGCGGTCGGGGCGGTCGGCGGCGCGAGGGGTGGCGCGGATCCTCTCGAAGGCGCGGCGCAGGTTTCCCGCTGCCTGACGGGCCAGGTGTTCCCAGCCGTCGGCGGCCTCGGTGGTGGCGCAGCGCAGGTCGTACTCGTCGCCGCTCGGGGGCGGCGCGGCGCGGTCGCCGCGCTTGGGGCTCACTCGGCGGCCTCGGGCATGGCGGCCGGCCCGAGGTCGCCGTCGGGCTCGCGGGTGATCAGGGCGAGCAGGGCGGGGTCGGCGTGGACCTCGGCGCTGTGGCGCCACTGGGTGAGCAGCAGCGCGATGGGGGCGAGGTTGTCCAGGGCCACCGCGCCGCGGGCGGTGTCCACGAGCTCGCCGAGCAGGGTGTCGATGTCCTCGGCGGGCAGGAACGTGCTCCACGGCAGGGCCTCGGGCAGCGCCTGGCGCAGGGCGGCGGTGTTCCCGGTCCGTACCAGCGCCGCCAGCAGGCGCGAGGTGAAGTCCACGACGGAGGCGTCGCGTTCCATCTGCTCGACGCGCATCAGGGCCAGGTCCCCCGCGTCGCGCCGCCGCAGTCGTAGCGCGCGGACGGCGTCCAGCCGGCGCGCGGTCGCGGCGGGGTGGTGCAGCAGTTCACTGAAGGGCACGTCCTCGTAGGCCGCAGTCATGACATCCACAGTAGCTCGGATGTCGCCCGCAGGGCGGGTGATCGCCCACCCTGCGGTCAGCCGGCGGCGGCCAGGGCCGGTTCGGGGGCGGCTGTGGCGGGCTGGGGCCGGGGGCGGGTGAGGCATTCGTCGGTGAAGGCGAGGGCGCGCAGGTGGTAGGGGCGGGCGGCGTGGCCCAGGGAGAGGTTGTGGCCGGCGCGGTGGGCGGTGACGAGGTGGGCCAGGCCCGGGGGGAAGGCGGCGGTGAGGGCGGTGCGGTGGGAGGGTTCCAGGCGCCACCAGGCCTCGTGGTCGGCGAGGGTGAGGCGCACGGGCACGCGTACGCGGGCGGCCAGGGCGCTGTAGCGGGCGGGCCAGGTGGCCAGTTCGCGGGATTCGAGGGCGGGGACGGGGGTGAGCAGGGTGCGGGCGGCGTGGAAGGTGCCGGGCGGGTAGAGGCCGAGGGGGCCCCAGTTGAGGCGGCCGCCGCCGGCGAGGTCGTCGGGGCGTTCCCACGCGCCGGGGGCGTAGTGCTGGGCGAGGCCGGAGATGTCGGCGCCGAGCAGGGGCAGGTGGGGGTCGGCGGGCCAGTGGGCGGCGAGGTGGAGGGCGATCTTGCCGCCGAAGGAGTGGGCGAGGAGCTGGACGCCGGCGCCGACGGGGTGGGCGCGGGCGTAGTCGGTGAGGGCGGCGTGCAGGGTGGCGGCCTGGTCGGCGATGAGCTGGCCGTCGGGCAGGCGGTGGGCGGAGGCGCCGTGGCCGGGGCGGTCCAGGGCCAGGACGGTGTAGCCGAGGTCGGCGGCCAGGGTGAGCAGGCTGGTGTCGGGGTGGGCGGGGCCGGCGAAGTAGGCGGCGCGCATGCCGCGGCCGTGGATGGCGAGGAGGACGGCTTTGGGGGCGCGGTCCTGGGGTTCGGCGACGAGGGCGGAGACGGGGATGCCGCCGGCGTCCAGGACGAGGGAGCGGGTGGCGAGCCGGGGGTTGGGCCGCGGGTTCGGGCGGGGGTTCATACGGCGGCCCCGGCGCGGGCGGTGGCGGCGCGATCTGCGGTCCCGGCGCGGGTGGCGGTCCCGGCGCGGGCGGTGTCGAGGTCGGTGAGCCAGCCGGTGAGGTCGCTCTGGCGCATCAGGGTGGTGCCGATGAGCAGTCCCGCGTAGCCGGCGTCCAGGAGGCGGGCGGCGTCGGCGGGTTCGGTGATGGCGGAGGCGGAGACGGGGGCGCGGGTGCCGGTGGCGTGCAGGGCGGGCAGCAGGCGCAGGCTGCGTCCGAGGTCGCCGCGGTCGCGTTCGCGGGTGCGGATGTCCTTGTTGTTGACGGCGATGACGCAGTGTTCGGGCTGGGGCAGGTGGGCGAGTTCGTGTTCGCCGGTGATCTCGACGAACGGGGTCAGGCCCAGGGCGAGGGCGGTGGTGACCAGGCGGTGCAGGGAGGTGGCGGGCAGCAGGGCGGCGGTGAGCAGGACGGCGGAGGCGCCGAGGGCGGCGGCGGCCTCCAGTTGGGCGGGGCGGGTGAGGAAGTCCTTCTGCAGGACGGGCAGGTCGGTGGCGTCGGTGACCTCGCGCAGCAGGCGGGGGGTGCCGCCGAACCAGCGGCCGGTGACCACGGACAGGCAGGGCGCGCCGGCCTGTTCGTAGCGGGTGACGAGGTCGGTGACGGTGCGCGGGCCCAGCAGGTCGGTGCCGTGCGGGTCGCGGAGTTTGACTTCCATGATCAGGGGGCGTCTCGCGGCCAGCAGGGCGTCGAGGAACCGCGGGGCGCTCATACGTGAGCCTCCTTGGGGCGGGGGTGCCAGGCGTGGGCGAGGGCGGTGACGGCTTCGTGGGTGAAGTCGCCGGCCCGGTTGCGGGCGGCGGTGTCGATGTCGGCGCCGGCGTACAGGGGGTGGTCGGTGACGGTGCGGTAGGTGTCGCGGTTGGCGGCGTTCAGGCCGCCGGCGAGGAGGAAGGGGATGGTGAGGCGGGGCAGCAGGGTGTGGACGTCGGCGGGGGCCAGGGGGTGGCCGGTGGAGCCGACGCGGCCGTCGTCGGTGACGGTGTCCAGGAGGAACAGGTCGCAGCCGGCGCGTTCGAAGGCGCCGATGAAGGGGCGTTCCAGGCAGCGGCCGCGGGAGAGGTGGAGGACTTTGACGAGGACGGCGTAGGGCAGGTGGTGGCGCAGTTCGGTGACGAGGGCGGGGTTCTGGTAGGCGTGGAGCTGGATCCAGCGGATGCCGGTGGCGCGGGCGAGGCGGGCGAGTTGGTCGGCGTCGTCGAGGAAGGTGACCAGGACGGGTTCCAGGCCCAGGCGGATGGCGGTGGCGGCGAGGTGGGCGAGGTGTTGTTCGGAGAGTTCGGCGGGGCCGCCGGGCACGCCGTGCCACAGGCCCACCAGGGTGGGGCCGGATTCGGCGAGGAGGGTGAGGTCGGCGCGGGTGCGGGCCCCGCACACCTTGAGGTGGCGGGGCCGCGCGGGCGGCAGCGGGCGGGGCGGGGCGGGGGCGCTCACTTGCCGAGTCCGAGCATGGCGGCGATGCGGTTGTACTGGATCTCGTTGCTGCCGGAGTAGATGGTGCCGGCGACGGCGTTGCGCACGTCCTTCTCCAGCCCGTACTCCGACATGTAGCCGTTGCCGCCGAAGACCTGGACGGCGGCCAGCGAGGTGGCGAGGTTGGATTCGCTGGTGAGGAGTTTGGCGATCGCCATGTCGACGGTGACGTTCTCGCCGGCCTCCAGGCGCTGGGCCGTGTCGTAGAGCCACTTGCGGGCGGTCTCCAGGCGGATCTTGGTGTCGACGATCTTGTTGGCGACCGACTGGTAGGAGCCGATGGGCTTGCCGAAGGACATGCGGGTCTTGGCGTAGTCGAGGCAGCGGGCCAGGCGGTGCTGCATCTCGCCGGTGTTGACGATGAAGGAGTAGAGGATCTCGCGTTTCATGACGTGGTCCAGGACGAGGAAGCCGCCGCCGACGCGGCCCAGGACCCGGGAGGCGGGCACCTTGACGTCGTCGAGGTAGACCTCGGACAGCGGTGAGGTGCGCAGGCCCATCTTCTTGATGGGGTTTCCGGTGCTGATGCCGGGCATGTCGCGGTCCAGGAGGAACGCGGTGACGCCGAGCGCCCCGCCCTGGGGGTGGGTGCGGGCGTAGACGACGATGACGTCGGCGACGGGGCCGTTGCTGACGAAGGTCTTGGCGCCGTTGAGGACGAAGTGGTCGCCGTCGCGGATCGCGCGGGTGCGCATCTGCATGGCGTCCGAGCCGCCCTCGGACTCGGTGATGGCGTGGGCGCCGATGGCCTCGCCGGAGGCGATGCGCGGCAGGTAGGCCTCTTTGAGGGCGGGTGAGCCGAAGGCCTGGAGGGGGACGCCGGTGGAGGCGAGGGAGGTGGTGACGGAGAAGTTGAGGCCGCCGTCGCGGCAGGTCTGCCCCAGGCCCTCCAGGACGTACATGGTGGTGAGCAGGGACTGGCCCAGCCCGCCGTAGCGTTCCTCGAAGGGCAGGGACAGGATTCCGGTCTTCTGGACGAGGCGCCACTTGTCGTGGGAGAAGGCGGCCTGTTCGTCGCCTTCGATGTGGCCGGCGCTCAGGTCGTCGCCGAAGCGGGCCAGGCCCTCGCGCAGGGCGTGCTGGTCGGCGTTCCAGCGGATCATGGACGTGCCGCCTTCCTCCCGGGCCCGCGTGCGGGGCCCGGGGTGGCAGGCCGGCGCGCGGGGCGCCGGCGCGTGACTCGAAGGGGGGGTCTTCGCCTAGGGCGTGTCTGACAATTCGCGGCGGATCAGCGCGCGGCGTTGGGCGCCCGGCTGGGCGTGCCGGCGAAGCGTCCTCGTACTGGGCCGTACT
>NZ_JBFBNR010000058.1:0-41647 GCF_040687675.1 Kitasatospora sp. NPDC056731
GGTGTTTGTGGCTTGTGTGAGTTGGTGGTTGAGGTTGGTGAGGGCGTTGTGGGTGGCTTTGGTGTGTTGGTTGGGGATGGTGTGTTTGGGGAGGAGGGTGGGCCATCCGTGGGGTGTGGTGGTGAAGGTGATGGTGAGTTTGGTGTGTTGGTTGTTGTGGGTGGGGGTGAGGGTGTAGGTGGTGGTGCCGGTGAAGTGGCCGGTGTGGGTGGTGGTGAGGGTGTGTGGGGGTGTGGTGTGGGTGGTGGTGGCGGTGGTGTGGATTTTGGGTCCGGGTTTGGTGTGGCCGTTGGGGTGGATGGTGATGTGGGTGGTGCCGCCGGGGTGTTCGGGGGTGGGGTTGCCGGGTTGGTGGGTGTTGTGGGGGGTCCACCAGGTGGTGGTGCCGTTGAGTTCGGCGATGAGGTGGTTCCAGACTTGTTGGGTGGGGGCGTGGATGATGGCTTCGTTGATGAGGTCGTAGGTGTGCATGGCGGGCCCTCCTGTTCGTTCCTGATGTCCTGATGCCTTGAGTTCCTGAGTTCCTGAGTTCTTGTTTTCTGGTCTTTGGTTTCCTGGTTTTTGGTCTTCCGCCCTTCCGGTCTCTTATCTTTCCGCTTATCCGGTCTTCTGTTCTTCTGGTTTATTGGTATTTTTGTCTGTATTTCTTTTTTGTCGCTTGTCGCTTGTGGTCTGTGTCTTCCGTTTTTCGTTTGCTGTTTGGTGTTTTCGGTTGCGTGGCTGCTGTCTGCTGTTTGTGGTCCGCGTTTGTGTCTGCGTGTTTTATTGGTGCATGTCTGCTGTGGGCCTGCGTCTGTGCCTGCGTGCCTGTGTCTGCGCCCGTGGTTTGTTTGTTGGTTTATCTGTGGGTCTGTGTCGGCGTGTGTGTTCTTGTTTCTGTGCTTGCTGTGGATCTGTGTCGGTGGGGGTGCTACGCGTGTGCGCCTGCGGGCCGATGCCTGTGTGCCCGTGTGCCCGTGTGCCCGTGTGCCCGTGTGCCCGTGTGTCGGCGTTTCTGTGTTTCTGTGTTTCTGTGTCTGCGTGTCTATTTGTCGGTGCCTGTGTGCCTATGGCGGTGCCTGCGTGCCTGTTTGTGTGCCTGCGGCTCGCGGCCTGTGGTCTGTGTCGGTGTTTGCGGGTCTGTGGTCTGTGGTCTGTGTTTGTTGTTTGAGGGTTTGTTTGCTGGTTTGTTTTATTGCCGTGCGGTGCCGTGCTGTGTCTTGTCGTGCTGTGTCTGTGTCTGTGTCTGTGTCTGCGTTTGCTGTGTGTCTGCTTGTGCCTGCGGTTGTGTCCGTGTGTTGTTAGGGGAAGATGTTTTGGCCGGGGGTGAGGGTGTGGGTGGGGTCGTATTTGTGTTTGGTGTTGGTGAGGTTGGTCCATTGGGGGCCGTAGTGGTTTTTCCAGTCGGTGGGGGTCATGTGGGGGATGGCGCCGACGAGGTAGCGTTTGGCGCCGAGGGTGGTGGCGTGGTCGTAGAGGGTGCGGTTGTGGGTGAGTTGGGTGGTGGGGTTGGTGTTGGGGTGGGGGAAGGTGAGGAGGTCGAAGAGGTAGGTGGTGGGTTCGTTGGGGGTGATGGCGTAGGGGTGGGTGAGTTTGTTGGTGGGGAAGGGGTAGAAGAGGAGGAGGCCTTGGCCGAGGGTTTGGGGGGTGAGGAGGGGGGTGGCGTAGGTGATGAAGTTGGCGGCTTGGGTGGCGGGGAGGAAGAGGCTGAGCCAGGGTTTGGGTTGGTTCCAGTAGCCGAGGTTTTTGAGGTTTTGGGTCCAGGTGTCGGCGCGGTAGGTGTATTCGCGGTAGGTCTGGTCGGTGGTGGTGGTTTGGTGGGGGTTGGGGTTGAGTCCGGTGAGGAGGGGGGTGGGGTTGGGGGGTGTGGTGCCGTTGTAGTAGGTGGCGGTTTCGATTTTGTAGAGGGGGGTGGTGTTGGGTTGGGGGATGATTTCGCCGACTTGGGTGTGGAAGCGGCCGTCGTTGAGGATGGTTTGTTGGTCGGTGAGGTAGGTGGTGAGGTTGTTGTAGTAGAGGTTGAAGACGAGGGCGCGTTGGGGGGCGGGGATGAGTTTGACGGTGGCGCGGATGATGATGCCGAATTGTCCGGCGCCGGCGAGGGCGGCGTGGAAGAGGTCGGGGTTTTTGGTGGGGGTGGCGGTGAGGAGGCGGCCGGTGCCGGTGATGATGTCGATGGATTCGACGGTGTCGGCTTGGAGGCCGTGTTTTTGGACGGTGTTGCCGATGCCGCCGATGCTGATGGTGCCGCCGATGGAGAGGTGGAGGTAGTCGGTGAGGCAGGGTGGGGTGAGGCCTTGGTTGAGGGTGGCGTCGGTGAGTTGGGCCCAGGTGACGCCGGCGTCGACGGTGGCGTTGGTGGGGGTGATGGTGTGGATGCGGTTGAGGGTGCGGGCGTCGATGCTGATGCCGCCGTTGGTGGAGGCCTGGCCGTAGTTGGAGTGTGATTCGAGGTCGTTGTCGGTGCCGCTGCGGCCGTTCATGGCGACTTTGAGGCCGTTGCAGCGGGCGTAGTTGATGATTTTGATGATGTCCTGGTCGGAGCCGGGTTTGAGGACGGCGTGGGGGGTGTTGGTGGTGAGGCGGCCGAAGTCGTGGCTGAATTCGGTGAGGGTGGTGGTGTCGGTGGTGAGGGTGCCGTCGAGGGTGGGGACGGGGGAGAGGTGGTTGTGGGTGGTGGGGGTGTTGGTGGTGGCCCAGGTGCGGGTGGTGGTGTTGAAGGCGGTGATGAGGGCGGTGGTGGCGGTGGTGGTGAGGATGGTGCGCCTGGTGGGGTTGGGGTTGGTCATGCGGGGGTTTCCTGTTCCGGGTAGGGGTGCCTGATGGTGTGATGTTCCGGGGTTGGCGGCCGGTTGGCGGCCTGGTGGTGGTTAGTGTGAGGGTGGGTGGGTGGGTCCCTTGAGGTGATGGGGCCTGTGCAGGTGTTCGGTTGTCGGTCGTGCGTGCGTGCGGTTCGGGTGGGGTGTCCTGGGGTGTGGGCCGGCCGGGCGGCGGGGTCCGTGGGTGGGCGGGTGCCGCCCGGCCGTGTTGGGTGTGCCTGTGTGGTTGTGTGCGTGTGCCCGCGTGTGTGCCCCTGCGTGTGTCCGCGTGTGTGCCCGTGTGTGTCCGGGTGTGTGCGTGTGGGGGGTTAGGGGGTGGTGTGGGTGACGGTGGCGCGTTGGTAGTTGAGGAGGTCGAAGCGGCGGGTCTGGCGGCGGAAGCGGTAGGTGTAGGTGGGCCAGATGGAGGGGTTGTTGCCGTGGTGGTCGGTGTACCAGCTCTGGCAGCCGCCGGCGTTCCAGACGGTGTTCTTCAGGCGGTCGGTGAGGGTCTGGTTGTAGGCGTTCTGGGCTTCGGGGCGGATCTCGACGGAGGTGATGCCGAGTTTGTCGATGGTTTTGAGGGCGTCGACGATGTAGGCGATCTGGGCTTCGATCATGACGGTCTGGGAGGAGTGGCCCAGGGTGGTGTTGGGGCCCAGGAGCATGAAGAGGTTGGGGAAGCCGTGGATGGTGGTGCCGCGGTGGGCTTTCATGCCGTGGGTGTGCCAGGTGTCGCGCAGGGTGGTTCCGTCGCGGCCGTGGATGCGGCGGGCGACGGGGCGGTCGGTGGCGGTGAAGCCGGTGGCCAGGATGATGGTGTCGACGGTGCGGGTGGTGCCGTCGGCGGTGGTGATGTGGGTGGGGCCGATGTCGGTGATGGTGTCGGAGACGATGTCGACGTTGGGCTGCTGGATGGCGGGGTACCAGGTGTTGGAGAACAGGAGGCGTTTGCAGCCGACGGTGTAGTCGGGGGTCAGGCGCTGGCGCAGGCCGGGGTCGGGGACGGATTTCTTGAGGTGGCCGGCGGCCATGTTCTTCATGCCGGTGGTGCGGGTGGGGCGGGACATGAAGAACGCGACGATCTCGCGGCCGTTCTTGTTGAAGGCGCGGCGGAAGCGCTGGTAGCCGGGCAGGTGGCGCAGCATCCAGGTGTGGCGGGGGGTGTTGGGCTTGTCGGGTTTGTGGGCGACCCAGGGCGGGGTGCGCTGGTAGAGGTCGAGGCGGGCGACCTGGTTCTGGATGGCGGGGACGAACTGGATGGCGGAGGCGCCGGTGCCGATGACGGCGACGTTGCGGCCGGTGAGGTCGTGGTCGTGGCGCCAGCGGGCGGAGTGGAAGAGGGTGCCGGTGAAGGTGTCCAGGCCGGGCAGGTCGGGGACGGCGGGCTCGGAGAGGTAGCCGGTGCCGGTGACCAGGATCTGCGCGGTGTAGCGGCCGTGGGTGGTGTGGATGCGCCAGTGGCGGTGGTCGGCGTCCCAGTGGGCGTCGAGGAGTTCGTGGCCGTAGCGCAGGTGGGGTTCGACGCCGAAGCGCTGCGCGGTGTCCTTGAGGTAGGCGTGGACTTCGGCCTGGGTGGCGAAGGTGGACTTCCACCGCGGGTTGCGGGCGAAGGAGAAGGAGTAGAGGTGGGCCTGGACGTCGCAGGCGCAGCCGGGGTAGGTGTTGTCGCGCCAGGTGCCGCCGAGGTCGGTGGCGCGTTCGAAGACGAGGAAGTCGTCGGTGCCGCTCTGCAGGAGGCGGATCGCGGTGCCCAGGCCGGAGATGCCGGCGCCGATGATGGCGACTTTGAGGTGGCGTACGGCGGTGTTCGGCGACTCCGTGGTGGCGCCGGCGGGTTCGGGCTGGTCGGCGCCGGAGGGGGCGGGGTGTTCGGCGGTGGTGGTCATGGCCGGGGTGTCCCCTTTCAGGCGCGGCGGGTGAGGGTGACGCGGAAGTTGTTGAAGATGTGGTCTTCGAGGGTGTAGGCGAAGATGTCGAGGTAGCGCTCGAAGCGCTGGACGGTGGTCTCGTCGGCCATGGCGACGGCTTCGTCGCGGCGGGCGGCCAGGAGCTGGAGCCAGGCGCGGCAGGCGCGGGCGAAGGACTCGGGTTCGTTGCGGATCTCGGTGACCTCGAAGAGGCCGTCGAGGCCGGCGGCGAGTTCGGGCAGGCGCGGGATGTGGCAGCCCTCGAACTCCTCGCGCTGGAGGAACTTGAGGTCGTCCAGGAGCTGGCGGCGCAGCGGGGGGTTCTCGACGGTCATGGTGTGCAGGACGAAGCGGGCGCCGGGCTTGAGCAGGGAGTGGACCTGCTTGAAGAAGACGCGGTAGCGCTGGGTGCGCTCCTTGGGGGTGAGGGAGGAGAGCACGAAGTGTTCGAGGGCGTTGATGCAGAACGCGGCGTCGTAGGGCTCGCCGTCGGCCTTGTGGTCCTCCCAGCTCTCCACGCGGGCGTGGATGGCGGGGTTGTCGAGGGCGGCGACGAAGTCGGCCTGGGTGCGGGAGAGGGTGACGCCGACGGCCTGCTGGACGCCGTGGACGGTGGTGAGGCGGTTGAGCATGGTGCCCCAGCCGCAGCCGATGTCCAGGACCTTGGCCTTGCCGGCGGCCTGGGCGAGGTCGGTGAAGACGTCGAGCTTGCGTTCCTGGGCCTCGTCGAGGGTGGCGACGAGGTCCTCGCCGTCCTCCCAGTAGCCGCCGGAGTACATCATGGTGGGGCCCAGGATGAGCCGGTAGAGGTCGTTGCCGACCTCGTAGTGGTGGCGGATCGCGTCGACGTCGGGGTTGATGGAGCGGGTCTCGGCGGTGGTCATGCGGGTGTGCCCCTGTTCTGATGGCGGATCGGATGGACCGGGCCGGGCTCGGCCGGGCCGGGTGGTGTAGGTGTCCGGTGGTGCGGGTGTTTGTGGTGCGCGGCGGCGGGTGGTGCCTTTCCTCGCGTGGACGGCCGTTGCGGTGGCGGTGGCGGTGGCCGCTCTCGTCGTCTGCGGACGGGAGCGCCGGTGAGGGCGGCCGGGTCCGTGCGGTGTGAACGGCCGTGCGGGTCGGGGTGGTCGGGGTGTGTCCGTGCTTGCGTACGGTCGCCCTCCCGCCCCGGCGGGTGCGGCCTGCGGCGCGGTGCGGTGGCCTCGGTGCGGTGCGGTGCGGGTGCAGTGCGGGTGCGGTGCGGGTGCGGGTGCGGTGCTTCCCGGTGCGGTGGCCGGCAGCGCTGTGCGGTGCGTCGCGGTGCGGGTGCGGTGTCCGCGTCGCGCCGCGGGGTGGTGGGTGTCGTGCGTGTGGGTGCGGTGTCTCGGGTCAGGTAAGCGCGTGTCTCGCAAGCGGTGCGCAAGCGTGGGCGCAGGGCCGGGGTTGCGGGGCGTTTGCGTGGGGGTGGGTTTCATGCGGTTTCGACAAGACACGCGGCCCCCACGGCCTTCCCGGGTTTTTCCCCGGGGGGTTTTCGGGTTCCGTCGCGGTGCGTTCCGTGGCCTGTGGGCGGCGGGGGGCGCGGTGGCGGTGTCCGTGGTCCTCCCGGGGTGTCCGGGTCTGTTCTGCCTCATCACGTGTTGGCGCCCGTTCCGGGGCGTCCAGGAAGGAACGATCACTCATGTCCGACATCCCCACCATCGAGGACCTGGCCGCGCAGTTGCAGGCGGTGTCCGGGGCGCAGGAGATCGACGCGGACGCGGCGCTGCAGCACATCGCGGACGTGGACTCGCTGGATCTGATGGAGTGGCTGTACGGGTTCCAGAACCAGTACCCGCACATTCCGGCGGACGAGTCGCTGTTCGCGGACATCGACGACACGACGACGCTGCGGGTGGTGCACGAGCGGATCCTGGCGCTCGTGGGCCAGGCCGGCGTCTGAGCGCGGGGCACTGCTCGATGAGCGGCTTCGACATCACCGGGTGGGGGATCTTTGTCCCCGAGCGCGTGGTGACCAGCGTGGAGCTGGCGGAGCGTTTCGGTGTGGACGAGCACTGGATCGTCTCCAGGTGCGGGATCCGGGAACGGCGGGCGGTCGGGGCGGGGCAGAGCACCGCGTCGATGGCGGTGGAAGCCGGGCGCCGGGCGCTGGAGCGGGCGGGGCTGTCGGGTGCGGACATCGCGCACCTGATCGTGGCGACGGCGACGCCGGAGCAGCCCTCGCCGGCGACGTCGGCGTTCGTCCACGACGCGCTGAAGATCGCGGGCAGCGCGCACGACGTGAACTCCGAGTGCGCGGGGTTCGTGTACGCGCTGGTGACGGCGGTGGGTCTGCTGCACATGGACCCGCGCCCGATCCTGGTGATCGGTTCGGACACCCACACGCTGACCGCGAACCCGGCGGACCGGGACCTGTCGATCCTGGTGGGTGACGGGGCCGGTGCGGTGGTCCTGCAGCCCGGCCCGGTGGAGCGGGTCCTGGCGTGGAACCTGGGCGCGGACGGCTCGTGCAAGGACAGCCTGAAGGTCCTGGCGGGGGGCTCGCGGATGCCCACCACCGAGGAGACGGTGCGACGTGGGCTGCACTACGCTCAGATCAACGGCAACGAGATCTACCTGAACGCGGTGCGCTACACGGTGCGCACGATCCGCGAGACGCTGGAGCAGGCGAAGCTGACGCCGGCGGACGTGGACCACGTGGTGCCGCACCAGGCGAACATCCGGATCATCAACTCGGTGCTCGCCCATACCGGGATTCCCGCGGACCGTCTGGTGGCGAATCTCGACCGGTACGGCAACACCGCTTCGGCGTCGATCCCCATCGCGCTGGCGGAGGCGCTGGACGCCGGGCGCATCCAGGACGGCGACACGGTGCTGCTGGCCGGGTTCGGCGCCGGGATGACGTGGGGTTCGGTCCTGCTGACGTGGGGAGGGGCGCGGTGAGCGGCAAGGGCGCCTTCGGGCAGCGGCCCGCCTCCCCGGTGGCGCTGGTCACCGGCGCCTCGGGAGGGCTGGGCCGGGAGCTGGCGCTGGCGCTGGACGCGGCCGGGTGCCGGGTCGCGGTGCACTACAACAGCGCCCGCCAGGCCGCCGAGGAGGTGGCGGGCAAGCTCGCCGGCGACCACGTCCTGGTCACCGGCGACGTCGCGGACTACGCGCAGGTCACCGCGATGTACGAGCGGATCACCGAGGCGCTGGGCCCGGTGGACGTGCTCGTCAACAACGGGGCGGTGCGCAAGGACGCGCTGATGGCCATGCAGAACCCGGTCGAGTGGCGGCAGGTGATCGACACGAACCTGGTCGGTTCCTTCCACACCGCGCGGGTGTGCGTGCCGGCGATGCTGCGGGCCCGCTGGGGCAGGGTGGTCAACATCGTCTCCCCGTCCGCGCTGATCGCCACCGCCGGGCAGACCGCCTACGCGGCGTCCAAGGCGGGGCTGATCGGGCTGACCCGCACGCTGGCGGCGGAGTGCGGGCGCCGGGGGGTGACGGTGAACGCGCTGTCGCCCGGGTTCATGATCACGGGGATGACGGACACCCTGCCCGAGCACGTGATCGCCGGGATGCGGGAGAAGGTGCCGGTGCCGCGGTTCGTCACCCCGCAGGAGGTCGCCCGTTCCATCGGGCTCTTCCTCGACCAGGACTGCATGACCGGACAGGTCATCAGCATCGACTCGGGAGCCTCCATCACCTGACCCGCCCCCGGCCCCGCCCGCTCCCCTTCCCGGCCCGCCCCCCTTGGTGAAGACCTGAGGGGCGGGCCGGGCGGCGTGCACGGACAGGCCGGCCGGGGCCGGCGGGGCCGGGGTCCCGTGGCGGGGCCTGGGCCAGGACGGCTAGGCGAGGACGGCGAGCGCGGCCTCGTAGTTCGGCTCGTCGGCGATCTCCGCGACCAGCTCGGTGTGCAGGACGGTGTCGTTCTCGTCCAGGACGACGACGGCGCGGGCGGTCAGCCCCGCCAGCGGGCCGTCGGCCAGGGCCACGCCGTAGTTCTCGTGGAAGTCGCGTCCGCGCAGGGTGGACAGGGTCCGGACGCTGTCCAGGCCCTCGGCGCCGCAGAAACGGGCCTGCGCGAACGGCAGGTCGGCGGAGATGCACAGCACCACGGTGTTGGCCAGCGAGCCGGCCTTGGCGTTGAAGGTGCGCACCGAGGTGGCGCAGGTGGGGGTGTCGATGCTGGGGAAGATGTTGAGGACCTTGCGCTTGCCGGCGAAGTCCTGCAGCGAGGTGTCGGCGAGCCCCTCGCCGACCAGCGTGAACGCCGGGGCCTGGCTGCCGGCCTGGGGCAGCGCGCCGCCGACCTGGACCGGGTTCCCCTTCAGCGTGACCTGAGCCATGAAAAGCCTCCTACCAGCGGTGGAATGTGGTGACAACGCCGCCGATCCTACTGCGCGCCCCCGGCCCCGGACGCCGGGTGGCCACCTCTCGGACACGGGAGGGCCTGCGGGTGCCCGCGCCGGTGTGCCCGCCGGTGCGTCTGCCAGCGGGTCTACCGGTGCGCCTGCCGGCGGGTCTGGCGGAGGGTCTGGCGGTGCGTCTGGCGGTCAGGCGGACCAGAACGGGTCGTCGTGGCGGGGCAGGACGTCCAGGTTGCCGTTGGGCAGGGTCGGTTCGGGCACGTAGGTGCCGAAGGGGTCGCGGTCGCGGATGACGGGGATGGGGCCGACGGTGGCCTGGAAGGTGATGTTCCCGGCGGCGCCGAACAGCACGGCGACGCCGTATCCGGCGGGCGTGGTGGCGAACATGGCGGGCTGGCGGGGGTTGACGGCGGTGATCCGGTAGCCGCGGGCCTGCCAACCGCGTTCGGTGACGCCCAGCAGCGCCCCGTACCTGGCGGGGGCGACCCTGGTGGTGACGTGCCGCTCGCGGGTGGCGGTGGCGTAGCCCAGGGAGCGGTCCTGGAGGCCGCCGGTGGTCTGCTCGGTGGAGCGCGGCCAGCCGTCCCGGTGGCGCAGCGGGGGGCGGATGGCGGACATCGCCTCGTCGAGGAGCGCGTCGAGGGCGTGGACGGCCTGTTCGGGGGTCATGGGGGCGGCTCTCAGTGTGACCAGAACGGGTCGTCGTCCGTGGGGATGACGTCGGGGTTGCCGCCCGGCAGGGTCGGTTCGGGGGTGGGGGTGCCGAACGGGTCGCGGTCGCGGATGACGGGGATGTGGCCGCCGCCCGAGGCCTGGAGGGTGATGTTGCCGGCGGCGCCGAACAGCATCGCGATGGAGGATCCGTCCCCGGTGGCGGCGAACAGGGCCGGCTGGTTGGGGTTGACCGAGGTGATCTTGTACCCCTTGGCCTTCCAGTCGCGTTCGGCCATGTCCATCAGGGCGGTGTACTTGGCCTTGGAGACCTTGGTCGTGATGTAGCGGTCGCGGGTGGCGGTGGCGTAGCCCTTGGAGTGGTCGTCGACGCCTGTGCTCTGTTCGGTGGAGCGCGGCCAGCCGTCGCGGTGGCGCAGCGGCGGCTGGATGCCGGAGAGCGCCTCGTCCAGGAGCGCGTCGAGTTTCTGGACGGCCTGTTCGGGTGTGGTGAGGGACTGGGGTGCCGGGTGCTCGTCGCCCACGCCCACGCCCGCGCCCGTGTGCCCGCAGGCCGTCAGGGCGAGTGCCAGCGTGGCGGCCGTGAGGCCGAGCCGTCGTGCGGTCGGGGTTGCCATGCTCATCGGCCTTCCTGCCGTGTCACGGCGTCGTACCTGCCGGCCACGATCTGGCCGATGTTGTTGATCGACTCCGCGGTCGCGGTGTCGGAGGAGCTGTTCATGTAGTTGGAGTGGGAGTCCAGGGACAGGGACTTGCCGTCGGGGACCGCGAACCGGTTGGCGCCGAAGTCCTTGCTGGCCGGGTCCTGGCCGAACCAGAGCTGGTTGTCGGGGGCGAACGTCTCGTAGAGGTCGTCGGCGACGGGGCCAAGGACGGGGCCCAGGACCACGTCGGTGGCGACCCGGCCCTTGGCCGGCAGGTGGCTGACCGGGTCGTTCTCGGCGTCGCCGACCCACACGTGGTGGGGGTCGATGTGCAGTTGGGAGGCCTTGTCGGCGCCGGTGCCGGGGGAGCCGACCAGGATGATGTCGTCGGCGCCGGTGCCGCCGGGCAGCTGCGCGCCCAGGCCCACCGTGGTGGAGCCGTAGCTGTGGGCGAGGGCGACCAGGTGCGCGGGCGCTCCCTCGTGGGTGGCGCGCAGTCCGGCCATGAACGTGTCGTAGGCGGCGCCGCCCTTGGCGGCGCGGTCGGTGCCCATCACCTCCAGGGGCCGGGGGTCCCCGTCGAGGACCTTCTCCAGTCCGGGCGGCGGGTCGTAGCCGAGCCAGATCATGGAGGCGACCTCGGCACCGGAGTCGGCGATGTGGGCGGCGTTCCACACGTTCAGGGCCCGGTCGGCGTCCTTGCCGCCGACGGAGGACAGCTTGGTGCCCAGGCCCGGCACGTAGGCGCTGACGTTCTTCGCGGTGTCGGGGTTGCCGAAGGACAGGATGCCGCGGCCCTGGCCCTGTTCGCCGACGCCCAGCAGGAACGCGGGCGGCTGCCGGCCGTTCTGCACGTTCAGCTTGTCCCGGATCGCGCGGAAGCCCTCCAGTTTCTGCTTCTCGTCGTCCGACGGGTTCGGCTTGTGCTCGTAGGTGTCGATCAGGTGCGCCAGGTTGAGGCGGTTGGCCTGGTCGCGGGCGGTGGCGGGGATGCCGTCGCGCATGCCCAGCAGGTCGGGGTGGGCCTGGAGCAGGCGCTGCTGCCCGTCCGGGGTCAGGCCCTTCCACCAGGAGTTGACCTCGGTGGGGGCGGCGCCGGCGGGCGGCCAGCCGGCCGCCATCAGGCCGGTGCCGAGCTCGTCGACGGCCTTGCGGTCGGCGCCGGCCTGCGCCAGGTCCAGGCCGGTGCCGGTGCGGGCCCGCACCGTCAGGTCGTCCAGCAGCTTGGCGATCTTCTGGTCGGCGCCGTCGGCCTCGGTGACGGCGTGGGAGATGCGATCCGCCAGCGCCCTGGCCCGCTGCGGCGTGTCGTAGCCGGGGTCGTGGCGTTCGGCCTGCGAGGGCGCCGGCCAGCTGACCGTGCCGTCCTCGGCGACCGTCAGCCCCGCGCCCTGCGCCTCCTGGAGGGCCTCCTTCAGCTTGGACTGCGCCAGCTGGAAGCTCTCCGAGGCCTCGCGCAGCAGCCCCGACACCGCGGACATCTCGGTGTGCGCGGCGTCCAGGCGCCCGCTGGTGCGCTGCAGCGAGGCGTTGGCGGCGCCGGCCGCGGTGCCGACCCACTGGCTGTTGAAGACGTGCTTGGTGACCTCGGTGTTCATCGCCTGGACGTGCTTGCCGAACGCGCCGGCCAGGGTGTCGTAGGCGCCGGCGGCGCCGGCCAGGGCGGACAGGTCCGCGTCGCGCAGCTGGGCGAGGGTGACCATCAGTTCACCGCCGGCGCGTAGGGCCCGGCGCCGGGCAGCTTGAGGGCGCCGGCGTTGCCCGTGTCGGTGCCGCGGTAGTTGCCCGCGGTCTGGCCCAGCTTCAGGCTCACCCCGTCCACCTCCGAGGCCAGCTTGTTCAGGCACTCCTCCCACGCCGCCGTGCAGGCGTGCAGCGACGCCCCGGTGCGCCAGCCCGACAGCGCCGCGACCGCCGTGTCGGAGGGCTCGTGGATGTGCTTGAGCTCGCCCGGCATCGCCTCACCGGTGTCCTTGGCGACCTTCGCCGCCGCGTCCAGGTCCGCCGGGTTCACCCCGAACAGCGGCCCGCCCGCCGGCGGACCGTAGGGCCCGTACAGGCCCGGCCCGTCGGAGCCCGCGTACGCGTTCATGGATCCCGTCCCCCCGCTGGTCGACCGACTGCTGTGCCCGCCCCGCACCCGCACCCGGGGCCCGCACCCGGGGCCCGCACCCGGGGCCCGCACCCGGGGCCGCGGCCGGGCTCGCGGCCGGGGTCCCGTGCGGGCATGCGAAACCGCACGCTTGTACGGTTCGCTTCGAAGCATGGCGAAAATAGCAGATCAGCCCACCGGCGCCGGCCCGGTGACGGCCTGGCGGCGGGCTTTCGGTGCCCGCGTCCCGGCGGTGGCGCCCCGTCACCCGGGCCCGGGTCGGCGCGGCCGGGCGGTGGCGCGGGTCTACGGCTGCGGTGGTCGGGCGGCGATGAAGACGAGTTCGCGGCCCGGCCGGTCGGGGGCGTCGCGGACCTCGCGCAGGATGAAGCCGTGTGCGGCCAAGTCCGCCTCCACCTCGTCGCGTTGGCGAAAGCGCAGGGTGGAGGTGGAGGTGAGCTGCTGCCCGTCGGCGGCGAACACGCAGGTCCGCCGGAAGGCCACCGGGGCCGGCCCGGCCGGGCGGCTCAGGGGGCGGGGTCCGCCGGCCCGGCCGGGCAGTGCCAGGGGTAGTCGGGGTCCTCGGTGATCCGCACCTGCTGCGGGGCGTCGCGGGGGAAGGTCCAGATCCGTCCCAGGGTGCTGGTGGCGGTCACCGCGGTGTCGTCCAGGGTGACGTCGGCGAACGGGTTGGAGGAGCAGGAGATCGCGAGCCACTCCAGGGTGTTCTCGTCGTCGTCGCGGGTCAGCGCGACCCAGCCGATGCTGCCGTGCTGGGACGCCTCGCCCGCGAGGGCGCGGCTGCCGGCGTGGGTGCTGGTGGCGAACGTCGTGTCGACGTCCGTCCAGTCGGTGGGGGTCCACGCGGTGGCCCGCAGCAGTTCCCACCAACTCCACTGCTGGGCCCGCGGGTCGTGGAGCCGGTCGGCGGGGGAGAACCGCATGAGCCGCATCACCGACAGCGACCCGTCGCCGAACATGATGAAGTCCCCGTCGGGCGCCTCGCGGGCACGCCAGCGCTCATGGACCAGGCCGGCCCGGGGTCGTGCGTCGTCAAAAGCCACGCCCGCCATGATCGCACCCGGCAGCGCCACGTCCGCAGCCGGGCCCGAACTCCCCCGCACCGCACGGCCGGTGCGGCACGGCCCGGCGGCGGGCAGCCCGGGAAACCCCCTCCATATACTCGGATCCGAGTAGTACGATCCGAGTGTCACCGGCCCGGGACCCCAGCCCCGGGCCCCGCGTGCGACCACGGAGTGCCATGACCGCCAAACGACCCGCCAACCCCCTGGCCCTCGCCCTGCTCGGCCTGCTCCTCGAACAGCCCCTGCACCCCCACGCCATGGCCACCACCCTGCGCGAGCGCCACCTCGACCAGGTCTTCAAACTGACCACCGGTTCGCTCTACGACACGGTGCGCGCCCTGGCCCGCGACGGCTGGATCGAGGCCACCGACACCGAACGGGTCGGCGCGCGCCCCGCCCGCACCGTCTACCGCCACACCCCCCAGGGCCGGCAGTACTTCACCCAGTGGCTGGACGAACTCATCCGCGAACCCTCCCGCGAATACCCGAGATTCCTGTCCGCCGTCAGCTACCTGGGCGCCCTGGGACCACACCGCGCCGCCCAGGCCCTGCGCGAACGGGCCGCCGCCCTGCAGACCCGCATCACCGAGAGCGAACAGGCCCACCACAGCGCCACCCGTGAACACCACGCCCCCCGACTGTTCGTCATCGAGGCCGAGTACGCCCACGCCATGCTGCACGCCGAACGCCAATGGGTGCTGCGCACCGCAGAGGAGATCGAACAGGGCACCCTGGCCTGGCCGGAGGCCGCCCCCGATGCCTGACACCCCCGCACCCGCACCCGCACCCGCACCCGCACCCGCACCCGCGCCCACCGCCGGCGCCACGTCCGCCCCCGCGCCGGCCCGTACCGGACAGCGCTTACCCGCCGCCGGGGCCGCCGCAGCCGCCGCCGTGGCCGGCGACGTGGACGTCCTGGTCGTCGGCGCCGGCCCCGCCGGCCTGATGCTGGCCTGCGAACTGGCCCTGGCCCGCGTGCGCACCGTGCTCCTGGAACGCGACCCGTCCCCGCCCGGCTTCTGCCGCGGCTTCAACCTCAACGCCCGCAGCCTGGAACTGCTGGAACGCCGCGGCCTGGCCGAGCGCCTCCTCGCCGAAGGCCCCACCGTGGCGACCACCGCGTTCACCGCACAGGCCCGCCTCGACCTCGCCGCCATGCGCACCCGCCACCCCTACGTCCTGGGCGTCGCCCAGACCAGGGTGGAGGAGATCCTCACCGAACACGCCCGCCACCTGGGCGTACGCATCCTGCGCGGCCACCGCCTGACCGCACTGCACCAAGGCGACGACGGCGTCCACGCCCACACCGACACCCCCAGCGGCCCCGCACTGCTGCGCGCCGGCTGGCTGGCCGGCTGCGACGGCGGCCGCAGCACCGTGCGCGAACTCGCCGCCATCGCCTTCCCCGGCACCCCCGCCCGCCGCTTCACCCTGCTCGCGGACGTGGTCCTGACCGACCCCCGGCAGATCCCCTTCGGCGTGAGCACCGGCCCGGGCGGCACCGTGTTCGCCATCCCCAGACCCGGCTACCTCCGCCTGCTCACCGCCGACCCCCACCCGCCCCGGGACCGGCACGAACCACTCACCCTGCCCCGCTTCCAGCAGGCACTGGACCACGCCCTGGGACGCCGCGTCCCGATCGCCCGCGCCCACTGGCTGACCCGCTTCGGCGACGCCGCCCGCCTGGCCGAACGGCTGCGCCAGGGCCGGGTGCTGCTGGCCGGGGACGCCGCCCACATCCACCCGCCCGCCGGCGCCATCGGCGTCAACGCCGCCATCGACGACGCGATGAACCTCGGCTGGAAACTCGCCCTCGTCGCCCGCGGACAAGCCCCCCAAACCCTCCTGGACACCTACCACAGCGAACGGCACGCGGCCGGCGCCAGACTGCTGCGCAACACCCGCGCCCAGGCGCTGCTCGCCGGCGACGACGAGGAACTCGCGCCGGTGCGCGACCTGCTCGCCGAACTCGCGCAGGCCAAGGAGACGGCCGGCCCCCTGGCCGAGGAGATCACCGGCATCGCCACCCGCTACCCGGCCCCCCACGGCAGCGGCCACCCCTGGGAGGGCGCGATGGTCCCGGACATCCCCCTCCAACACGGCACCCTGCAGCACGGCACCCTGCAGCACGGCACTGTGCAAGACGGCACCCTCCAACACGGCGCCCTGATACCGCTGCTGGCCCGCACCGGCGCCGGCGCCCTGCTCCTGGAGGACACCACCGCGGCCGAGGCGCTGCGCGCGGCGGCCGCCCCCTGGGCGGACCGGGTGAGCGCGGCGACGGTGCGGCCCGGCGCCCTGCCCGACACGTCCGCGGTGCTGGTGCGCCCGGACGGCCACGCCGCCTGGACCGCACCGCCCACCGCACCGCCCCCGGCCGCCGCCGAACAGCTGCGCGCGGCCCTGCACCTGTGGTTCGGGCCCCCGGCGCAGGGGCCGGGGCCGGGGGTGTCCGGCCTCCCGTAGTGCGGCGCCGCGCGGGGTCCGGGCGCTCCGGCGCTCCGGCCGTGTGCTGCCGGTGTGGCGGTGGGTGAACCGGCGGTGGTGTGCGAGGCGTTGGCGGCGTCCGCGGCACAGGCGTCCGCGGCACAGGCGTCCGCGGCACAGGGGTTCGCTGTGCCGCGAGGCCCGTCCCGCCCGCCCGCTCTCCCTGGCCGCCCGCGCCGGTGCCCCCGGCGAGGACCCGGTCCGCCCGGCCGGGGACCGCGGGCGGATCGGGTGCGGCCACCGCGAGCCCGGGGCCGTCCGGCCGCGACCGCTGCGAAGACCGCCGCGGGCCGTCCGGCACCGCCGCGTCACCCCCGCCGACGCGGACCCGGCCACCCGTCGCCGCCGTCCGCTGCGGGGCCCGTGTCGCGGGGCCTGCCCGGCGGGGCCGCTTGGACGGCCCGCCGGTGTGGCGGTGGGGGCGGGCGTGTGGAGCATGGGGCGTATGCATACTTTTCGTGGCTGTTCGACTCCCCTGAGTCGCAGGATCGCTGTCGCCGCGGCCGCCGTGGCGGTACTGCCGTGCAGCCTGGCCATGGCGGCGGCGCCCGCCGCGCCCGTCGCGCCCGCTGCGGTGCCGCACGGTGAGCAGGGCTTTCCGGCGGGCCTTCCCACCAGGTTCACGGTCCCGGCCGGGGTGAGTGAGATGACCGTCTACGCGTGGGGCCCCGGCGGTAACGGGGCGGGCGGTGGCGGTGGCGGCGGCGCGGGAGGAGGGGGCGGCGGCGGCAGCTTCCCGCCCGCGGTCTCCCAGCCCGTCGGTGGAGGCGGTGGAGGCGGTGGTGCGGGCGGCAGTGGTGGCAGTGGTGGCGGCAGCGGGGGCAGTGGCGGCTACACGCAGTGCACGCTGGCCGTCACCGCGGGCCAGACGTTCAGAGTCTCCGTGTCCGGCCCCAGTCGCGGTCCGGTCGCGGGCGGTGGTGGCGGGGCGGGTGGTGGCGGAGGTGCGGCCGGCAGCACCTTCTCCAGCGGCCGGCCCGGCAGCGCCGGAGCGGGCGGCGGCGACGGCCGGGACCCCGGCGGCGCCACGACGCTGACCCAGGTCGAGGGGCCCGAGGACCTGGTCACCGCATACGGCGGCGGCAACGCGCTCGGCGGGGGCCGGGGCCCCGGCGGCGGTGCCGGGCGGGGCGGGGAGAACGGCAAGATCGGCAATTCGGGCGGTGCCGGCGGCGCGGGCGGTGCTTCCGGCGCCAGCAGCGCCGGGGGCGGGGGCGGCGCGGGGGCCCCGGCCGACGACGTGCAGTTCTGTTCCGGAACGGCCGTGGTCCTGGCCGGCAACCGAGGGGCCGCGGGTCAGCCGGGCGCCGCGGGCCTGGGCGGTGTCACCGGCGGCCAGGGCACGGCCGGTGACGCCGGTGCGGGCGGGAGAGGCGGTTCGGGCGGCGCCGGCGGGACGGGCCCCGCCGGGGGCGTACCTGCGGTGGTCGCCCTCACCCCGCCCCCCGGGACCGGTGTCGGAGGAGCCGGAGGGGGCGGCGGTGCCGGCGACGGCGGAGGCCGGGGAGGGGACGGCGGCGCCCCGGACCCCAACCCGGGCGCGCAGCCGGGCAGTTCCGGCACCGGCGGCAACGCCGGCCAGACCGGCGGCCGGGGCGGCCCCGGCTACGTCCTGATCACCTGGTAGCACCCCCTGCCCTCCCCGGGGCTGGGGGAGTGTCCCGGCCCCTGCCACCGTGCCCGGGGCCGGGGTGGGGTGGGCCGGTTGCCGTGCCTGGCCGGACCCGCCGTCGAGCGCGGCGCCGGGGAAGGCGCGCCGGGCGTCGATTCGCCGCCCGGACGGTCGCGGCCTTTACCGGGGCCGTTCCCGCAGCGCCCGTGCCGGTGGATCGCACGGGTGTCTTGTCGCGGCCCCCGGGGGCCGGTGTCGCGGGGCCTGCCCCTCGGGGCTGCCTGGACGGCCCGGCTGGTGTGGCGGTGGGGGGCGGGCGTGTGGAGCATGGGGCGTATGCATACTTTTCGTGGTTGTTCGACTTCTCTGAGTCGCAGGATCGCTGTTGTCGCGGCTGTCGTGGCGGTGCTGCCGTGCAGTCCGGCCATGGCGGCGGCGCCCGGCGCGCCCGCCGCGGCACCCCACGGTCAGCAGGGCTTCCCCGTGGGCGTGGTCACCAGGTTCGTGGTTCCCGACGGGGTGAGCGAGATGACCATTGCCGCCTGGGGCCCTGGCGGTAACGGGTCGGGCGGTGGCGGTGGCGGCGGCGCGGGAGGCGGGGGTGGCGGCGGAAGCTTCCCGCCCGTGGTCGCCGACCCCGTCGCGGGCGGTGGTGGCGGCGGTGGTGCGGGTGGCGGCGGTGGCGGCGCGGGCGGCAGCGGGGGCAGCGGCGCCTACACGCAGTGCACGCTCGCCGTCGCCGCGGGCCAGAGGTTCAGCGTCTACGCGGCCAACCCCAGTCCCAACCAGATCGCCGCCGGCGGCGGTGGGTCGGGTGGTCGCGGCGGCGCGGCCGGCAGCACCTTCACCAGCGGCCAGGCCGGGGGCGCCGGCAGGGGCGGCGGCGATGGACGCACCGACCCCTACACGACGTACACCGAGGCCGAGGGGCTCGGCGAGGTGGTCATCGCGAACGGCGGTGGCAACGGCGGCGGCGGGGGCCGGGGCCCCGGCGGCGGTGCCGGGCGGGGCGGGGAGAACGGCAAGGCCGGCAATGCGGGCGGTGCCGGCGGCGCGGGCGGCACGTCCGGCGGCCCCGGCGCGGGGGGCGCGGGTGGTGCGGCGGCGCTCGCCGACGACTTGGAGCTCTGTTTCGGAACGGGCAGGGCGCTGGCCGGCAATCCCGGGACCGCGGGTCAGCCCGGCGCCGCGGGCGGCGGCGGTGTCACCGGCGGTCAGGGCAGGGTGGGCAACCCCGGTGAGGGCGAGAGCGGCGGTTCGGGCGGCCCCGGCGGGACGGGCCCCGCCGGGGCCGCGCCTGCGGTGGTCGCCCTCACCCCGCCCGCCGGGACCGGCGTCGGAGGGAGCGGAGGGGGCGGCGGTGCCGGCGGTGCGGGAGGCCAGGGAGGAACGGGTGGTGCCCAGGACCCCAACCCGGGCGCGCAGTCGGGCAGTGCCGGGGCTGACGGCAACGCCGGCCGGACCGGCAGCCGGGGCGGCCCCGGCTACGTCCTGATCACCTGGTAGCACCCCTGCCGCGCCCGGGAACGGCCCCGGCGGGGAGCGCGGTCGAAGGCGAAGTGGAATGCGCCGAGGATCCCGCCCCGCCCCGACCGGCACGCCGCCGGATCCCGACCGCCGGGCCCCGGCCGCCGCCGGGCAGGCTGAGGACGCAGCGGTGCGGGCGGCCCCTGCGCCGCTGCGCAGCCGGCGCGGACGCCCCCCCCGGCCCCATCGGGTCACACCCCGACGTCGGCCACGGACAGGACGCCGAAGCGGTGGTGGGCGGTGGAGTAGTCCCCCTGGGTGTCGGTCCCGGTCGGGACGATCATGGCGGACGCCTGGGTCAGCTCCCGGGGGGCGCCGCTCTGGACCGCGAACGGGATGCCGATCGTGGCGGGGGTGCCGCGCCCGGACGCGCCCAGGCTGCGCGGGACCGCGAGCTGGTAGACGGAGGGGACGGCGGGGTCGTCATTCTCGTAGAGCGCGGTGAGCCCGTGCGGCCGCCCGGCGGCGGGGACGCGTGTGTAGAACGGTGTCGAGAAGGTGAACACCGCCGGGTCGGCGGTGCCGCCCGGCAGGGTGGCGGCGCCGTTGTAGAACTCGAACGGGACACTGGCGGCGCTGCCGCCGGGGACCAGGGCGACCTGGCGCGCGGTGTAGTACAGGTTGGCGCTGCCGGCGGGCGGGGCACCCGCCCGCCGGCCCACGGCCGCCGCAGGGCCCCCGGGAAGGGCCGCCCCCAGCCCCACCGCCGCGGCACCGATCCCGGCGGCCCTCAGGACGCTGCGCCGCACCACCGCACCCGCCTTCGTAGCGGCCGGCTCCCTCTCGTCACGGACTGCGTCGGTCATGCGATGCCTCCGTCGGCGCTAGCAGGGCAACAGGCCGCCCCAGCCCAGTGGTTCGCACCCTGACACGCAGGCCGTGCCCCCGGGCGCCCGGACGCGCGGCCGCCTGCCGCACCGTCACCTGCCCGGCGGCGGCGCCGCACGACCACACGGCCCCGCCGGAGTCGACACCACCGGACGCGGGAAGGGGGCCCGCCATGAACGATCCTGCGAGGGACCCCGACGAGACGCCCGGCGCCCCCGCCGGCGTGCCGGCCCACCTGCTCCCCGGCCCGCCGGCGCACGCGGTGCGCCTGGCCGGCGGCGCCGCGAACACCGTCTGGCTGGTCACCCTGGCCGACGGCGGACGCGTGGTGGTGAAATCCACCCCGGCACTGGCCCCCGACACGTACGCGAAAGAGGCCCAGGGCCTGCAATCCCTGCGCACCCACGGCGCCCTGCCGACCCCGCGGGCGCTGGCCCTGCACCCGGACGGCCTGGTCCTGGAAGCCCTCGAACAGCCGCCCGCGCACGACACCGGCTTCTGGGAACGCGCCGCACACGCGCTGGCCGGCCTGCACACCACCACCGGACAGCGCTTCGGCTGGGCCGAGGACGGCTGGCTCGGCCGCCTGGCACAGTGCAACCCCTGGACCCAGGACGGACACGAGTTCTTCGCCCGCCACCGCCTGCTGCGCTACCTCGACGAGCCCCTGGCACGCCAGGCGCTCGGACCCCGGGGGCGCGCCGACCTGGAACGCGTCTGCGACCGGCTGCCCCAACTCCTCCCCGCCGCACCGCCCGTCCTCACCCACGGCGACCTGTGGCACGCCAACATCCTCGCCCGCCCGGACGCGGCACCGGCGTTCATCGACCCGGCGGTGTGCTGGACATGGGCGGAGACGGACCTGAGCATGATGTTCTGCACCGGCGGCGTCCCCGCCCGCTTCTTCGACGCCTACCGCGAACACCACCCCCTCACCGACGGCTGGCAGGACCGCATGCGGCTGCTCCACCTGCGCGAACAGCTCAGCTGCGCCGCCCACTTCGGCGCGCGCGACGGCCACACCGGCGACCTCCTCGACGTGCTGCGCACCTACCGGTAGCGCGGCCGCCCGCTGCGCCGTCCTCAGCGGCCTTTTCGTCTGTGGTGGTCCTGCGGTGCGTCGGGGACCAGTTCCTGGTCGTAGCGGGCCAGGAGGGTCTGCATCGTCCGGCGGTCCGGGCGGCCGTCGGCGGCGAGGGCGGCGGCCTCGACGAAGAACTCCTCGAAGCCGGCCGGGGTCAGCGTCACCAGGATCGTGGCGGGGGTGTCGCCGATCGCGGTGAAGGAGTGCGGGTGGGTGCGCGGGACGTGCAGGAAGGCGCCGGGGCCCGCCTCGGTGGTGTGCTCGTCGCACCGCAGGCGGAACGCGCCGCTGACGACGTAGAACGTCTCGTCGTGGCCGCGGTGCAGGTGCAGGGGCGCGCCCTGGCCGGGTTCGAAGGTGGACTCCAGGACGGCGATCGATCCGCCGCTCTGGGCGCCCGCGAGTTTGACGACGTACGGGCTGCCCGGCACGTGGCGGCGCCCGCCGTGTCCGGGGGCCAGGGCGACGGGTTCGCGGTGGACGCCGCCACGGCCGGGCTGCCCGCCGGGCTGCCGTCCGGGTTCCGCGCGGTGGGTGTCAGCCACGGCCGGGCCCCTCGCCGGGGTCCTCGGTGAACTCCCCGGTGAACTCCTCGCGGTGGCGTTCGGCCCAGGCCCGGAACGGTGTCGCCGCGCGGCCGGTGAGCTGCTGGACCGCGGGCGTGACGGTCGCGGCGAACGGTTCGAGCGAGGCGGCGCGCAGCGCCATGACCGCGTCGGCGGTCTCCGGGCGCAGGCCGTGGTCCAGGAGTGCCTGGCGGGCGGCGGGGGGCGGGATCTCGGTGAAGTCCAGTGGGGTGCCCAGGACTTCGGCGAGTGTCGTGGTCATCTCGCCGGGGGTGAGGGCCTGGGGGCCGGTCAGCAGGTGGGCCCGGCCGTCGTGTCCGGGCTGGGTCAGGGCGTGGGCGGCGGCCGCGGCGATGTCGGCGGGGTCGATGACGGAGACCCGGCCGGCGGCGAACGGGGCCCGGACGGTGCGGGTCGCGCGGATCGGTCCGGCCCAGGCGAGGGTGTTGGACATGAAGCCCATCGGGCGCAGGAACGTCCATGCCAGGCCGCTGTCCTGGACGGCCTGTTCGCCCGCGCGGTGCCAGCGGGCGACGGGGTCGTCCGCGTCCGGGTCGGCGGCCCGGCCGGAGGACAGCTTGACGACGGCCTCGGCGCCGGCGCGGGCGGCCGCGGCGGCGAGGTTGGCGTCGTGGCGCGGGATGTCGGGGCCGTCGGAGAGCAGGAACACCTTGCGCACGCCCCGCAGGGCGGCGGCCAGGCTGTCCGGCTCGCCGAGGTCGGCGCCGACGACGTCCACGCCGCCTGGCAGGCGGGCCCGCTCGGGGCGGCGGGTGGCGGCGCGCACGGGGGCGCCGAGGGCGGCCAGGTGGCCGACGAGGGCGCGGCCGACGGTGCCGGTCGCGCCGGTCACGAGTATCACGGGGTCCTCCGGGTGTCCTTCGTCAGGCTGTTCTTCGGCAGGGTGTTCTTGGTCAGGGTGTCGAGCAGGTCGTCGTGCCAGGCCAGGTCGGCCTTCAGGCGGGCGAGGCAGTGCTCGAAGATCCACGGTTCGAGGCCGGTCAGGTCGGGCCGGGCGGCCTCGAACTGCTCCTCGAACAGGGCCACTTGGTCGGCCACGGCCTGCCGGCGCGCGGCGACGGCCCCGGCGAGGTCCTCGTCCGTGAGGTCCGCGGTGTACTGCAGGGCCAGGTCGACCGGGTCGGGCAGCAGGCGCACCTTGCGCAGGGCGGCGTCGCGCAGGGCGGCGAGCTCCCGGCGGCCCTGGTCGGTGATCGCGTAGACGGTCCGCTCGGGCGGGTTGCCGACCTTCTCGTTGCGCACCACCTCGACCAGGCCGTCGTCGGCCATCCGGTGCAGGACGCTGTAGAGCGATCCGGGCTTGACGTCGGTCCACAGCTCGGTGCGGTCGAGCTGGGCCGCCTGGCGGATCTGGTAGCCGTGCATCGGGCCGCCCCGGGCCAGCGCGCCGAGTGCGAAGAGTCGCGAAGTGCTCACAGTGTTAGTCGAACACGACTACAGGTCATAGTCAAACGCGATTATGGGGTGCGGGTGCGGGTGCGGGTGCGGGTGCGGGTGCGGGTGCGGCGTGGGAAGTCGGCCGGTCCGACTTCTCACGCTGTCGCGTCCGTTGCCGGGGGCGGGCGCGACCCGGGGCGAATCGTTCCTGCGGCCCCGTTGCTCCCCGCAAGGGGCCGCCGGTACAACAGAATTGGCCGTTCCGGCCGTCTCCAACACCTGCGCAGGGAGGTCGTGGCCACCGTGGTGCGGGTCGGGCGGGCTGGTCGGGTCGGAGCTCGCGGGCTCGGTACACCGATGGGGCCGGCGGGGCGGGTCGTCGGGCCGGACGGCATCCCCGTGGTGCTGCGGCTGTACGGACCTGTCCACGGCCTTCCGCCGGACGGCGGCGCGGCCTATTCCGACGGCTTTCCGGTCTTCCTCGTGCTCGCCGTTCTGTTCGGCGTGGTGATCCTGCTGGTCGAGGCGGTGTGGTGGGTGCGCGGGACGCCTAGCTACCAGCTGAGCGTCGAGGTCGGCGGGCCGCAGCCGCGCAGCCTCCTGCTCGGTTTCAAGTCCCGGGCGCAGGCCGAGAATTGCCGCCGGAGCCTGACCGCCGCCATCGGCGAGCACGGCGGGGAAGCGGTGCCCCGCACCCCCGAGGAGGCGGGAGGGCTACCGGTTGCGGCCGGCCGCCGCCCCAGGGTCCCCAAGGGCCGCAGGGCGGCGAAGGCGGACTGAAAGCGCGGGAAGTCGGCCGGTCCGACTTCCTGTGCGGAACAGCGGTTTGCTGCAGCCCGTCGCTCTGCTGGGTCCTGTTCGGCTCCCACTCAGAGGCCTGGTGGATCCGCTGGGACGGGTCCTTGTCGCTCACGGTACGTCGCAGGCGGTGGCGGGGGCGGCTGGGGGTCAGGCGGTGGGGAAGTCGCCGGCCTTGATTCCGGTGAGGAAGGCGGTCCAGGCGTCGGCCGGGAAGACCAGTACGGGCCCGTCGGGGTCCTTGGAGTCGCGGACGGCCATGCCGTCAGTGACGATGTTCCCCGCCTCGACGCACTCGCTAGCCTGTGCGCTGTAGCTGCTCTTGCGCCACCGTGTCTGGTCGTTCGCGTGCACGGTTGTCTCCCTTGGCCGCAGGGTGTTGTGAACGAGACGCTACGCCACGGGGGTTGGCTTTCGGTACAGCATCGCGATCAGCGGCGGCGCGTCCGGGTGGGGGCGGACCTCGTTGACGTCCTCGTAGCCCCACGCCCTGTACAGCGCGTGCACCTTGCCGTCCCCGGCGGCGGGGTTGACCATGAGCGTGGCCCGCTCCTCGGGCCGGGCGGCGAGGAGTGCGTCGTGGATGCGGCGGGCGACGCCGGTGCCGCGCCACGGGGTGCGCACGCCCAGCTCCTTGAGGGCGAACACCGGTGTGGCGGTGAGGCGGTGGGGCATCGGGCGGGCCATGCGGGTCCACCAGCGGTCGGCCGCCTCGACGGTGTTGCCGTAGGCGTAGCCGACGGGCACGGTGCCGGTGTAGCCGATGACGGCCTCGAAGCCGGGCTCCACGCCGTGGCGTTGCAGGCGTTCGGTGAAGGTGGGCAGGGCGTAGTTGGGCAGGTGCAGCAGCGGGGCGCGCACATCGGCGTACAGGGCGGCCAGTTCATGGCGGACCGCGTCGGTGAGTTCGTGGTGGTGGCGCAGTTCGATGCCGGTCATGCCGCCGTCCTCGGGGAGTCCGCGAAATGCCCGGGTCCCTGCCGCGGTGGCAGGGTCCCGGGTTTGCCAGCTGTCAGATCTGGCCGAACGCGCCGTCGCGCACGGCTGTCACGAAGGACTGCCAGGCATCAGGGGAGAAGGCCAGCCGGGGGCCGTCGGGGTCCTTGGAGTCCCGGACGCGGCCCGGGTGTGCGTCGTCGACCTCGACGCAGACACCGCCGTCATTGTTGCTGTGGCTACTCTTGCGCCATTCTTCCTGCGTCTCTGTTCGCACGGCCGTACTCCTTCAGAATGCGTCTGATCATCGCCCGGGAGTCCCGGGGCGACAGGGCCTGGGCCCTCAGTAGATCGTAGGACTCACGCCGCTCGGCGACCTTGGGCATTTCGTCGATGACCTCACCGTTCTTTGCACCTTCTGCCCAAGCGATCACACCGCCCGCCGGGAGGGTGTACAGCATGAGGGAACCGCCCATCTCAGGGTGTTCGCCGGCGGCGAAGGGCAGGACCTGGATCGTGATGAAGGAGCGCTTTTCGTCTGCCAGGGCGGTGAGTTGCTCGCACATCACATGGAGGCCGCCGACTGGTCGCCGGAGCGTCGCCTCGTCCAGGATGAACCAACATCGCGGCGGCGTCGTGGAATCCAGCCGCTTCTGACGTTCGAGTCGTGCGGCGAGCAATGCGTCGATCTCTTGCTCGGTAGCGTGCTGTTGGCCTGCACGTAGCGAGTGTCGGGCGAAAGAAGGAATTTGCAACAGGCCGGGGATGGTCGCAGAGGCGAACTCCTCGATGACGGCAGCCTGACCTTCCAGATGGATCGCCTGCCGGTACTTGCCAGGGAACTTCTCGTTCTTGGCCAACTGGTAGATGCGGTCGAATCGGCCGTCGGTGCCGAACGCCGCGTCCAGCATGCCGGGCAGGTCCGGCGGTGGCATCGATTCGGCGCGTTCGACCCGCCCGAGATGGCCCTTCGAGATATTGACGATCTTGGCGAGTTGGTCGAGCGACATGCCCGCTCGCTCACGATGGGCACGCATCTCCCAGCCGAACTGGTCTCGCGCCGACCGCCCAGGATCCAGCTCGTTTGGTTGGAACCCCATGCTCAGCCTCCATGTGCCCAATCGCAGCGTGACACAGGGTCACCCTTCCCAGGATAGCTGCTCAGAGCGATGCTTGATGCACGCACAGTGAGAATGGTGCGCAGCGATCAAGGCCACAGAGAGCTCATCATGACGAACGATCAACCAGCGGCCCGGCGGCACGGCCCGACGTGGCGGAACTCCGGCATCCGGGACAACTCCGAGGCGAGTGAGGCCATGCCCGAAGTGTTGAAGGAACAGCCGGAAACGGTGGGGGAGTACTCCTGCTGGCTGTCGCGCCACCAGAAGTCCGTGCCCACCGCGCGGGGGCTGCTGCGCGGCTTCCTCTCCGACCACCAGGGGGGTGAACTGTTCTGCGACTACTCCGGGTTGGTGCTCGGCGAACTCGTCACCAACGCCGTCCAGCACGCCCGCACCCCGTCCGACCGGCTGCTGTTCGTGCGCTTCGCCCTCTCGGCCGACGACCTCAGGATCGAGGTCCACGACGCCGACTCCCGCCAGCCCGTGCTGCGCCGCGTCAACGGGGACGAGGAATGCGGGCGGGGGCTGTGGCTGGTGTCCGAACTCGCCCTCCAATGGGGCTGCCGACCGTGCGCGGGCGGGGTCGGCAAAGCGGTGTGGGCGGTCCTCGGACCCCAGAGCGGCGCCGCCGCGTGACCACCATCGCGCCCCGCGACTACCCGCACCCGGTCACCGTCGAGATCGCCGGCGTCACCGAGACCGCCACCTTCGCCCGGCTCGCCGACGCCCTGGCGGCCGTGCGCACCGCCCTGGCCCGCCTTCCCCTCGACGACGACCACGCCGCCTACCTCGCCGACCTGTTCGCCCCCGAATCCACCGCCCTCATCTCCCGCCGGCTGACCGACTTCGGCGCGCTGCGCACGATCGCCTTCGTCGGCATCCACGCCCACCCCATCCACCTGCGCCCCGCTGACGGCATCGACGAGTTCCCGGACCCGAGGTGAGGCGCAGCTGCGCCCGGGTCGTGAGGTGGTGGTGCCTGCGCGGCCAGTTCTCCCTGCCCGTACGGGCGTTGAGTCCGGGGCGCCGCGCCGCCTACGCCGAGATACGGAGCTGGGCGGCCACCCCGGGCAGTGCCGAGGCCCTGCTGCGGGCCGTCGCCGACCGCGCCGCCCGCCAGGCGCCCTCGCGCTAGTGCTGTGACCGGGACCGTTCGCCGTGTACGGGGGCGCCTCTCAGTCTTCCTGCGAGAGGTCTGATCACTCGGCCACTGCCGCGCGCCAGATCCATGAGGTGCGGCGGGGGCGGTCTTCCAGATCGCCCCGGCCGGTGCACCAGAGGAGGACATGAGCCGGGTCACCGGGTGGAGCTTCGGGGAAGAGCCGGTGGAGTACCGCCGCGCAGAGCGGCGCCGGGGGCAGCCACGGCACGCCCAGCCCCTGGGTGATGTCGTGGGTGTGCAGGAGCACCTCGGCGACACCCATTGCCGCAAAGCCTGACGGGTCGCAAGGACCCCAGTGCCAGGCCCGCGCCTCCGGGCCGGCCGTGGCCAGTGCACTGCCGAGTAGCCCTGCGCAGGCGGTGACCACCTGGAGCACCTCGTGTGGGGAGCTGTCCGGGCGGACGGCGAGGTCGAAGGGCAGGTAGGCGTCCGTCGGGCGTGCGGCGATCTGCCCGGCGTAGGCCAGCAGGTCATGGGCGATGTGGGCGGCCGTCGTCCAACAGCTCCATTCCAGCGAACCTGCCGGTACCGACCAGTCCTCCGCGTCGTGCGGGCCAAGTACCCGCATCATCTCGGTCACGGCCTCGTTGACGTCTCGGCTGTCGATGTAGTGCATCCGGCGATGCTACGGCTGCGACAGGAGGGTTCATCCGTCCACGGTTGGGCTGCCGCGCTTGCGAGGGGGCGTCCGCCCCGGCGGAGGCCCTTCTCGCTGCGGATGCGTGCGCGTTCACGGCGTTGGGCGGCCAGGACGTCGGGGTTCTGGGCCCACTGGCGGATCTCGGCGCCCTTGTGGGCGGAGAGGTTGTCCACCACCGGGGGCGACCGTCGCCGAATGTGACGAATCGTCAATCATGCATCGATAAAAGAGAGTTGCAACAGTAGCCCGGACCGGGAGGTCTCAGCGCCGCGCGTGGCGGACCTTCAGTCGTCCGAATCCGGTGGTCCCGGAGATCCGGATCGTGGGGCCGCCGGGGGTGGGGTGCCGCGGGGGCTTGTAGCGGGCCTCCTTCCAGCCGGCGTGCATGCCCTCGATGTCGACGACCGCGTCGTGGGGCACCGTGATCCTGGCGCCGCCGGTGCCGAGTTGCAGTTCGATGTCGACGACCGGGTGCTCGAAGACCGCCCGGGACAGGTCCAGGTGCACCCTGCCGAGCGCGGAGGCGACCTTGAGCGTCCGGGGCACCCGCCAGGCGCCGCTGCGCCGGATGCGTCCCGTGGCGGCGCCGATCGTCGTCTCGGTGCCCGCGCCCGGCTCGGGGAGCGAGGCCAGGGACCGCGCGAGTGCGCCCTGCGTCCTGGCGGTGAGCGCCTGGTCGAGGCGTTCGTCCATCTCCTCGTGGGAGATGCGCCCTTGGCTGTACGCCTCTTGCAGGCGTTGCACGGCCGTGTCGCGGTCGTCGTCGCCGGCCAGGGGCGAGAGGTCTTCCGGCAGCGAGTTCACCGCCCCACCCTAGCGCCGCGCCTGCGCCGTGAGTCCGCCAAGGCCCCTGGCGGGAACGGCCGGTGCCGCGCGGAGCCGGTGCGCGCAGGATCGCGGCCCCGCGTCGGGCGGCGTGCGGTCAGCGCAGGGCGGCGAGTTCGCTGACGCGCAGGGTGGGGGTGCCCAGGAAGAGGTCGGCAGGTGCCGGGCCGTGGGCGATGTTGAGCGTGTCGAGCCGGTAGGTCCACGCGCCGTCGTGCGCGTGGGCGAAGCGGTAGTTGATCTGCCAGCGCAGCCATTGCCCGCGGGCCAGGCGCAGTGCCGGGGGGCGGCGCCGTCGGCGCGGCATGCCGAAGGGCGTCGCGACGAGCTGGACCCGCAGCAGGTGGCCGGCCTCCTGGAGGAGCACGCCGGTGTCCGTGCGGGAGCCGGGTGTGCTCTCGTGCGTCAGGGAGCGGGGCCGGAAGCCGTCGGCCTCGTGCATCCGGACCTCGTGGACGAGGGGCGGTGAGCCGGGCGGCAGCAAGAAGGCGGTCGGGGCCGCGTTGCGCCGGGCGGCTTCGGGTCCGCCCCGGGACTGTCCGGTCCATGACGTGCGGACCCACTGCATCACCGTTTCCACGGGGCCGATCCTGCGGCAGGGCGGTGCCCGGGCGCCACGTCGTTTCGGCGCCTCACGGCACCGGCCGGTGCCGGGCGGGTGGGCCTGACGGCACCGGCCATGCGCGGGTGGGCGCGTAGTCGGCCTTGAGGCTGTGCAGCTGGGCGGCGAGCAGGCGGCCCGCCGCCCCGGCCAGGCCCTGGCGGTCCGTCACCGGATGCGGACCGTCCAGGAGGGACATGGTGAGGCGGTAGGCCGACAGGGCTCTGTCCGTCCGGGCCCCGGTCTGCTCCCGGGACGGTGCGCGGGACAGCACCAGTACCGCCGGCTCGCGGTTCTCGGCGATGGCGGCGCCGAGGCGGGCGTGGCCGTCCAGGACCACATGGCAGTTGAGCCCGCTGAACCACCAGAGCAGGACGGGCGCCAGGATGCCCTCCCGGGCCTGCTTGCGGCAGGCCTTCACCCGGGGGTCGTCGGGTGGCGGCATCCGGCGCAACGGCATGACCCGCCACGAGCCGTCGAACCAGTCGATGTAGCCGTCGGGATGGCCGTCGAGCAGCAGGGAACGCCACTGGCCGCCCGGCCCGCCTGCGGCCGGTGCCATCCCCTGGCGGGCGAGCCGCGGGGAGAGCACCCACCGCCCCTCGTGGAGCGGGCCGGCGGCGCGGGCGTGCAGGGCGCCGGCGAAGCGGTGCGCCCAGCGGGCGTACCAGGACGGCCCTCCCGGTCCGGCGACCGCGCGTGCCTCGGTGACCGCGCACGCCTTGGCGACCGAGCACGCCTCGGCGACCGCGCGCGCCTCGGCGGCCCGCAGGGGGGCGATGGGGGAGCGGTAGTGGTCCGTGCGGGAGTACTCGACGCCGCACCGGTCGTCGTCGATCCTGCCGGTGAGCACCACCCGCGGACCCTGCGACAGGACGATCAGGTTCCCGTTCGCCGTCCGCGGCCGCAGCCCCGGCTCGGTGGCAGGGGGGAGCTCCAGGCCCAGGCCGCCCCAGGATTCGCCGTCGGCCGCTGTCAGATTCCTCCGGTGCACCGGCCGATCCTAGGCGCAGGCGGGCAGGCCCGTGTCGGCCCGCCCGGCCCGGGTTGACACGCTTCTTCACATCTAGAATATTGGATACGTCATCTGGTCGAGGGTCGGGCGAAGGGAGCGCGCGGTGGATCCGCTGGCCGTTCACAAGGCGCTCGCCAATCCGGCGCGGGCGGACTTCCTGCGCTGGCTCAAGACGCCCGAGCGCTACTTCGACGAGGACTACTACCGCGAACGCGGCGTGGGCTTCCACATCGGCGTGTGCGTGACGGACATCCGGGAGAAGTCCGGGCTCGCCCAGTCCGTGGTCTCCGGCTACCTGCAGATCCTGCGCGACGCCGGACTGCTGGTGTCCGAACGCGTCGGCAAGTGGACCTTCTACCGCCGCGACGAGGAGACGATCGCCGCGTTCGCCGCCTACGCCCGCGACGAACTCTGACGCTCCGCCCCTCAGGGGCGCACCCCACCGCCCCCGCCGGGGCGGCCCGGGCTGCGCCCTTCCTTTTCGCCCCATTCCATCTAACTATCTAGATTTGTAGCCCCGTGCGTGGGGGGCGGGTGCCGTGCGCCCGCACACCCCGCGCACCGGGCGGACGGAGGCAGCACATGGCAAGGACCGGCCCCGCCGTCCTGACCCTCTCCCTGGGAGTGTTCGGGATCATCACCACCGAGATGGGCGTCGTCGGCGTCCTGCCCCGCATCTCCGAGGACCTCGGCGTCACACCCTCCGCCGCCGGCTGGCTGGTGGGCGTCTTCGCCCTCGTGGTCGCCGCCACCGGGCCGTTCGGCACCCTGCTAGCCTCCGGCCTGCGCCGCAAGGCCGTCCTGGCGGGCGCCCTGGCCGTCTTCGCGCTCTCCAACGCCGTGTACGCGCTCACCGACGACTTCGCCGTGATGTTCGCCTTCCGGATCCTGCCCGCGCTCTTCCACCCCGTCTTCTTCGCCGTCGCCCTCACCACCGCCGCCAACCTGGTCCCCGCACACCGCGCCACCCGGGCGGCCACCACCGTCTTCGCCGGCGTCACCCTCGGCTTCGCCTTCGGCGTGCCGCTCACCTCCTACCTCGCCGAACACGCGGGCCTGGCCGCCGCGTTCTGGTTCGGCGCCGGCGTCAACCTGCTGGCCTGCCTGGGCGTCCTGCTCCTCCTGCCCGCCACCCCCGCCACCCCCGCCACCCCCGCAGCGCCCGCCGGCCGGCGCCCCTCCTACCGGGGCCAGCTGGCCATCCTGCGCCGGGGCCGGCTGTGGCTGTCCGTCCTCGCCGTCGTGTGCGTGTTCGCCGCGATGTTCTCCGTCTACGGCTACTTCGCCGAATACCTGGAACGCGTCACCGGCCTGAGCGCCTCCCTGGTGGGCGCCGCGCTGATGGCCTTCGGGATCGTCATGGTCCTCGGCAACCTCCTCTTCGGCCGCCTCCTGGAACGCGACCTCCTGCGCACCGTCACCGCCTTCCCCGCCCTCTACGTCCTCCTCTACGCCCTGCTCTACGCGATCGGCCCCTGGCCCGCGCCGATGACCGCCGGCGTCCTGCTCTGGGGCGCGGTGCACTCCGGCGGACTCGTCGTCAGCCAGAGCTGGCTGGCCCGCGACGCCCAGGACGCACCCGAGTTCGGCAACAGCCTGTTCATCTCCTTCTCCAACCTGGGCATCACCGCCGGCAGCGCGGTGGGCGGCCTCGTCGTCTCCACCGCCGGCGCCCGCCACCTGCCCTGGGCCGGAGCGGGCTTCGCCCTCGCCGCCCTGGCCGCCGTCCTGCTCCGCCGCCGCCTGGGCCCCGCCACCCCCATCCCCACCGCCGCCCCGGCGCCGCAGGCGCAGGACGCACCGCCCGCCACCGTCTGAGCCGGCCGGCCAGGGCTTCGCGGGCCTGCTGGACGCTCGCAGAGGGGTGCGCGGGCACGGAGGCCGGCCTTCGTCAGATTCCGTACAGGTGGTGCGGGACCGCTCGCTCCCAGACCGCTTCGAACGCGGTGGCGCACAGCTTGACGGTCTGCGGGTCCTCGGTGATCTCGTCCTCGACCACCGCGCCGTCGCCGGAGAAGTGGTGCACCCGAAGCAGCGCGCCGTCGAACAGCCAGAAGTCGTTGCCCGGCAGGGGGATGCCCGTGGCCCGCCGCCGGGGCAGCCAGCGGACCTCCTCACCCGCCGTGACGTTGGCGTGGGTGACGTAGTGCTCCCACCGGATGTACGCGGACACGGGCTCGGAGACGACCCGGGCCCGGCGCACGGCCACACCCCGGGCCACCGTGTCCGTGATCAACTGGTCATAGGGATGCCACCAGGACCCGCGGTCCTCCCAGTCGATCCGCTCGCCGCGCCGCCACGCCTCGAACCGCTCCGTCGGGGCGTAGGAGTCCCGCAGCTCCAGATGGACGGCGGACCGCCGGCACCGCCCGAGCAGCTCGGCGAAGTCGGGCACGCTCGACGGCATCACAGGCCTCCTGATCATGGTCACCATCCGGGCCGCAATTCTGGCGGGACGGCTTTCGGGGGTGTTGTTTCAGCGGGGGACGGGGACGGGCGAATTCCCGCGACGGACCGGGTGTACGCGGGCGGCGTCCTTCACGTGCATGAGTTGCGCCACGTCCTCGGGGTCCGTCACGGCGTACCCCTGCACGACCACCTCGCCGGTGTCCACGTCCTCGTACAGCGTCGGGCAGTCGCCGACACCCGAGGTGCTACCGATGACGCGCAGCCGCCTTGCCATGGCTGTTCCTCTCGACGGCGGACAGGAAGGTCCTCCCATGATCGGCCTCAACCGGCGCTCCGGAAGGCGTGATTCTCGATGATTCTCATGACGGTCCAACGCGGGCGCGGTGACGGCCGGATGCCGGGGGTGTGAGCCGGGTGCCGGTGGCCTGTCAGTGGCGTGCCGGTGGGCCCTGGGAGCTTTCCGGGGACAGGCCGGGTGCCCATCCGGCAGGCGTGCGACAGACAGGGAACCACCATGACCACCGACATCACGATCATCGGCGCCGGACTCGGCGGGCTGACCCTGGCCCGGGTCCTGCACCTGCACGGCATCGCGTCCACGGTCTACGAGGCGGAGGCCTCGCCGGCGGCGCGTGCGCAGGGCGGGATGCTCGACATCCACGACTACAACGGGCAGCTCGCCGTCCGGGCGGCCGGCCTGATGGAGGAGTTCGAGGCCCTCGTGCTGGAGGGCCGCCAGGCGATGCGGATCCTCGACCGGGACGGGAGCGTCCTGCTCGACAAGGCCGACGACGGCACGGGCGGGCGCCCCGAGGTGCAGCGCGCCGAACTGCGGCAGATGCTGCTCGACTCGCTCCCGGCCGGCACCGTCCGGTGGGGCCGCAAGGCCGCCGGCGTCCGCGCCCTGGGCGCCGGCCGCCACGAGGTGGCGTTCGCCGACGGCGCCACCGCCGTCACCGGCCTGCTGGTCGGCGCGGACGGCGCGTGGTCCCGGGTGCGGCCGCTGCTGTCCGCCGCCACCCCCGAGTACACCGGCACGTCGTCCGTCGAGACCTACCTGTTCGACGCCGACACCCGCCACCCCGCCGCCGCGAAGGCGGTCGGCGGCGGGTCGATGATGGCGCCCTCGCCGGGCGCGGAGATCTTCGCCCACCGGGAGAGCGGCGACACCCTGCACACCTACGTGATGCTCACCAGGACGCAGGACTGGTTCGCCGCCGTCGACTTCGCCGACCCCGCCGCGGCACGCGCCCGCATCGCGGCACAGTTCGACGGCTGGGCACCGGAACTCACCGCGCTGATCACCGACGGCGACACCGCCCCGGTCCTGCGCCCCCACTACACCCTGCCGATCGCCCACCGCTGGGACCGGGTGCCGGGGGTGACCCTGCTGGGCGATGCCGCCCACCTCACCGCCCCCAACGGCGAGGGCGCCAACCTCGCCATGCTCGACGGCGCCGAACTCGGCCAGGCCCTGGCCGCGCACCCCGGCGACACCGAGGCCGCCCTCGCCGCGTACGAGCGGACCATGTTCCCCCGCAGCGCCGAGGCCGCCTCCGAGGGCGTGCACATGCACGAGCTCCTCAACGGCGACGACACCCCCCAGGCCCTGATCGCCGCCTTCCTCGACGGCGAACCGGCCTCCTGAACCACCCACCTGAACCGCCCACCGGCAAACGGGCGCAGGGCGGCGCTCAGGCGTACCGGTCGAGCAGCGCCTCCAGGTAGTCCTCCAGGCGCCGGCCCAGCAGGGCCGGCGTCAGGTCGCCGCGCCCCAGCTCCCGCCACGGCACGGCGACCTTCTCCGCGTCCGGGGCGAACGCCAGCGCGTCCAGCAGCCGCCAGTACAGGTGCGCGCCCGGGTCGGCCTCCAGCGTGCCGCCGGCCGCCAGGTAGCGGGCGGCGAAGTCCAGGCCGGTGTCCACGCCGTGCAGCAGGGCCAGGGCGGTGGAGCAGTGGGCCACGTCCAGGTCGGCCGGGCCCCAGGAGGTCTCCACCCAGTCCACGACCCCGCTGACGGCCAGCGCGGCGCCCTGCCCGGTGAACAGCACGTTGCCGGGGTGGAAGTCGCGGTGCAGGAAGCACGGCCGGTACGCGGGCACCTCGCGGCGGATCACGTCCACCGCCCGCCGCCACACCCCGGGACGCGCCGTGGCCCCGGGCACCCGCACCCGCTCCGGGGCCGTCCACGCCTCGAAGGCGCGGGGTCGCTCGCCCGGCGCCACCGCGAGGGCGTGCACGGCGGCCAGCTGACCGGCCAGCAGGTCCGCGCGGCGCTCCACGTCGCCGTCCTGCGCCACCCGCACGCCGCCCGGCAGCAGCGACATCACCAGCGACGGGTGGTCGCAGAACTCGCCCGCCGCGTCCAGGGCGTGCAGCCGCGCCGCCGGCACGCCGCCGTCCGCGAGCAGCCGCAGCACGCCGGCCTCACGGGTCAGCAGGGCGGGCGCGTGGCGCAGGTAGAACGGCTTGACGAACGAACGCAGCACCAGCCCGTACCCGCCCGGGACCGGGCCTGCCTCCGGGCCGACGTCCAGGCGCCGCATCCGCGACGTCCAGCCGCCGCGCAGGCCCGTCACCGACCGCACCCGGTGGCCCGGGGGGAGGCCCTGCTCCACCCAGCGCAGCGTGGCGGCCCAGTCCCGGCCCGAGGACCCGTACGGTTCGTGCGGCGGTTCGTGCGGCGGCGCGAAGGCGTTCATCCGCCGAAGGATACGAACACCGCCCGCCCGCCGCCATGCCGGGTTCCCACCCGCCCCCGCAGCCCGCACGGCCCCTGGCCTGACGCAGGGTCAACTCACCGTCAACGCCCGCCGACCGCCCCCTATTCCGAGACCAGTCGAAGTTTGACAGTTCCCCGCGCACCGGGTTACGTAAGTGGCCGCACCGCACGCCACGCCGCACGCCGCACCGCACGCCACACCGCCACCGGCCCGCCGCAGCAGGGGAGTTACGCCATGTCCAGGACCGTCGTCTTCGACCGCACCGGAGGACCGGAGGTCCTGACCGTGCGAGCCGCCGCCGTCCCCGTGCCCGGCCCCGGCGAACTGCTCATCCGCGTCAGCGCGATCGGCCTCAACCGCGCCGAGGCCCTCTTCCGCGCCGGCGCCTACCTCGACGAGCCCAAACTGCCCGCCACCCCCGGCTACGAGGCCGCCGGCACCGTGGAGGCCCTCGGCGAGGGCGTCACCGGCTTCGCCGCCGGCGACCGGGTCGACACCGTCCCGGCCTTCTCCCAGAACGACTACGGCGTCTACCGCACCCACGCCCTCGTGCCCGCCCGTGCCGTCGTCCACCACCCGGCCGGCCTCACCGACGTGCAGGGCACGGCCGTGTGGATGCCCTACCTGACCGCCTACGGCGCCCTCGCCGAGGACGGCCACCTGCGCCCCGGCGACCACGTCCTGCTCACCGCCGCCGCCTCCGGCACCGGCCTGGCCGCCATCCGCACCGCCCGCCGCCTGGGCGCCGTCCCCATCGCCACCACCCGCACCCGCGCCAAGAAGCAGCAACTCCTGGACGCCGGCGCCGCCGACGTGATCATCACCGGCGAGGAGGACCTGGTGGCCCGCGTGGACGCCATCACCGCCGGCACCGGCGTGCGCACCGTCTTCGACCCCGTCGCCGGCCCCGGCGTCCTCACCCTCGCCCGCACCATCGCCCCCGGCGGCCGCCTGATCGTCTACGGCCGCCTCGACCCCCGCGACACCCCCCTGCCCGGCCAGGACACCTTCGCCCCCGTCACCAGCCGCTTCTACTCGATGCACGAGGTGACCCGCGACGACGAACGGCTGCGCCGCGCGCAGGCCTTCGTCACCGCCGGGCTCGCCGACGGCTCCTTCACCCCCGCCGTCGACCGGGTCTTCGAGGGCCTCGACCGGATCGCCGAGGCCCACCGCTACCTGGAGGCCGGCACCCAGGTCGGCAAGATCGTCCTCACCGTCCAGAACTGACCCCACTGACCCCACCAGGGCCGAGCCTTCCAGAACCGGCCCGCCCCACGGCCGCCGGCCGCGGGACGGGCCGGCCCGCTCAGGGCGCCGTGCGGGCCTCGGCATCGGCGGCGGCGACCACCGCCGACAGCAGGCCCGGGAAACGGCCCTCCAACTCCTCGGCGCGCAGCGAGTTCATCTTGGTGGTGCCGACGTAGTACTGGTGCAGCAGTCCGGCCTGGCGCAGCACGTTGAAGTGGTGCGTCGAGGTGGAGCGGGAGACCGGAAGGTCAAAGGAGCCGCAGCTCAGCGCGGCGCCCGCGTGGGCCAGCCGGCGCACCACCGATCTGCGGGCAGGGTCCGCGAGTGCCTCCAACACCTGCTGGACCCTGAGGTCCTCCACACCAGGGTGCACGATCACCCGCGCCGCCACGCGTGCCCGTCCCACACCCACCACCCCTTCCCAACGCTCGACCCCCGTCCCGGTTCGGTAAAAGCCGCGCGGCGTGCGCGACTTCGCGCCTCGACGCTACTACGAGCGCGCCGTGCGCCACGCCCACCGCAACACCTCCGCAACACGCGCGCGCCCGCCCCGGCGCGCCCGCGACCCCCGCGCCCCCGCCCGCCCCCGTGCGCGCACGCGGGCGGGCGGCCCCCTCAGCGTCGGGGGCCGCCCGCCACGACGACAGGCCGTCAGGCCGCGCGCACCGGCGGCCCGGCCGGGCGCGCCAGCCGGGCCAGGGCCAGCGGCTCGAAGATCCCCATCAGCACCGGGTCCACCGGCCGCACCACCGCCGGAGCGGGCGCGACGGGAGCGGGGGAGCGCAGCAGCGCCAGGTAGAGCTCCTGGGTCTCGGCGGCCGGGTCGATGCCCAGCTCCTCCGCCAGCACCCGGCGCAGCTGCTGGTAACAGCGCAGCGCCTCGGCCCGGTTGCCGGCCGCGGCCAGCGCCTCCATCCGGCAGCGGTAGGCGCTCTCGCGGAACGGGGCGCGGCGCACCGCCTCGTCGGCCCAGCGCAGCGCGTGGTGCTCCTCGCCCAGCGCCGAGGCCGACAGGCTCGCCGTCTCCAGCGCGGACATCCGCAGCTCCTCCACGTGCTCGCGCACCCCGCCCGCCCACTCGCCCTCGTGGTCGGGCAGGAACGCACCGCGCAGGTTGGCGATCGCACCCGCGGCCAACTGCTGCGCCACCGCGTAGGAGCGGGCCGCGTACGCCTCCCCGGCCTCCCCGACCGCGCTGGCGGCGGCCTCCAGGTCCACCGCCGCGTCCGCGGGCAGCCGCAGGACGTAGCGCCCGCCCTGGGCGATCAGCGGGGTGGCGCCCGGGCCCTGGCCGGGGGAGGCGACGAAGGCCCGCACCCGCGAGACCACGCTGCGCAGCGCGGAGGCCCAGGTGTCGGGCAGGCCGTCGGGCCAGATGGTGTCGGCCAGCTGGTCGCGGCTGGTGCCGGCGGAGCGTTCCAGGACCAGGCGGGCGAACGCCACCTGGGCCTGGGCGCTGGACAGGTGCTGCGGGGCGCCGCGGTCGTGCTCGATCGTCACAAGTCCTGTCAGGCGGATCAGCATGAGAATGTCCCCGATCTGCCGGACGGACTGTCTTCCCGGAAGCCGTTCAACGTGCTCCAACCCCCTTGAGCCAAAGCGGAGCCGACGGCCCGTGACGCCGGGCCGACGGCGTGGGAAACCTGGACCGGAAATTCCGCCTACCAGCCGTTCGGTTTCGGCGGATTTCGACCATACATTCGGCGCATCACACGGTGTCAACACTGGTCGACAAAACATACCCACCGGCCGGTCCATGCGTCGTGGACGCAGGGTTTCTGCACGTCAGAGCGTTACCGCAGGCCGAGAACACGGCTATTGCGGACGCCTTGCGCATCCTGCCGTAGAAATGTAGTCATCCTTGAGCACCCCGCGTGAAGGCTTCGAGAAACACCACCCACCCCCTGCGCCGGGCACCACCCGTAAAAGCCCCGGGACTATCCCGGGAGGAAACCCCAGCACCACCACCCGCCCCCGCGCCGGGAAATACCGAAAACAATCCGGAACAAGCCGACGACGAACCGCCGAACAGCCGACGGACAACCGGCGGCAAACCGACGGCAAACCGCACGGCAAAACCGCCGCGCGCCCGCCGCGCCCCGCCGAGAAGGAGACCCGCACGTGAACGCCACCGGAGCATGGGACCGCCTGGAGCCGAAGCTCGCCGCCACCCTGGACCGCGTGGCCGCGCTGGAGTCCGACCCCTCACGCCGCAACAGCTTCGTCGCCTACACCATGGAACGCGACAGCGCCTACTGCGACCTGGACGGCGAGCGCCTGCTCATGATGTCCGGCTACAGCTACCTGGGCCTGGCCGGAGACGAACGCGTGGTGGCCGCCGCCAAGGCCGCCGTCGACGTCTACGGCACCGGCAACCACGGCGTGCGCGCCCTGGCCGGCACCATCCCGCTGCACGAGGAACTGGAAGCCGAGGTCGCCCGCTTCGCCCGCCGCGAACGCGCCCAGGTCTTCGGCTCCGGCTACGCCGCCAACGTCGGCACCGTCGGCGCCCTGGTCGGCCAGGGCGACACCGTCCTGATCGACAAGTACGACCACGCCAGCATCGTCGACGGCTGCCGCCTCTCCGGCGCCACCGTCACCCGCTTCCGCCACAACGACGTCGACCACCTGGAACGCCGCCTCAAGGCCGCCTCCCCGACCGGCGTGCGCCTGGTCATCGTCGACAGCGTCTACTCCATGGACGGCGACATCGCCCCGTTGCCCGAACTGCGCGCGGTCTGCGACGCCCACGACGCCCTCCTGATGGTCGACGAGGCCCACGCCCTGGGCGTCATCGGAGAAACCGGCGGCGGCATCGAGGAGCACTTCGGCTACCGCCACCGCGTCGACATCAAACTCGGCACCCTCTCCAAGGCCATCCCCTCCATGGGCGGCTGGGTCGCCGGCAGCCACGAACTGATCGGCCACCTGCGCTACGCCGCCCGCCCGTTCCTGTTCTCCGCCGCCCTCGGCCCCGCCCAGACCGGCGCCGCCCTGGAGTCCCTGCGGATCCTGCGCCGCGAACCCGAACGCGTCACCCACATCCAGGTCCAGGCCGAGCGCCTGCGCCGGCGCCTCAACGACGCCGGCATCTCCACCATGGACTCCGCCACCGCCGTCCTGCCCGTCATCGCCGGCTCCGACGACGCCGCCTACGACTACGCCACCGCCTGCCGCAAGGCCGGCGTCATCGGCCTGCCCGTCGTCACCCCCGCCGTGCCCAACGACCTGGCCCGGCTGCGGATCGCCGTCACCGCCCGCCACACCGCCGCCGACATCGACTTCGCCGCCGACGCCTTCCTGACCGCCGCCGCCCAGACCGGCCTCATCTGACCGAGCCGGCCCCCGGCCCACCCAGGAAGGCCCGCCGGCCCCCGGCCCCGCCCCACCTGGGAAGGCCCGCGCCGGCCCCCAACGCCCGGAAAGGACAAGACCATGGCAGCCCGCCCCACCCGGCCCCCCATCGCCGTCACCGGCCTGGGCGTCGTCAGCCCCGCCGGCCACACCCCGGACGCGTTCTGGCACACCGTCAGCACCGGCACCCCCACCGCCACCGCCCTCACCGACCCCGCCCTGGCCCGCCACCGGGTCCGCCTGGGCTGCCGCGTCACCGACCTGCCCGACAACAGCCCCGTCCCCGCCAAGGACGCCCGCCGCCTCGACCCCTTCGCCCACTACGGCACCCTCGCCGCCCTCGCCGCCCACCAGGACGCCGGCGCCCCCGAACCCGACCCCGGCCGCAGCGCCATCGTCGTCGGCAACGCGGTCGGCGGCCGCACCACCAGCGACCGCGAATCCGCCCTCTTCACCACCGCCGGACCCCTGCGCGTCAGCCCCCTGATGCCCCTGGTCACCATGCCCAACGCCGCCGCCGCCCAGATCGCCATGCGCCTGGCCTGGACCGGCCCCGCCCTGACCATCGCCACCACCTGCGCCTCCAGCGCCGACGCCATCGGCCACGCCGCCCTCCTCCTGGAAACCGGCCGCGCCGACATCGTCATCGCCGGCGGCTGCGAAGCCACCCTCACCCCCGTCACCCTCGCCGCGTTCGGCAACCTCGGCGCCCACTCCCAGCGCAACGACGACCCCGCCCGCGCCAGCCGCCCCTTCGACACCGACCGCGACGGCTTCGTCATGGGCGAAGGCGCCGGCTTCCTCGTCCTCGAACGCCTCGCCGACGCCCGCGCCCGCCACCGCACCCCCTACGCCCTCCTCGCCGGCTACGGCTCCAGCGCCGACGCCTACCACCTCTCCAACCCCCGCCCCGACGGCGCCGGCGCCGTCGCCGCCATGCGCGCCGCCCTCACCGACGCCGGCCTCACCCCCGCCGACATCGCCCACGTCAACGCCCACGGCACCTCCACCGTGCACAACGACCGCGCCGAAGCCGCCGCGCTGCGCACCGTCTTCGGCCCGCACGGCGTGCCCGTCACCTCCACCAAGGGCTCCATCGGCCACCTCATCGGCGCCGCCGGCGCCGTCGAGCTGATCGCCGCCGTGCAGGCCATGAACAGCCGCCTCGCCCCTCCCACCGCCAACCACGAGCACACCGAACAGGGCCTGGACCTCGACGTCGTCCACGGCACCGCCCGCCCCATCCGCGCGGGCGCGGCCCTGTCCAACTCGTTCGGCTTCGGCGGCCACAACTCGACCCTGGTGGTGACCCCGCTATGACCACGACACCCGCGACCACACCCGCGACCGCGACGGCGACCGCGACCGCTACGGCGACCGGGCCCGCCCACACCGCCCGCACCAGCACCACCGTGACCGCCGACGCCCTGGCCGCCTACCGCACCGCCGCCCGCACCGGCCTGCCCCCCGCCCCGGACGGCGCCGCCGCCCCCGCCCACCCCTTCGTCCTCGCCCACACCCTCGCCCAGCACACCGTCACCACCCTGACCACGGGCGATGCCGGCTTCACCGGCGTGGTCCACCTCGCCCAGGAGATCCACACCCACCACCCCCTCACCGCCGGCACCCACGTCGACATCGACGTCACCGTCACCGCCGCCCGCCGCGAAGCCCGCGGCACCCGCCTGGCCCTCACCACCCACCTCACCAGCGGCACCCGCACCCTGGCCCACCTGACCACCTCCGCCCTGCTCGTCGGCGCCACCACCATCGAACCCTTCGGCACCCTGGGCCCC